>FUZM01000001.1:337308-674617 GCA_900167925.1 Bacteroidales bacterium WCE2008
GGAACCACAGGATCATCACGATGATTGAGACGAATATGAGTCCTAAGCTTTTTTTCTTTAGTATTGCGAGGTCGAACCTGCTGCTCTGACGCAACTTGTGCATCTGTTCGACCATGTTAAATCCGGGGAAATTCTTGAACATGTTGTATTATCTATATCGAGTGTAGATTATTCGTAGTTGAAGCGGATGTCCACAGGGATGCCTGCATTTTCCAGAATGCGCTTGTCTGACAGGCTCTCAGGACCGGCGATTCCGTATTTCTTGACCCATGCATGGACGGCGTCGGTGTCGCCGTGGGCCTGTATGCGGAGAATCTCGGAGCCGAGGGTTTCCAGTGCCTGCCAAGTCTTGTCGTAATCGATGCTGTACCTGTCTGATGCATTCCAGCTGATGGCTTTGCTTTCGAGCAGGTAGTTGTATACTATGATGTTGGCGATTCCGGTAGGGTCGGCCGCGCCGAAGCGGGTAGAGCGGATAGTGTTGGTCACGAAAGTGGTGAGCACATCCTCTTTCTGGAAGAGGGCTGAGATATGGTATGCCTCGGCCTCCTGTGCGCAGAGCCATGTTCCAAGCACGTTGGACTTGGCTTTCTCCACTGCGAGGGCCTCGTTGCCCAGAGCTTCTGCGACGGTGCCTTTGCCGTTGATCGTTTCCTTGACGCCCAGGCCCTTCGCGATCTCGCGGAAGACGATCAGCCAGTAGAATGCGCTGGCGTCCACATGAGGCTGGTATACATCCTCCAGGAGGGCTCTTCCTACCGGATGGACGGTGCGGTTGAACTTCTCGCGGATGATGTTGTCGAAGATGATAGAGCGGGTACCGAGTTCTTCCTGAACCTTGGTGTCATAAGGGAAGTTGATGCCGATCACCTTGAAGCCGGCGTTGGTGTAGCCGCTGCAGTACAGTACGTTGCAGGAGAAGATGTCGGACTTGGCACCAGGGACGAAGTCGTGGTTGGCCGGGTCTCCCGGAAGCATCTTCTGCAGCTCTGGCATTCTTGATGACAGGGCGTTGAGCTCCTCGGTGCGCTGGAGGTTCTTGAGGAGGACATAGGCTCCATATGAAGCCTTGGTTCCATTGAGGGCGTCGTCCACGGCCTCTACAGGGCCGATCACGAGGTCCATCTTGCTGTCTTCCATTTCCAGCCATGCCTTTGCGCTCTCATAGTAGTCGTCGGTCTTTAGACCTTCGATCATCTTGAGGAGGTAGTTGCGCACGCTTTCCTTGATGGTGACGTCGGCTGCCCTGTGCAGGTAACCCTCTATCTTGCTGATGGATTCGGCGTATGCGTCATGATACCATACGGTCTCGAGGTTTCCGTTTTCGCCGCGGGTGATGAGTGTATATGGGCTGTTCTTGTCAGGATTGTTCCATGAAAGGAATTCTTCCTCGGTCATGTCCTCCGGATAAAAGCGGGCTCCGGCCGGCTTGTCGCCGTATCCTGACAGGAATGGCTTCCCGTCTATGCGGTCCCATGGGCCGTAATTGATCTCGGCATAAAGTTTCTCTGAAGGATTCGACAGGGAACCAAGGAATTCGTCCTTGTCTCCGAAATACTGCTGCCAGTAGATCTTGTCCACCTCGTCGGCGGCTTTGCGGTACAGGCTCAGTACCTCTTTTCCATTGTCGGTGATGCCCGAAAGGTCAGGTGCCGGAATGGTCACCTGGGCATAGTTATCCACGAGGCTGGACACGTTAGCACGCTCCTGGGTGCAGTATACTACCAGCAGGAGGACAAGAGCTAAACATAAAATTGCAATTCTTTTCATCTCTTTGAATTCAAATAATTGTGCAAAATTACATTGCCGGAAGAATTGTTCTTATTGATAAATAAGGTTTGTTTCGATATGACTGATAGATATTGTCGATAAATATCTCTATCTTTGCATCAAAACAGCTTAAATCATGGAATTAAGGCAGTTGAAGTATTTCGTCGAGGTCGGTCGCCTGAGGAGTTTCTCCCTTGCGTCAAAGTCCCTTTTCATAACGCAGAGCACAATTTCCCAGCAGATCCAGAAACTGGAAGAAGAGCTGGGAGTGGAGCTGCTTATACGTGATACGAGACATGTCACCCTGAGCGATTACGGCGAGCAGTTCTATCCGTTCGCTTCGCAGGTGCTGGAGGAGGCGCGTGCCGGGGCGGAACGCATCCGGGACGTGAAAGCTCTCAAGGTCGGATCCCTGAGCGTCGGGGCGACTTATTCCTTCGGTCCTCTGTTCAAGAGGACTGTACTGGATTATAACAGGCAGTTTCCGAACATCCGTCTCAACCTTCTCATTGCCTCCAAGGAGGAGCTCCGCCAGAAATTGCTTGACCGCGAGCTTGACCTGGCGCTGACTTACAAGTCGACCATCGGCGACGACCGCATCGAGTCCCATCTGTTGTTTCCGAGCCGACTCTGTCTTGTCGGACGGGAGGGAGAGCTCAAAGGCGTGGGCAGTGAGGTCACGGTACAGGACCTTTCCCGTTTTCCGCTTGCGCTGCCTTCCCGGGGCCTCCAAGCGCGGGATACCCTGGAGGATGTCCTTTTTGCCCAGAATGTAGACCTGGATATCCGTCTGGAGATCAATAGTATCCGATATCTTCTCGACCTTGTGGGCAGCAGCCCGCTGGTGACCGTCCTTTCGGAGGAGGTCATCCATCAGGCGGAGGGCTTCGAGGCCGTCCCTATCGCCCATCCGGCAAGCCGCATGGACGGATGCTACCACCAGATCAAGGGCGCATATCATAAGCTTGCCGCCCGCAAGTTCATAGAACTACTCAAGGAAAACAACGGCGGGCCGCAATGAAGGCCCGCCGTCCGTGTTAAGATTTGTTGTACTTTATGGGGATGCTATCCTCCGATCATGACTGTAAGTCCGGCCATGACGATGGATACCATACTCATCAATTTGATAAGGATATTAAGCGAAGGACCCGACGTATCCTTGAACGGATCCCCGACAGTATCTCCCACCACGGTAGCCTTATGGGCAGCTGAATCCTTGCCTCCGAGATTGCCTTCCTCCACATACTTCTTCGCATTATCCCACGCTCCGCCGGAATTCGCAAGGAAAATTGCCAGCACAAATCCGGCGCCCAGACCGCCCGCAAGCAGACCGATAACCCCCGCTGGTCCAAGAATCAGGCCAGAAATCATCGGAACGGCAATGGCGAGCAGTGAAGGGAAGATCATTTCATGCTGTGCGGCCCTTGTAGAGATACGCACGCACGAAGTATAATCCGGCCTCTGCTTACCCTCCAGGATTCCTGCAATCTCGCGGAACTGCCTGCGCACCTCCACCACCATCTTCTGCGCAGCGCGTCCGACAGCATTCATCGTCAGGCCGCAGAAAAGGAAAGCCATCATCGAACCGAGGAAGACGCCGACAAGCACTTTCGGATTCATCAGAGTGATATTATAGTAGTCGACTATATCCGTAATCGTAGCCTTGACAGTCTCGACAGCCTCGCCTCTGACTGAGATGAACTCACGTCCGATATGACCGAGCCCGATCTTCAGTTCCTCGATATAAGAAGCCAGCAAGGCGAGGGCGGTAAGTGCCGCCGAACCAATCGCGAAGCCCTTTCCGGTAGCCGCAGTGGTATTTCCGAGCGAGTCGAGGACATCTGTCTTCTCACGCACCGACGGATCCAGTTCCGACATCTGCGCATTGCCGCCGGCGTTGTCGGCGATAGGGCCATAAGCATCGGTAGCGAGCGTGATTCCGAGAGTCGAAAGCATTCCGACAGCCGCGATACTGATACCATAAAGGCCGCAGCTAAGAGTCGAGGTCGAGAATACGAAATCGGTCGCGAAACCATAGGACAGCAGAATCGCCACGGCGATCGTCACCACCGGAATAGCCGAAGAAATCATGCCGAGTCCCACTCCATTGATTATGACTGTCGCTGAACCTGTCTGAGCAGCCTCGGCAAGCTTTCTGGTCGGTTTGTATGAATGCGAAGTATAGTACTCCGTCACTTTTCCGATAATGACTCCGGCGAGAAGGCCCGAAAGCACCGAAAGCGCTAGCTTCCACCAGTTCGGGAAGCCGAGGACCTTGAACACTCCGAACGCCAGCACGGCGATCAGCACTGCGCTGAGATTGGTTCCGCGGCTGAGCGAGCCCAGAAGGTCCTTCAGCGAAGCGCCCTCCTTCGTCCGGACTGCGTAAATGCCTAAGATTGAAAGCACTACGCCGATAGCGGCGATCAGCATCGGGGCCATGATGGCGCGCATCTGGACGGCGACGCCATCGTTGAAGAACGCCGAAGCTCCGAGGGCCATGGTAGCGAGAATCGAGCCGCAATAGGACTCATACAGGTCCGCGCCCATGCCGGCGACATCACCGACATTGTCGCCCACGTTGTCGGCGATGGTCGCAGGATTGCGGGGATCGTCCTCCGGAATGTCCTGCTCGACTTTGCCGACGATGTCGGCGCCCACATCGGCGGCCTTTGTATATATTCCGCCGCCGACACGCGCAAACAGCGCCTGGGTGGACGCACCCATACCGAACGTAAGCATCGTAGTGGTTATGACGACAAGGGTCTGGGCGTCGCTGGCCTCATGCACGAAAGCTCTGAGGACGACCCACCAGATCGATATATCCAGAAGACCGAGACCTACGACAGTCAGTCCCATGACCGCTCCGCTCCTGAAGGCAAGCTTCAGGCCTCTGTTCAGCGAGTGGTTTACCGCGTTGGCCGTACGCGCGGACGCGTAGGTCGCGGTCTTCATTCCGACATAGCCCGCAAGGCCCGAGAAGAAGCCTCCGGTAAGGAAGGCGAACGGAACCCACGGATTCTGTACCCCGAAGCCATACGCCAGGACGGCGAATATGGCTGCGAGTACGAGAAATACTATGATAACTATCTTATACTGTTGACGGAGATATGCCATCGCGCCTTCGCGGACGTATCTGGCTATTTCCTTCATTGTCTTATTGCCCTCGCTTTCCTTCATCATGCTGTTGAAGAACAGCGCGGCGAAAAAAAGGGCGAGCAGCGATGCCGCAGGCACCGCATAAAAAATCATTCCCATATGTTTAACTTCGAGTGTTTTTAGATAATGTCTACAGAGAGGCCTTTGGCGAATGTGAGGACGGATCGTACCGTTGTCATATAATCTTTATGCTTCATCCGTATCTGGATGATAGCGTCGCCTTCCGACAGGCTGAACGACTCTATGTCGAATCCAGCCTTCTTGACCGAGTCCAAAAGCTCCAGCAGCCTGTCGTTGTCAGCCGGGGAGACTTTTACAGTCAGTAATCTTTCTCCGTAACGGTTTGTTATTATATGCATTGCTTCGAGACAGATAACAGTTAGTGCCGCAGCTGCCGTAGCAACAAGATACATACCCGCTCCGCAGGCGAGGCCGATGGCGGCAGCTACCCAGAGGCCGGCCGCGGTGGTCACACCGCGGACGACATTCTTCTGGAAGATTATGACACCGGCACCGATGAAACCGATTCCGGAAACGACCTGGGCGGCAACTCGCGCCGCGTCGAACCGTCCTGTGAATGCATATTGCGAGATTATCATGAACAGGGCACTGCCCAGCGCCACGATAAAATGCGTCCTCAAACCTGCCTCTTTGGCCCTGATTTCACGCTCCAGGCCGATCAGTCCGCCTAAAAGGCCTGCGACGATTATTCTCAATATGAAACTCAATGTCATAATAATAAGTACAATTAAATCAGAATATAAAATACTAGAACAGCCCCGGAGTATATCCTATCCATTTCAGGACGGTCTGTCCCCAGAGGAGGATTACGCCCCATGAAATAAGCATCATCGTGATACCGAAACGGAAGGTATCGCTCCAGCTGTACTGGTTTGTCGTATAAAGCAGCGCAGCAGGCTTGCTGTTGAAAGGAAGCACATAAACGTGTCCTACGAGCATAGCCACAGGGAATGCGAGACTCATGACCGGATAGCCGAAACTCTGGGCTACACCTATCGCGATAGGTATGAATATAAGAGTCTGCATCGTCTTTGACTGGAAGATGAGAGCGCTCGCGAGCATCGAGCCGGTCAGGATCATGTACAGGGCCCAGTATGGGGTGGCCTGAGTGATTCCGAGGGCTGAGAAGGCAGCGTTGACTGCCGTACCCGGGAGTCCGGTGGCATCAAGTCCTGCGCCGAGGGTATAGGCTCCGGCCGAGAAGAGGAGCAGATGCCATGGGATGTCCACATCGTTCCATTTTACTACGCCGATTTTAGGCATAAGAGCAATAACCGCACCAATGAAGGCGACAGCAGTCTGGTTGATGCCGTGCTGCTTGTCGGTAGCCCACATGAGGAGCACGCCGACAAATATGGCGATTGCCCTGAATTCTTCACCTTTCATCCTGCCCATGGAGTGGAGCTCCTCGCGGAGTCTCTCCATGCCGCCGTCGATCTGAGGGACACGGTCTTCCTTTTTCATAGGGAAGATCAGTTTCGTGCCGACGAACCAGCCGATCATTATAAGCAGGATGCTCATAGGGAATGCGGCCTTGAACCAGTCCTGGTAGCTGAACGAACCGATACCGAGAGCTCCAGCTATAAGGGAGCCGGCGAGCAGGGTCGCGCCCGAGCCTGTAAGGAATCCGTTTGCTCCGAGATTGATCTGGAACAGGTTCTGAAGCATGAGGTTACGTCCGAAGTTATTGCGGTTCTCGCCGCCGGTGGCTCCATAGATCGCGCAGACTACCATCATGATAGGAAGAAGGATGGCTGCCTTTGCGGTGGTCGCGGAGATGAAAGCCGAGAGGACGACGTTGATGATGATGAAGCTGAATATCACTCCCGATGCATTCTTTCCGAACTTGAGTACGAACCAGAGCGCGAAACGCTTTGCGACCTGGGTCTTGACAAGCATGGAAGCAAGCACGAAGGAGAGGATGTTGAGCCACATTACCGGGTGGCCGAGCTGGGCGTATGCCGTCTTGTCGGTGGTGATGCCGGTAAGTACTATCGTAAGGATTACGATAAGGGATGTAAGGTAATTAGGAATCGCTTCTGTAATCCAGAGGACGATTGCTGCCGCGAATACCGCAAGCATAGCATAATTCGCCCTGATGAATCCTGCCAGGCCGAGCTCGTTGAATCTCTTCAGAGCGGCCCCGGACAGGGAAGAAGGGTCCAGATTGTCCAGAAACGGAATTCCGGCGATCCAATAGATAAGTATGAACACCAGGATGGCGAGAGGGCCGCCGAAGCGCTGCATCAGCCTTTCAAAGCCTGATTTCTGCATCTTCGGCAGCTTCTCGATCCTGTAATTGTTCATGTCCAGCGGATCGAAACCTGTTCCGTGGGATGAATTCATTATTTCCAGTTCTTATAAGGGTTCTTCATGAGCATGGAGTTGTAGTATTTTACATCTCCAGTCACTTCCTCGCCGAGCCACTCAGGACGTACGAAGTCCTCGCCCTCTGCGCCGAGCTCTACCTCGGCTACGGTGAGACCGTCGTTGTCGCCGTAGAACTCGTCAACTTCGAAGGTGTGCTCTCCAGCCTTTACGAGATAGCGGGTCTTGTCGATCACGCCCGGCTCGCAGATCTTGAGGAGCTCTTTTACCTCATCTACAGGGATTTCTTTCTCCCACTCGAAACGGCTTGCACCGCTGTCGTTGCCGATTCCCTTGATGGTGATGAAGCCCTTCTCGCCTTTTACGCGGACTCTCACAGTTCTCTCAGGAACACTGCTGAGATAGCCCTGGGTAATGCGGGTGGCCTTGAATGCTTCGTTCTTGAAGTCTCCTTTAACAAGGAATTTCCTTTCGATTTCCTGTGCCATTTCTTTCAGTTTTTATTCGTTAGCAAGAGGTTTGTCTGACATTCCGATCACGCGCTTGATAGCCTGGAGGTAGTTGATGTTCTCTACGCCCTCGAGACCTACGTCAGCGATAGTCTTCTTGATGTCTTCGATCTCGGTGGACTCAGAGTTGATGGTGACAACCTTGGCGCCGTTGATGAGGACATTGCCGACTTCGCAGATGGTGCCGTTGACCATGTAGCCGAAACGCTGCTTGTGGACGCGTACTGCTGCGAGGTCCTTGTTGGCCTTAACCATTGCGATGAACTCGTCGTATGTGTAGGTATCCTTGGTGAGCTTAGGCATCTCGACCATGAATGCAGGGAATACTTCCTTCTCGAGGACCTCGCGTGAGATAGGGAATTCTCCCTTCATGAGCGGGTTCCACTGCTCGAGGCCGTCAACTGTCTGGACATAGGTCTTGATGTCCATCTTTCCGTCGCGGATCTTTGTGTTGTTGATGTCGTTCTTGGCTGATACGATGTAAATCTCATCGCTCTGTCTTTCCCAGACTTTCTCTGGAACAGGGACTGAAAGACGTGCCATTCTCTTGTGAGCTTCGCAGAAGCACTGACCGAAGCTGCGGAATTCGAAGCGAGGTTTGCTGATCTCGCCGATTTTAAGTTCTGCCATAATTATATTTTAAAAGTATTTGAAGTATTAGTCGTTTTTCAACAATTCATCATCAGCACCTTCGGTGGCGTTGACTGCACCAGGAGTCTTGGTCTCAGTAGCTTTCCACTTGCCGGTTCCGTCAGGGATGCGGCTCCATGAACCTCCCCAGTTGGCGATGGAAGCGCCCCAGCCGGACTCTCCCTTTTCTCCTCTCTGGAAGAAGTCGATGAGTTCGCCTGCAGGGTTGTAGAGGTCGAGACGTACGCTCTTCTTTGCGGATAAGCCGCTCTTGAAGCCCTTAGTGATATCCGTGTCTTCCTTGGTGGTCTTGGAGCCCATGATCACGAATACGCTCTTAGGCGCGATTACCTGGCCGTCGATGCCGGTCCATGTGAGTTCCTCATCCTTGTTGATGGTTACGCCTGTGAGCTTGATTTTGTAGTCTCCGGTGTTGTAGAGTTCGATGAATTTTTCTTCATCACTGCCGGAACCGCTGACCTCGTTGAACTTGAGGGTTGACCAGTCGGTTGCAGGGTCTCCGACCTTGTATGAGAATTTGTCTGAGACGGTCTTGAAGCCGGCCTCGTTGACTACGGTTACGGTAAACTCGACCTCGCTACCGTCTTCCATCGCAGGGATGGTACCGGTGTAGGTCTTGCCTGAGCCTGTCATGGCCGTCTCGGTGCCGTTGTAGGTGAGGGTTGCTGTCTTGACAGCCTGGAGGCCGCCGACATTTGCGGTGACGGTGACTGCGTCATCGGAAGTAGGAGCCGCAGGGGTGAATGCAACCTTGTCGATGGTAGAAGGGCCTTTGAAGGTCTCGTCCTTAAGACATCCTGTGAGGGCAAATATTGCAGCCAGGGAAACGATAAATATCTTTTTCATAATCTTGTCCAATTTTAGAAGTCAATTTCAAAACGTACGCAAAGCATGTGGTAGTCAACACCGGCCTTTCCGTCGGCGGCGACAACCTTGGTGAAGTCCTTTGTAGGCTTGCCTTCGGCGTCCTTGCCGACATTCAGCTTGCCCTTGCCGTTTGCGTAGCGGTCGTTGTTGTTGAACTGATAGTTGATCATGAACTTGACGTTGTTGTTGACGTGCCAGTTCAGGCCGAGAGTGTAGGCTTCTGCTCCACCGCCATATACGTTTCCGTCGTTGAGGTCGCAGATCTCGTAGCGTCCGCAGAGTTCGAGGTCGCCCCATTTGCGGCCGCGCTCGACCTTGGTGTACTTGGCGCCCTTTGCGTCATACTGGTGCTTTCCTCCGAAGAGAAGGTAGCCTGCCTGTACGTACCATCCGCCGAAGTTCTTGGTTGATGGGTCTGCAGCGTCAGCCTTGAAGTGGACGTTGTCGCCTATGTATGCAGTCTCGTAGCGGAGTCCGTTCCAGTGGCCGGCGATTTCGACAGTCCAGAGGTTGTTGTGGTGGAAGCCCGGAAGATTGTTGGTGTCAAGATATTTCTTGCGGTTGAGGTTGGTAGAGTTGCGGGCGCTTGCACGGTATGTTCCCCATTCGCCGGTGGCGAGGTCGGTCGTGGTGGTCCTGTATGAGTATGCGGCACCGATGTGCAGGCTTGCGTTCTCCATCTTGTAGAGAGGACGGAAGACTACCTTGGTGGTGAGGGAGTATCCGGCGTTGCGGCCGAAGTCCTTGTTGTTGTCAGCTACGTTGGTCCATTCCTCCGAACCGGCCACCTGCTGGCTGAATGCGCCTGCTGAGAACCAAAGCCAGTCCTTTGCATATTTTGCATTGATACCGATGTGGCGGGATGGAGCGAGGGCGGATGCTACCATAGGCCTTTCGATGAACTGGAGGTAACGTGAGGTGGTGTTTCTCTGGATGGAGAAGTTCTCCTTGAAGTTACCTACCTGGAGGTCGAGGTTAGGGATTCCGGTGTAGCGGATGAGAGCGTCCTTGAGCTCGCAGAGACCGTTGGCGAGGTCCATGTCGAACTCTCCGTACCAGTTTTCATTGACCTGTCCCTTGACGGCGAAACGGGCGCGGCGGATGCCGGCGGCGTTGCCGATAGGGTCAGCATAGTCCGGAGCGCCGAAGAATACGGCTGCGTCGGCTTGCGCGCGGACGTCGAACCAGAATTTGTAACCGCTGTTAGGCGATTCGAGGACGAGGATACCGTCCTGCGCTTCTACGTCGAGCCTGTCGGAAGAGACAGCCACTCCATACTGGTTGTACTTCACCTGGGCCTGTGCAGTTACAGCGACGAGGGCCAGAATCGTGATCGAAATCACACAAATAAGTTTTCTCATGATACTGATTTTTAAAATGCCTTAACTATATGGATTTTATGAATTTGATCAGGTTGTCGCTCCTTTGCAGGCCGAGCTTCAGTCTCAGCCGGTAACGGTTGATTTCGGCGCTCTTCGGAGTAATGTTCATCAGCGAAGCGATGTACTTGCTCGAAAAGCCCTGCCTCAGCAGATTGGCGAGTTTCCTTTCGTTTTCGGTCAGATTCGGATAAGCCTCGCGCAGCCTCATGTTGAAGTCCTTGTGCAAGACCTCGCTGCGCGCATAGAAATCATTGATCTCTCGGGTGAAATACATACGTTCGCGGAGCGAAGAAAGAATCTCGTCAGTCCGAGCATCCTTCTCCTCCGCAGAGTCCAGCCGTCTGACATCCTCAAGCTGCTCATATACGTTCTCCATGAAATCCTTCTGCTCGCTGATCCCGACGGCAAAATCGACGAGCTCCTTCCTCTTCATCTCGAGTTTTCCGAGAAGGTCTTTCTCGGTCATCTCGGACCTTACCTCCAGAGCTGACAAGGATTTCCTGGTGCTGTAAACTTGCTGTTCGCGCGCATAGACGATCTGGTCCCGAAGCAGCTTGCGGTTCTGCATGCGCACGTATACTACAATCCCCGCCACGAGGACGAGGATCCCTACAACGATTACGGTATTGATCATGTCTCCGTTCAGTATCATCCCCATACTGAACCCGATCAGAAGACCGAGCACCGGAGCGAGAATAGCCGCCACAATGTTAGAAACTACCGTGTGCCCCTCTACCACTGCGCTGCCGCGGGCGAGACTCAGACCGGCGAGGGCTGCTATGAAAAGACAGCCTGCGGAAAGCGGTGCCGGCGAAATCGCCAGGGTTATGGTCATCGCGATGATGACGGACAGTGTTGAGAGAGAGTTTATGTCGAGAGTGTTATCTGCGATATTCCATGAAGCCATCGTGACTTTCTTCAGCACGAACGGCCGCGCCAGCAGCACTATGCCAAGGGCCATGGCAACGGCGACGGGGCCGGAGCCGAATTCCTGCACCGGGAAGAGAGTCAGCAATATGCTGTTGTTCCATACGAACGCCCCGACAAACAGAAGGCTTGCCAGGATCGAGACTCTCAGCACTCTGAGTTCGAAGAAGGCCATATGCATCTGCGACTTCCTTATCGGAATCACCGCTATCCTGTATATCGCGGCCGCGATCAGGGCGCATACGACCGGGGCGCAGACCCATGAAACTATATTGACGCAGGCCAGGGACCAGCTGATCGTCCCTTCGGCCGCGAACTGCAGTCCGAAGAGAGAGCCTATGAACGCATAAGGAATTGCGGGATAATTGCTTAAGCGCGATACAACAATTGAAGAAGCTGCAGTGGCGATACCGACAGACAGGATCATCCTCAGCGGAATCCCCGAGATTATCTCGGAGGTCTGGATTCCTACTCTGCCCGGAAGATATACCGACAATACGAAAACGGCGATGCCGATGGCAGGAGCAAGGACTTTGACTGTAATGAACTCGCTGGCTCCGCATGCCTGGAGCGTACCCCTGACTACCGGGAACTCCCAGATCAGAAGCAGCGCTCCGGAAATGACGGTCGCGAGAAATATGTACATTACAGTAGTCATGAGCGCTTAGAGGGTTCTTTTGATCGCCATTACCGAAAGCTGTTCGGCCACCTTGGCTGCAGCGCGTGCGAGATCCTCAATGTGGAGGGCGAAATATCTTAAATGGAATTTTTCGCTGAGCTTAAGGGTGTCCATATCGTGGAAAACTGTCCGCTTTATTGCCTGGGACAGTTTGACCGCTTCTTTTTCATAGAAATATACCCTGTCCGTAGTCTCGTGGACATTGGCCGGATCCGTGAAATAAGCCTTTGCTCCGGGAATCGAGCTTTCTGCTGCAAGACAGGCGAGCTCGGCCAGTTTCATGAACTCCTTCTTCAGCTCTGAAGGTATATTAGGAGACTCGATCTCGAACTGGATGAGATCAACGCTTATTATGGATATTATATGGTCGAATCTCTCGAGAAGTCTCATTATATCGCCCCTGTAGCGGATAAGATAACCTCTGGAATAGAGGATGCTCTCGATTTCGTGCGTCAGGGCGGCGGACTCCGCCTCGATCTGGGCGATTGTAGAGATGTTCCCGGTAAAGGATGATATATCGTTATAGAGGTAGTTCTTTACTCCTTCCTTGAAGACCGTCAACGCCTTGTCCATATTTTCAAGAAGGCTGTCGATAGTTCCGGTGATTTTTTCCGGGGCCTTTGTAGAGAAAATATTAAAGATTCCCATATCTTTCCTGCGTTTATTTTAACGTTTCAGTTGCAAAGTTAGGCTTTCTCCCGTTATTTCAAAACGTTTGTAGAGTTTGCTCCCCGGATGAGAGGTTTTGCTTTTGCTGGACTTCTTAATTGTAAAGTCTTGAGAATCAGTAATACAATACCGCCAGCGCAGTTTTCCGATAATGCGCTGGCGGTATTGTTGTAGAGTTTTTGTAGAGTTATAAAAGAGGCTCCTGAAATAATGTTATTTTTCAGGATGCGCCTTGAATATCCCTTCTGCGAAGTCTTTGAAGTCGTTCCACTTGTAGTATGGACCGCTTACCGGATAGAGATCCGGAAGCTGTGCCTCCTTTCCGTTCCAGAGAAGCTTGAAGAGTATGTCCTTTCCCTTCTCCGATCTGTAAAGGACGAACTGGAGGTTTGCCGCCATCGGGACGTTGAAGCTCTGGAACCAGTATTTTGCCTCTTCTGCTGTTTCCGGTACGGTGCCGCAGCCGTTTGCGTTGATAAGACAGGTGAACGCCTCGACGATATAGTCGTGGCCGAAACGCAGGTCGGCGGCATTGCCGTTCTCTCCGAGAGCTTCGTCAGCCTTGGAGATGATATCGTGGAGCAGAGGAATGGTTCCGAAACGGGCTTCGTAGTCGATCACGAACGAGAAATAGTTGTTCGACTCCCACATCTGGGCCATTTCGTCTGCTGTGACCAGGTCCTTGAACAGATTGACATCTTCGTAGTTCTGGTAGTTGCCGAGGAACTCGTAGAACTCGTGGAAGAAGCCGATTATGCCGTCTTCGTAGTCTTTCAGGAAGTCATAGTCCTTGAAGATTTTTCCGAGAATCGCGTCGTAGTCGACGGTTCTTTCGAAGAATTCAGCATATCCTTCGAGCTCCCTGGTCTGGTTTCCCCAGGCCTCAAATTCTTTTCTGTAGGACGACGGTGCACTCGGCGGAACGATGTCGCACATGCCCATATGGTTGCAGGACAGGCTGATGTCCAGTCCCGGATTCTGCTTCTGCAGGCTGGTGCAGAAAGCTGACATGCTGACTATGCATCTGCCTGAGGTCGATGATCTTGCGCTGACTTTTCGTTCTCCGGCGAAGACTTCCGGGAAAGCGTTATATATGTATGCTGCGATTGCTTTGTGCTGGGCGACGCCGAGAGGGACGAGGTCGCCGGTGTTGGTAAGAGGGATCTTGTAGAATTTCTCGTATCTTTCGTAGAAGCTTTCTCCGAGTGCGGTAAGGTTGCCGTCTTTATGGGCCTTGGAGAGCGCTTTGTGGATCAGTTTGTAGGTGTCGTCGTTGTAGGCGTAGCGGCTGCCGTGTCTGCCGTAGTGGCTGACATAGACGGGAGCGTAGCCCTCCGGTGCCGGCGTAAGAGCCTGATCCGGCATTGTATAAGGGGCTTCCATTCCGGATGCCTTGATCCAGTCGCCTTTTACTTCTTCGATTACATTATAGTTCTGTGCCGTGGCTCCGAGTGTCAGCAGAGCGAGTGTAGTGATAGTGATAAATTTTTTTACCATGATTTTTGCGTAATTTGTGGTAGTTTGGCCACAAATGTATAAATAATTATTAAATTTGCCGTATGATCAGACTACTTTTCATCAGCGACTTTACGGAGCAATTTGCGTATAATTTGCTCAAAGGTATTATGTCTTTCTCGCGCGAAACCGAGCCGTGGGTGGTCTGGAAGATGCCTCCGTCTACTAAACGCAAGCTTGGGATCCCCGGCGTGGTAGACTGGGCTGTGCGGTGGAAGGCCGATATAGTGATCGGCCAGTTCGAACCTGAGGAGGATGTTTCGCTCTTCACTGCAAAGGGGATTGCTGTCCTTGCCCAGGATTACAAGCGCCGTTTCAGGAGCTGTCCGAACATCACTGCCGATTATCTGAAGACCGGCAGGATGGCTGCGGATTATTATCTCGACAAGGGCTTCCGCCACTTTGCTTTCTTCGGTTACAAGGATGCATGCTGGTCCTATGAGCGATATCTCGGTTTCAGGCATCGTGTAGAGGAAGCCGGCTTCGGTGACTCCTTCTATCTTTATGATACCCAGAATATTGACAACCTGTGGTTCTTCGAGTCCGAGAAGATTGCCGACTGGCTCCAGTCCCTCCCGAAACCGGTGGCGGTCTTCGCCTGCGACGACAACCAGGCTGCCCTCCTTTTGGAAGCCGCCAATGCCGTAGGGGTGAAGGTTCCGTTCGACGTTTCCGTCCTCGGGGTTGATAATGACGAAGTACTGTGCGGACTGAGCAATCCGTCCCTTTCAAGTATAAGGGTGGATATTGCGCAGGGCGGGTATCTCGCTGCAAGCCAGGCGGTAAAGATGATCAACGACAAATCCTTTACCGGTCCCGATATCATAATGCAGCCGGTCGGGGTCGTATCGAGGGGATCCACTTCGCTTTTTGCGACTACCGATATCCAGGTGATCAAGGCTCTCGATTTCATTAAGGAGAATGTCTCGAGGCATATAAACGTCATGGATGTGCTTAAAGTCGTTCCTCTTTCCCGACGACTTCTGGAGATCCGTTTCAAGAACGTTACCGGGATGACCATATATAGCTATATATCCCTGCAACGTATCAATCTTTTCGCTGAAAGACTGGTAACTACGAAAGACACGGTTAACGAGATTGCGCTCGCGCTTGACGAGCCGGATGTGAAGTCTATTTCAAGGCGTTTCAAAGCCATAAAAGGCTGTACACCATCGGAATATAGAGAAAAGCATTACGCTTTTTGTGAGTAAAAATACGCAAAATTAATAAGAGGCACACGTTCTTTTCCTAACTTTGCGGGAAAACGTACACATAACACGACACTATGCATAGTTTATTTATTTCGCTGCTGCTGATTCTCGGCAGCTGGACCCTTTCCAAAGAGGGTTCCCTTCAGGAATATCCAGCCACTGTACCATCCACTGTCGCCGGCGTCCTCATGGACAATGGAGTAAAAGTCGATGACAAGAGTATCTTCGATGACGCATGGGTATATACATGCAATTTCGACCTTACTTCAAAGGATCTGGCAAAATTCCACCGCCTTCGTTTCGATGGCCTGAACTATCGTGCCGACGTCTATCTCAACTCGACCTGCCTCGCTTCCGCCGATACGACCTACGGTGTATTCTGCGTGCGCGAATTCGACGTCACAAAACTACTCAAGAAACATAACGTCCTTAAAGTACGCCTCACCAGGGCGCACTCGGGCGACCTCAACATCGGCTTCGTCGACTGGAATCCGCGTCCTGCCGACGAAAGCATGGGTATCGTAAGAGACGTGACCCTCTACGAGACCGGCAGCGTAGCCGTAACCGACCTCTTCGTCAAGCCTGAGCTCAACCTCGACACAGACGAGAGTGCAGACCTGGAAGTCCGCGTGACCCTCAGGAACATGTCCAGAAAGCCCGTCAACGGCGAAGTTCGTGGCCGTTGGGCCGGCGGCGAATTCATGTTCCCGGTATCTCTCGCCGCTTCCGAGACAAAAGAGGTAGTCCTTACTCCGAAGGAGTGCAAGAACCTGCATACCGCTAAGCCTTCGATCTGGTGGACAAGAGACCTCGGAAAGCCTTACCTCTATACCATGCAGGCTTCCTTTGTCGCCGGAAAAGAGACCACCGACTCCCGTGAAGTCAAATTCGGTATCCGCAAAATCGAGAGCCGCATCGACAGCCACGGCCACAGAGTCTTCCTCCTCAACGGAAAGAAGATTCTCATAAAGGGCGCAGGCTGGACCGACAACGTCAACCTCCGCGACACCCACGAATCCCTCGACGCCCAGATGGAGCACGTCCTGAACATGGGCCTCAACACAATCCGTTTCGAGAATATCTGGGGCAAGGACCAGTATATCTATGACCTCTGCGACCAGAACGGAGTCATGGCCCTCGTAGGCTGGAGCTGCCAGTGGGAATGGGAAAACTACTGCGGCCTTCCTGAGACCGACAAATACGGATGCATCAACGACGAGACGACCATGAAACTCGCCGCCCGCTATTTCCGCGACCAGGTGAAATGGCTCCGCAACCATCCTTCAGTCATCGGCTGGATGACCGGCAGCGACCGCATCCCTAATCCGGAACTCGAGACAGAATATCTCCGCATCTATTCGGAGCTCGACTATCGCCCGTACATCAACTCCGCTAAGGCGATGACCAGCAAGATTTCCGGCAAGTCCGGCACCAAGATGGAGGGTCCATACGAATACGTCGGTCCTGACTACTGGTACTACGATACCGAAGCCGGCGGCGCATTCGGCTTCAACACAGAGACAGGCGTCGGCGCCAACTGGCCTCAGATCGAGACCATAAGGACCATGATCCCTGAATCAGAGCTCTGGCCTCTCGGCCCGGCCTACAGCAAATACTGCACGACCTCTTCATCCGCGATGAACAGCACCAAAATGCTCGAGAACGTCGTCAACGCCCAGTACGGCGAGGCCGACGGCATCGAGGACTTCACCCGTAAGGCCCATGCAGCCGACTACGACGCTACCCGCGCCATGTTCGAGGCATTCCGCGTCAACCTCCCTAACACCACCGGCATCGTCCAGTGGATGCTCAACTCCGCCTGCCCGTCGCTCTACTGGCAGCTTTATGACAACAATCTGACCCCGACGGCATCCTACTACGGAGTCAAGAAAGCCTGCGCCCCGATCCAGCTTATATTCAACTACAAAGACTATAAGGTCTATGCAGTCAACGAAAGCTCCAAGGACAAGGATATCAAGGCTTATATCAAAGTTTACGACGCCCAGTCAAACCTCCTGGTGGATACCAGCGACCATGTAGGTACCGAAAGACGCCATCCTAAGGCCGCCTTCGACCTCGATTCTCTCCGCGGCCGCGACATCTTCGTAGCTCTCCGCATCAGGGACGGCCAGGACAACTTCTACTGCATCCCTGCGAAGATGACCACCTACAAGTTCAACAAGACCAACTGGTATGTCACCCCTGCAGAGGAATACGCCGACATGCACTTCGTATCTGACATGCCAAGGGCTGCAGTGTCATACAAAGTCGTAGAGTCAGTCGACAATCTCGGAAAACTCTGGACTGTCACCCTCACCAACGACTCCGACTATATCTCTTACCAGAACGTCCTCAAGCTTGTCCGTCCTGACGGCAGTCTCCTCGAGCCTGCAATCTGGAGCGACAACTTCGTGGCAGTACTCCCGCACTCCGAGAAGACCGTCACCTGCCGCTGCGACCGCAAGGAGAACGCCCGTGTCGCCATGACCGGCTGGAATACCGACATCACCCTCATTCCTGACGACAACACCCGCGACAAGTCCAAATATGCTGAACATGTCTACGGCGACGGCGACAAATATGTCGCATCTGCCCGCTACGATGTCCCTGTGATCAAGGAGCCTAAGGGCAAGAAGGTAAAGAACGTAATCATGATGATCGGCGACGGCATGGGCCTCGAGCAGATCAGCTGCGCCTGGGTCGCCAACGGCGGTCATCTCTATCTCGACAACTTCCCTGTAGTCGGCCTTTCCCGCACCTACGCTACCGATAAGCTTATCACTGACTCTTCAGCCGGCGGCTCTGCTCTCGCTACAGGCGTCAAGACCCGCTATGGCTTCATTGCAGTCGACGAAGACGGACTTCCTGTCAAGAGCATCCTTGCCGATGCCCATGAAAGAGGCCTCAGAACCGGTGTCAGCGTGGTCTGCCGTATCGGTGACGCTACTCCTGCAGCATTCTGCAACCATTCGATCAGCCGCTATGACGAAGAGGGACTTGCTGCGCAGTATCTCGACTGTGGCGCCGACTTCCTTATCGGCGGAGGCATCAAGTTCTTCAAAGACCGCAGTGACGGCCGTGACATAGTCGAGGAAATGAAAGCAAAGGGCTACAATTTCGTGGATACACGTGAAGAGCTCGCAGCCTCGGAGAAACTTCCTATACTCGGTCTTTTTGCCGATACCGAGATGGCTCCGGCCCTGGATCGCGGCCCGATTCTTGAAGAGAGCGCCGTGAAGGCTCTCGAGCTTCTCGACAACGATAAGGGCTTTTTCCTTATGATCGAGGGATCCAGCATCGATGATCATTGCCACCACAACCAGGTCGGCTATGCCATGGAAGAGCTCTTTGATTTCGACAAGACCATAGGTAAGGTCCTCGAGTGGGCCGCCAAGGATGGCGAAACCCTCGTGATCGTCACTGCGGACCATGCTACCGGAGGTCTTACCCTCCTTGGCGGAAGCCTGGAGAAGGGCGAAATCAAGGTCAACTTCTCGACCTCGGGCCATAATGGAATCATGGTCCCGGTATATGCCTTCGGTCCACATTCAGAAGATTTCTCCGGCACAATGGAAAATGCCGAAGTCGCTAACCGTATAAAAGCTATTTTTAAATGAATTATTTACTGACACTACTCGTCGCAGGGCTTTTGAACATAACCCCTGCCCCTGTCGAAGCGGTCCGTACCGACGGGGAATTCGAAATTACCAAGCACACGGTAATCAGCAGCGCCGACGCACCTGAGGTTGCTGAATTCTTTGCTGAAAAAATCGGCAAATCTACCGGCTACAAGATCCGCACATCAACCCGCGGAGGCCAGATCGAACTTTCGATTTCGGCCAGCGCCGGACTTCCGGAAGAAGGCTACTACCTCGAAGTGACTCCAGGAAAAGTCACAGCGGTAGCCAGCGACAAGGCCGGTCTGTTCTATGCGATGCAGACCTTCCTCCAGCTCCTTCCTCCACAGATCGAAAGCCTCTCGAAGGTAAAGGGCGTGAAATGGACTGCCCAGTGCGCCAGAGTGACCGACTATCCGAGATTCAAATGGAGAGGATTCCATCTCGATGTATGCCGTCACTTCATGAGCATGGATGCAATCAAGCGCCAGATCGATATCATGGCCTCTTACAAGATCAACACCATGCACTGGCATCTCACCGAGGACCAGGGATGGAGGATAGAGATCAAGAAATATCCTCGTCTTACCGAAGTAGGAGCATGGAGGACTGAATTTGACGGTTCCGTATATGGCGGCTTCTATACCCAGGAACAGGCCAAGGAAATCGTCGCTTATGCAGCCGAGAGATTCGTGACCGTGATCCCTGAGATCGAGCTCCCTGGCCATACCATCGCAGCCGTCGTTTCTTATCCGGAGTTGTCCTGCGACGGAGAGCAAATCAATCCAAGCTATTCATGGGGCGTAATGGACCGTGTCCTCTGCCCTGGAAATGATAAAGTATTTGAATTCATCGAGGGAGTGTTCGAAGAACTCATTCCTATCTTCCCTTCTGTCTACTACCATGTCGGCGGCGACGAATGCCCTAAGACAAGATGGAAAGTCTGCCCTAAGTGCCAGGCCAGGATCAAGGCCGAAGGCCTGTTCGCAGACGAAAACCACACTGCTGAGGAGAAGCTTCAGAGCTACTGCATCCAGCGCGTGGAGAAAATCCTTGACAAGTTCGGCAAGAAGCTCATCGGCTGGGACGAAATCCTCGAAGGCGGACTCAGCGGCGAAGCAGCCGTGATGTCCTGGAGAGGCGAGCAAGGCGGTATCGCCGCTGCTCAGATGCACCACTATGTGGTCATGACCCCGAGCCATGAGGGCTGCTACTTCGACAGCTATCAGGGCGACCCTAAGGCAGAGCCTCTCGGTTTCGGCCGCTACATTCCTCTGAAGAAGATCTATGATTACAATCCGGTGCCGGCAGAACTCCAGAAAGACGGTCTCGAGAAGTACGTCATGGGAGTTCAGGCATGCAACTGGTCAGAGTACATGTATGATGACGACTACAGGGATTACATGCTCTTCCCTCGCGGATTCGCTCTCAGCGAGGTCGCATGGAGCCAGCTTTCTTCCAAGAACTGGGAAGACTTCAGCGTAAGGGTCAACGATGCCTGCGAGCGTCTTGACATGCGCGGAGTTACCTATCATATTCCGCTCCCTGAGCAGCCGGACGGTTCATGCAGCAACCTCGTCATCACCGGCGAGTCTGAAATCGCATTCACTACCACCCGTCCTGAGAAGATGTACTACACCCTCGACGGATCGGAGCCTGACGGAAATTCGACCGAGTACACCGCTCCTATCAAGGTGGACGGAAACTCTCTCATCAAGATCTGCACTGTCCTTCCTTCCGGAAAGAAGAGCATGGTCCGCGAGATCAAGGTCGAGAAGCAGACCCTCGCTCCAGCTGTCAAGCTTGAGAATCCTTCAAACGGACTGAAGTTCCGCAAGGTCTATGGCCGCTTCCTTTCAGCCAGCGAGCTTGACAAAGTCAAGGAAGGCTGGATCGAGTCAACCGTTACCGAGCTCAAGCAGATCGAGCGCCAGGAGCCTCGCCAGAACAACATGCAGGACGTCAATTTCTACGGAGCCGTAGCTGAAGGCTACATCAATATCTCCGAGGACGGCGTATGGACTGTTTCTTCTGATTACGACCAGGTATGGATCGACGGCAAGAAGCTCATCGACAACGGTACTGAGGTCAAGAGATACTCCCGTCACGACGCCCAGGTCGCTCTCGAGAAGGGTCTTCATGAGATCAAGGTAGTGTTCATAAGCAACATTATCGGAGGTCATGCTACAGCGCGCAACAACACTACCATCCAGATGCGCCGTCCTGGTGGAAAGGGATTCCACGCAGTGAACGCTGACCAGTTATACAGGTAAAACTGCATTAATCCATATTTTTTCTACGATCAGGCCGCACGGATGCCGGAACCGGTCTCCGTGCGGCAATTTTTTAAACTTTGCTATGGTAAGACTAATACTGATGACCGATTTTACAGAGGCCTTTGCGCACTATCTGCTGCAGGGCATCTATAAATATGCCTCCACTCCCGGAGATTGGATAGTCTGCCGCATGCCGCCGGCCTACAAGGAAAGGTTCGGTCTGAAGGCAGTCGTGACATGGGCGAAAAAATGGAAAGCCGACGCTATCATCGGCCAGTTCAGTGACACCGACGACGTCTCTCTCTTCCGCAAGAACGGAATCATCGCCCTTGCGCAGGACTACAAATCACGGTTTTCTGTAATCCCGAACATTACGTCGGACTATTTCGCGACAGGAGCCAAGGCGGCCGACTTCTTCATCAAGCGCCGCTACCGGCATTTCGCCTTCTTCGGCTACCGCAACGTCGTCTGGTCCGATGAAAGGTACATGGGCTATCGCCGCCGGCTGGAGGATCTGGGTATGGAAGTCTCCCCATCCTATCAGGAGCAGGACATATCCGAGCTCTGGCATTATGATGCCGAACCTATCCGCAGATGGCTGGACAGCCTGCCGAAACCGGTTGCCATCTTCGCCTGTGACGACAATCAGGGCACGAAGCTCATCGAAGTCTGCAACGTCGCCGGCTACAAGGTCCCGGAGGATGTCGCCGTGCTCGGGGTCGATAACGACGAGACGGTCTGCCAGATGTCATTCCCGCCGCAGTCGAGCATTGTGACTGATATTGTGCAGGGGGGATATGATGCAGCGAAGCTTATCGATGACATACTTGCCGGCCGGGTAGAACCTTCCGGAGAGACAAATGTCGTCATCCGGCCTCTCTATATCGTCAGTCGCACTTCTACCAATGTCATCGCTACCGAAGACGCCGATGTGCAGAAGGTCCTGCGATTCATTTATGACAACGTGCACCGGAAGATAAATGTCGACGACGTGCTCGCCACGGTGCCGATGTCGAGGAAACTGCTGGAGATAAGGTTCCGGAAGGCGATGGGGGATTCGATTTACCATTTCATCGGCAAGGTCAAGCTGGAAAGGTTCAGGTCCTATCTCATAAACATGGACCGCCCGGTCGGGGAAATAGCCGGGCTTGTCGGGGAGGAGGACCCGAACAATATATTCCGACGGTTCCGAAAAGTTTATGGTTGTACACCAATGGAATACAGACGGAAGCATAATTCTCAAAATGCAAGTGATTAATCCGCAAATTGCAGATTAATCACTTTTTTCATTATATAACTTTGCGAAGACATTTAACACTAATAGTAATCAAGTCAATAGTTTTTTATGTGGTTAGGTATCGATTTGGGCGGAACCAATCTGAGAGTAGGTGTAGTTGATGGATCCGCTGTCGTGGAAAGCGTTACAGTTCCCTCTATCCCGAAGGAATACTCGCTAGAGTCTTCCATTGGTTATCTTGTCGAAGTGATTCGACCTTTATGTTCATCCGATATCAGAGGTATAGGAATTGGTGCGCCTTCGGTGGTGGATGCGGAACAGGGGATTGTTTATGATGTGACGAATATCCCGCAGTGGGTTGAGGTTCCGCTCAAAGCGATACTCGAAAAAGCCTTCCCTTCAAAGAAAATCAGCGTCAACAATGATTCGAACTGCTTTACTCTTGGCGAACACCGTTTCGGCAAGGGTCGCGGCACATCCAGCATGGTCGGAATCACTCTCGGTACCGGCGTGGGCTCGGGAATCATAATTGACGGCAAACTCTATGGCGGCGTCAATACCGGCGCCGGGGAGATCGGATGCATTCCGTATCTCGGGAAGACTCTCGAAGACTATTGCGCCAGCAAGTTCTTTACAGAACGTGGCTTGACAGCAAAAGATGCAGCGGAGGCCGCCAATGGCGGTGATTCTGCTATGATCCGACTCTGGTCCGAATTCGGTCGGCATATGGCATTCCTGGTCGGGGTTGCCATGTATGCTTATGATCCTGAAATGATCGTATTCGGCGGCGGTCTGACGAAGGCCGAACCTCTCTTCCGCGATTCCATGAACGAGTCGCTGAAAGATTTTGCGTTCCAGAAGTCTCTCGAAAAAATCAGAATCGAGTATTCCGTGCTCAAGGATGTCGCTGTGCTCGGCGCAGCTTCCCTTGTCATGGACTAAACGATAAGTGGGCAGAACCGAAAACTAATAAACCATTAAAAATTTTCTCGTATGAAAAGATTAAGTATTCTAGTACTTTTGGCATTGAGTCCTCTTGGCCTTTTCGCCCAGAACTCGACAGTCAAAGGAACGATCACTGATGCAGGATCTGGCGAGCCATTGCCGTTTGCGACAGTGGTCGTCAATGGCACCTCTAACTGGACCACCTCTGATAAGGATGGTCTTTATTCTATCGAAGCTGCGTCAAACGCAGTCATTTCCGTTTCGCTCCTCGGCTATGCCACAGTCGAAGAGAATGTCAACGGCAGAACTAAAGTCGACTTCGCTCTCATTCCGGAATTTGACCAGCTTACCGAAACCGTCGTAGTCGGATACGGCGTACAGCAGAAAAAACTCGTGACAGGATCCACAATCCAGGTCAAGGGTGATGAACTTATGAAAATGAGCCAGAATTCTGCTCTTGGAGCTCTCCAGAGCCAGACTCCTGGTGTCAATATCACACAGAATTCAGGTCAGCCGGGCCAGGGCTTCAAGGTAAATATCCGTGGTATCGGTACTATCGGTGACTCAGAGCCTCTCTACGTTATCGACGGCGTGCCGGGCGGAGATATAAACGCTCTCAACCCTTCGGATATCGAGTCTATCGATGTCCTCAAGGATGCGGCTACAGCAGCCATCTACGGTTCACGTGCTGCCAACGGCGTCGTGCTTGTCACCACAAAGCAGGGCAAGGAAGGCCGTGTCATCACCTCTTACGATGGATATGTGGGTATGCAGTATATCGCAAATATGCCGAAACTCTGCAACGCCCAGCAGTATATCCAGCTCCAGGACCTTGCAAATACCAATTCCGGATCTCCAGTATATGACTGGGCCACCCTTCTTCCTTCCAAACTTTATCAGTCGGTTCTCGACGGCAGCTGGAAAGGAACCAACTGGGTCGAGGAAATGTACAACAAAGGCGCCCTCACCCAGAACCATTCTATCAATGTCACAGGCGGTTCCCAGGATATGAAATACTCTCTCGGTCTTTCTTACACAGGCCAGGACGGCGTCCTCGGTTACAACAAGATCGAGCCTGTCAATGCGGAATACAGAAGATATACTCTCCGTATCAACTCTGATATCGTTGTCAAGAGAATCCATGGTCTTGAAGTCCTCAAAGTCGGCGAGACCCTCAACGGAAGCTACGGCACCAACAACGGTATCGCAGAAGGTGACATCTACTGGAACTCTCTCCACAATGCCATCACTGCCAACCCTCTCCTTCCTGTCTATACTTACGACGAGCAGGGTAATGTCACAGGTTTCTATGACGAGGCTGCCCGCGATGCAGAAGGATGGGAATTCGATGGTAATGCAAAGCATCCTCTCGGTATGGATTATTACACCAGCCGCGGACGTAATACCCGCAAATCGTATAACCTCCAGACCAGCGTATATGCCGAGGTTCAGCCAATCAAGGATCTCAAGTTCAAGACCCAGTTCGGCTATAAGATGTCAGGTTCGAGCAGTCGTTCATATACTATGCTCTATAGACTTTCCAGCGGTCAGTACAGCGACAATGACGAAATCGGTCAGGGTATGAGTCTGAGACATGGATATATCTGGGAGAATACTCTCTCATATAAATTCTCCATCAAGGACCAGCATGTCTTCGATGTCGTGCTTGGTCTCTCATTCGAGAAAAGCGGTTTCGGCGAGAAGGTAGAAGGCTCCGGCTTCAACTCCATCTTCCCTAACGACTTTGACAGGGCATATCTCAACAATGCAAGACCAAAAGCTCTGAACCAGTTCGAGATTGCAGGACGTCCTCATACGATCAATGCTATCGAATCATACTTCGGACGTATCAACTACGCATATAAAGACACCTATCTATTCTCGTTCATTCTCCGTAGAGATGGATCGTCCAACTTCGGCAAAGGTTACAAATACGGTTATTTCCCTTCTCTCTCAGCAGGCTGGATTATTTCAAATGAGCCATGGATGGAAGGAACTTCCGGCTGGCTCAACTTCCTCAAGCTCAGAGGCGGATGGGGTCAGAACGGAAACCAGCAGATCGATCCGTTCCAGTACCTTACCACCATCATGCTCTCTTCAGACGCCGGCTACTATTTCGGCAATAAGGCCGTACCTACGACAGGAGCTGTTCCAGACGTTCTCGGTAACCCTGTAATCAGCTGGGAGACTTCGGAGCAGTCCAGCATCGGTATTGACGCGAGATTCCTCAACTCAGCTCTCGGAGTTACTGTCGACGGTTATATCAAGGATACTAGAGACTGGCTTGTAAAGGCACCTATCGTCAAAATGGGCTTCGAAGCCCCTTATGTAAATGGTGGAGCAGTACGTAACTCAGGTGTAGAACTTGCGATAGACTATGGTAAATATACAGGCGAATTTAACTATGGCATAAAGGTCAACGGCGCTTATAACAAGAACAAGGTTACAAAGATCGATAACGGAGAGGGCATAATCCACGGTAAGCGCAACGTCCTCAGCCAGGGTACTTCCGAAATGTACCGTGCCCAGGTAGGTTACCCTATCGGCTTCTTCTATGGCTACAAGACCGCCGGTATCTTCCAGAACGATGCCCAGGTTGCAGCGACCGCTGTCAAGTATGAGGATGCCAAGCCGGGCGACGTGATCTTCGTCGACACTGACGGCGATGGCGCTATAACCGAAGAGGACCGCACCATGATCGGTAATCCTCACCCTGATTTCACCACAGGTATCAATCTCTGGTTCTCATACAAAGGCTTCGACCTGAACATTTCGGGTCATGGCGCATTTGGCCAGCAGATTGCCAAGTCTTACCGTTCATTCTTCGACAGCCCACGCGAGAACTACACGACCGATTTCCTTGACTGCTGGCACGGCGAAGGTACCTCTAACAGGTATCCTACCCTTACCCTTTGCAACGACAGGAACTGGTCCAACATCTCTGATATCTATATTGAAAACGGAGACTTCTTCAAGATCTCCAACGTTACTATCGGATACGACTTCAGCAAACTTATCAGGAAGTCCATCTTCAGCAAGGCCCGCGTCTACCTCGCAGCCCAGAACCTCTACACCTTCACCGGCTATTCAGGAATGGATCCTGAGATCGGTTATGGCTTCGATGAGAGTTGGGTATCAGGTATCGATCTCGGCTATTATCCGGGTGCAAGAACCTACATGATTGGCGTTAACCTTCAATTCTAGTTCATTATGAAAAATTATTTGAAAAATATATTGACCGTATCCTGCATTGCACTCGCATTTACCGGTTGCAAAGACTTCCTTGATACGGAAAACTATATCGATACTAATACAGAAACCTTCCCGGCTTCGGAAACTGATGCAATCCAGCTGGTTACCGGTATCTACTCCGCCCTCAACGGTTCGGTATATGAGCCGAGCGCATCCTACTGGATGGTCGCAATGATTGCTTCCGATGAATGTTACGGCGGTGGCGGTATCGACGACTACGACTGCCAGGCAGACGACCACCTGCTCTATTATGAACCGGACGTCCATGGCGACTACTGGAGCGAATTCATCGCCGGAGTGACACGTGCCAACATGGCCATCGAGAGTCTCGAGAAAGTCGAGAACGAAGAACTCCGCAACCAGCTTCTGGGCGAGGCCTACTTCCTCCGTTCATACTTCCTTTTCGAGCTTACCCAGTGCTTCGGAGAAATTCCTGTCTTGAAAGAAGTTCCTAAGAGAGTGGAAGATGCCGTTCTTCCTAATCCTTCTTCAATCGAGGAAATCTACGGCACTATCGCCGCCGGTCTCAAGAAGGCAATCGAAATCATGCCTTCCAAGAAATGGAACGAGTGCATCTCCGGTCTCCGTCACGTAACCAAGTGGGACGCCGAAGGTATCCTCGCAAGAGTATATCTCTTCTACACCGGTTTCTATGGTGACAAGAACGGCACTACTCTTACAACCCTTCCTCTCGTAGACCTTGAAACAGGAGAACTCTCTTCAGAGACTCTCGGCAAGGACTATGTGATCAGCAAACTTGAAGACTGTATCGACAATTCTGGCCATAGCCTCGTGAGCGACTTCCGCCTCCAGTGGTCATATACCAACTCTGCGACAAAGGCTGACTATCCTTATGCCCAGACTGTTGACGGAACATGGATCATCGATGCGGAAAACCCTGAGGAAATGTTCAGCATCTGCTGCACCAACCTCGCTTCTTCATCACGTTTCTGCAACAAGTACGACCAGTACCTCGGTGTCCGCAAGCGCTCCAACTGGGAGGTCAACGCCTTCCCGTTCGGCCGTGGATACGGATGGGCTACAGTCAACCCATATGTATGGAAACAGTGGGATATCGAGGAGCCGGGCGACCTCCGCAAGGTGGCTTCAATCTACAACTACGAAGACGAATGCGTTCCTGCATCCGCATATACCTGGGGTAACGACCAGCAGTATGAAGAGACCGGACTCTGGCAGAAGAAATACCAGACATGGGGCGCCATGGTCGATGGCAAATTCTTCTATGAATTCTCATCTATTCCTGAGTACGGCGGAACAGGTACCGACCTCGGCCGCGGCCACTCTCCTCAGAACATCCAGCTTCTCCGCTTCGCTGACGTGCTCCTGATGCACTCCGAGCTTACCAGGACCGTGGAAGGCATCAACAAGGTGCGCGCAAGGGTCAACCTCGCCCCTATAGGCGCTTACACCGATGACGCCCTCCGCATGGAGAGAAAGCACGAGCTTGCATTCGAAGCTGTCAGATGGGGAGATATGAGACGTTATGGCAAGGCCTATGCAATCGCAGCCCTCGAGACCCAGCTCGGCCATGAAATCAGGAATGCCGGTGGTAAAACCGTCATGAAAGATCAGGGTGCAGGCTACAAGGCCCGCTACGAGGCAACCTACGGCTTTAGGCCGATCCCTCAGTCCCAGATCCTTCTTTCCAATGGCGCTCTCAAACAGAACGCCGGCTGGACCGACGCCGCCTCTGCACAGTACCAGGGCTGGAAATAGTCAATGCATAAAAATCGCCGGGCAAACCTTGATGGCTTGTCCGGTGTTTTAATTTATTAATAACAACTACTACTAATTTAATTATGAAAAAAACGTTACTCTTCGTTCTTATGGCGTTTCTTGTTGCGTCATGTGGAAAGGAAATGATTCTCGAGAATCCTGTAGAGACAATGGAATCTAAGCAAAACTCGGAGTTATCCGAGACGGAGCAGACAGCTGTCCGGGATTCAATGGTCCCTGTAATCATGGACACCAACTCTGTTTTATTTGATCTTATGCAGAGAAAAAAGAACGAACCTTCAACTAAGGCTTCTTCATACGAAGAAGATGAGTGGGGCAGGCAGGGATTGTCTGATGCATTATTTGATCTGCGTGATGTACCTGTTTATATTCTCGTCAATGATAACGCAGGTGGCAGATATCTGACGGCTAAAAGAGACTGGATCCATAAATGGTATGAGTTCCATCGTCGGTATTTTTCTATACCTGCGACTTTTGAAATGACTTCGGAAGTCCCTTGGAATGATGTTGAGGCAAAGGTTTTCTATCTGACTTATATTCCTCTTGTCGGACAATATGGTCTCAAAACATACTTTGAGGGGAATGAATTCTATATGGCAGTAGGTGCAAAATCTTCAAATCCGAATGATTATTATCTATATGCCGAGGAAGGAGGCTCTAGCTATGAGGGCTCGTTCTCGTTGACTCCGGTCGATGGAGACTCTTTCTATATTGAGTCTAACATTGTTGGTAGTGATGATCCGAAGAATCCGACAACTTGGAATGTGTGGAATTATGTGTTGGAGGCAAAGAATAGTGAAGCTCATTTTGGTAAAAACTTATATAGAAGTAACCAACAGTTTACGATTGTTCCGCAGGGAGAATATGTCGTAGAAAGGATAGAATACAAGCTTGATGGCACAGCTCTCGTTGAGCAGCTTCCGGACTTTATTGCAACCTGGCAATCAACTAACAATACATCAGTAGCTCAGCAGACGACAACGAGTTTCAACGAGACTGCATCAAAAACATCTTCCTTTAGTAATAATATGGGCGTGTCTGTGCAAGTCTCAGCCAAGTTTAATTGCGGAATTCCTTGTATTGTTGGTGGGGAGATTAGTACAACCTTGACCGGCTCTTATAGCCGCACATGGGGAGAGAGTACTACAACTACCGATACGAGAAACTATAATTTCCCGGTGACCATTCCGCCTCATAGCAGGGTTGAAGCCACGGCTCGCGTAACGCGACATAAAATGAATGTGAGATATACTGCTTATCTTAAGAATCCGTCAACCGGCAAACAGTTGAGGATTAATGGTATTTGGGAAGGTGTTGATTGTACCGACATAGAAACTTCGTATTCTCAGTTTGAACTTGCGACAAATAAGTTAATCAAAGAAGTGAAAATGAAAGGTGTCCCAAAGACCAGAGTTAGCTTGTAATTACCTGCATGGATTTCAGTCAACTGGCGTCTTGTATACTTTTTTTAGTAAACTCGTGAAAGTCCACCTCGACATGTCGAAGGACAAATGTATATATACAGCGTGAACAATAATGCTCCGATTGTATATTCTTTCATCTTCAGGAACTCAAAACTGATCATGATTCATGAAGATGAGCATTTCCAATCTGAGAATTGTACGATCCACACCGGCGGACTTGATCCTTGGAAAGTCGCCAGAAAATGCACTGAAGCCCATTAACTAAGCATAGATACTAGTGCAACCCGGGGTTCTTCATGTCTCCCGGAGTGTTTCTTTAAATAGGATTAAGAAAATAATATAACACTAACATGAAAAAGATTCTTGTTCTTTTGCTTGCTTGTATATCCATTTCGGGATATACGCAGACTCCGGAATTACCACAGTTGTCGGATGTCTTACCGCAGGTTTTTTCTCCGGATGCTGCGGAACTCGGAAAGTATGGCCGTATTCCGGTAAATTATTTCAACGGCCTGCCGAACATAACTGTTCCACTGACTGAAGTCCGTGCAAAAAACTACACACTTCCTGTTTACCTTTCCTACCATGCTTCCGGAAATAAGCCAGAACAGCATCCTGGATGGGTTGGACAAGGCTGGTCTCTTCACGCAGGTGGATGCATCAACCGTATAATTAACGGAATGAAGGATGAGATGATAAGAAAAGAAGAGATCCAAGCTTTCATGGTGGGGAACCCTGGCTATTTGTATCATGCAGGTATGTTTCAAGCTAAAAACTGGAATGATTCTAATGTTCGGAATCAATATGGCCATGGTCAAAACGCAACCACTGGTGGAACTGCGACAGATAGCTACAACCATGATTACGAGCCGGATGAATTTCAGATTAATATAGATGATATACAGGCTTCTTTTTATTTTTCCGGGGATGGCAAAATAAAAATAGTATCCAAATCAGATGCGGATTTTACCGTATCATATACAATGAATGACGTTTATGCGCCAGAATTAGGAAAAGGGCGCTGGCTTGATTATAAGTACCGTTTTGATTCTCAGACGGATAAGAAAATACTCGTTTACGACACATTCTATGAGTTTATTATAACAAAAAGCGATGGGACCAAATATCATTTTGGCGGGTGTGAGGATGCAATAGAATACAGTCTATCACAGAATGACATAGAGCACTTTGAACTAAAAGCTACCGCTAATACCTGGATGCTAACTAAGATAGAGAGGCCTGACGGAGAGGAAATATACTTCCGATATAAACGGGGTGGGGTTCCTATAGTAGCCATTGATTTTGAACATTTTGAGTGTGCTTCAAGGAATGATGCTCACCATGAAGTTTATTATAAACTCGGCTCAACGCGCAATATTACTACGCAATTCAGTTTATTACTTCCGTCCTATCTTGACTCGATTAAATGCAAATATGGAAAAGACTGTCTATCGTTCAACACCAGCAGATCAACTCAGTTGAAATATAAATATGAAAATGAAATATTTAGAAGTCAATTCTTCAGAGAGTGTTCTGTGGACACGTTAAAGAAACTGGACTATTACCTTCAATTGGATAGTATAAATACAAATCGTGGGCGGATTCATCTTGATTATTCAGCTTCGGAAGAAACGCGCCTTAAACTAAATTCCGTAAGTGTATTCTCAAATCAGGGTGAGGAACAGCGGTATGAAATGACTTACGATGGTACTCCGCTCCCTGAATACAATTCTCGGAAAACCGACCCCTGGGGATATTACAATTCCTATGGTCAATATCAGACTTTCCCTTTTGGTACGTTATACCAGCGGAGAAATCATGTCAATCCAAATCTTTTAAAAGCTGAGGCGCTCATTAAGATAAAGTATCCAACCGGAGGCTGTACAGAGTTTGAATACGAGCCTCATGATTACAGCAAATTGGTTAATCAGTATCCATTCGAGATCGTGGATTCCATAGGTCTTGCTGGAGGACTCCGGATTAGAAAAATAAAGGATTATTCATCAGAGGGACACATCGAGGAAAGGGTGTTTTCTTATGATACCTCGGATGGCGTTTCTTCCGGAATATTATCCGGCATTCCGATTTATTATGTCTCTAATAATCAATCTGTAGAGTCTGAGGGACCCACTGGTTTTTTAGGGTGGCTAGATGACCTTTTTTTTAAGGATTTCAACTATGAAGATTATCTTTACGTACTCTTTTCAGAGCAACCTATCAACCAGTTATCTGACACAGATGGCAGTCACGTTACCTATAGTATGGTAACCGAAACGATACCTGGCGTCGGGAAAACAATATACAACTATTCCAACCATGATACAAAGGAAATGCAATGCATGGATCAGATGCCGACTATCTTGCATGAGAGTTTTGACGAGAGGGTAATCAATAATCCATTCACATCCCTAGCCCTCAGCCGAGGTCTGCTACTTAAGAAATCCTCGTATGATATAGATGGTAATCCTGTCATGGAGGAAAAATACTCATATGCTCAGGATCTGACGCAATGTCTATATTCCATGTCGCAATATATCCATTTTTTCTATTTAGGGAGCAGCCGCAGATCCTTATCGAAAATATACACGTACTTTCCCGCCCTCACACGTAAGACAGTCACGGAGTATCCTACGGAGCCAAATGGCAGTCCTCATGTCGTTACCACGACTTATACGTACAACAGCAACAGGAAACTCACATCAATAGAAGAAAGTTCGGGGACGGAAAGATATGGTCAGCATTTTTACTATCCTTCCGAACGCAGTGGAATGACCTATGAAGGGATGATATCACAAGGAATGAGTGGCGTCCCTGTAGGCATTGTCAAGACACATAACGGCAAGGTGGTTGATGCGCAGGAATTGACCTATGGCAAGGTGTCCGTGGAAAGGGGCGGAACGTTCGATGACATATCCTTCATGCCATCTAAACTCTACTCTTTGAAGACAGACGCCTCCATTACAGAATCCTCCTATGGAAATACTCCATTTTCATATCTTGATCCGAAACCTGACGTCGAGTACCTTAAGTATAACGGGCGCGGCGACCTGCTTGGTAAACGGACTGCGGACGGAGTCTATACCGCATATGGATGGAACGGATCTGGTAATAATCCAAGCTATATTGCTCCAAATGTCCGATCTCAAATAGTTGAGAACAAGGATGTTCCGGGTACTAAGACATACAAGCTGCGATTCACCGATCAGGTTGTAGATGAATTTGAGTTCGATACATTCGATAGCAGCACCATCGAGATCGATCTCGAGGAAGGCCCGCGCTACAATCTTTATTACGGCATCCTGATTGATGACATTCAGACAGGTGTCGTAGCATTCGGTTTTGAGGAAGAACCAATGTCGCAAGCGTGGATTCAGATCAGTTCTCAATATACCCAGTCGGCAAGAGTAACCATTCCTGGCGGACATCACAAGATAAAAATCTTAAAATTCCGTGGCAGTAAGAAAGACAACGCTCCTGATTATTCGGCCGGACGTCTGACTATAGATTATTATTATGCAAAAGTCGTCACTTCCGGCGTTGATGATATAGTAAAATATATAGACTTCGAAACCACTGGCGGAAACGCTGAAGGGTTCCATAGTGATCATGGCCACAAGGGAAGCTATACAGTAAGCCAGACTGTTCCTTCGGACAGGAAGTACATATTGGACTACATGAAGAAGGGCACCGGCAAGTGGTCATACTACCGTCAGTCGTTCACGGGAAGCGCGACTATCGGATCCTCCTCGACAATCATCGACAACGTGCGTATCTATCCCGAGGGTGCCGACATGAAGTCCTACACGTGGGATGACCGCGGCAATCTCCTCTCGATTACCGACGCGAGCGGAAGGACCGTGTCCTACGAGTATGACGGAATGGACCGTCTTGTGTCGGTATCCGACCTTAACGGCAACAAGATGTCATCGTATGAATATCTGCTGGCCAGCATGGATGGAGCCGGCACCATATCCAGACGCGACTCCAACTATGTCAAGACCATCAGCTATAACAATGCCGCCGGCAGTTCGTATAACACAACCCTGAAGTGGTATGACGGCCTTGGAAGGGAGAGCGGCAGCCAGATGCTGTCCTATTATGGTAGTCTGGATGTCAGCACGGACATAGAGTACGACGCTCTCGGACGCGAGTGGAAGCGCTATCTCCCCGTCCCGGACGACCAGCGCGGCGAGGGTGTGACCACCGTCTATGGCGAGACACGTCCATATGAGGAGACCGTCTACGAGGCATCGCCTCTCAGCCGCGTCTCCCGCAGTTACGGTGCCGGTGCCGCATGGCGCACTGCCGACAAGTATACCGGCTATACCTATACTACCAACGGCTCGGGCGCAGGTCTGTCCTGCTACCGGTTCGAACTGACCTATTCGGGCTCGTCTTCGCTCGACGGCCAGATCCGCAACATGGGCCTGTGGAGCGCGGGAAGCCTGACGGTCGTCAAGGTCAAGGACGAGGACGGCCGCGAGACATACGAGTTCAAGGACCTTGCCGGCAACACGGTGCTGAACCGCAAGGTCGACGAGAACGGCTACCTCGATACGTATATGATCTATGACGTCAAGGGACGCCTTGTCGCAGTGCTCCCGCCGATGCTGTCCCCGACAGTGGAAGGGGCCACGACCACGGCCCTCTCCAACCAGTCCGTCCGGAACTACGGATACCTGTACCGCTACGACGGCCGGAACCGCTGCATTGCCAAGAAGCTCCCGGGCGCCGGCTGGACGTACATGGTATATGACGCCGCCGACCGGCTGGTGTTCAGCCAGGATGCGGAGCAGCGCAAGGACGGCCGCTGGAGCTTCACCCTCGCCGACATTCTCGGGCGCGATTGCGTCAGCGGAATCTGCTACAATGTCATTAATGTGTTCGGCACTCCGTATGACAGCAAGAATATCGTAGTGGAGAAATCTTATGGCGGGACTGGCTCTCTCATGGGGTATTCGGTGAGCGGAGTCTCCCTCACCAATCCGACGGTCCTGTCGGCCAACTACTATGACGACTATGATTTCATAACATCTTCATCAGTTCCTTCTGCTGTCCGGACTAAGCTGCAGTATGCCGCAGGACCTTCCGGCTACAGCGGTACCAAGTGGAACAACGCGGCCGGCAGCCTTACCGGAAGCGCCAGCAGGATACTCGGCGAAGACCCGACAAACGATTATATCTGGTCGTCAGTATACTACAACGGGAAGGGCAACGCGATCCAGAGCCGCAGCACCCGTCAGGACGGCGGAGTCGACATCAACAATACCGTATATACCTTTACCGGAAAGCCGTCGAAGGTCCGTGTTGACCACAACTCCGGGAACGGAGACTCTCTGGTGGAGGAATACCAGTATACATATGACAAGTGGGACCGTTCCAAGGTGGTAAAGCACCGGATTAATGAGAGCGAAACATGGACAACGGTTTCAGACATACTCTATGACAAGGTAGGCCGCCTTTCATCGGACAGAAGGAACGGCGTGGCCGCCCTGAAGAGAACCCTGACATACAATCCGCGGTCATGGGTGAAGAAACTGACCGGTCCGGGCTTCACCGAGACCCTGTACTACGAGACGAGCCGCTCCGGTAACACGCCTCAGTGGGGCGGAAACATCTCCACGGTCACCTGGACGGGCCAGGACGCGTCGGTCACCAACACCGACAACTATGTCTACGACCCGCTGTCGAGACTCAAGTCCGCGATCTCGAAGGCCGGTTCGATCGTGAACTACCGTGAGACCTACAGCTACGACAAGCACGGCAACATGCTGTCGTACAGCCATACCGGTCTTGACGGGAACGAGACGATGTCGATGACTCACGACGGCAACCGCCTGACCGGCGTCAACTCAAGCGTGGACGGCAGAAGCACGATGACGTACGATGAGATTGGAAGGATGAAGAGCTCCGGCGCGGACAATGTATCCGAGACGAGATACAATGCGATAGGCTTCCCGGCCTACATCTCCCTGCGGGAGGGCGGATATGTCCAGAACACCTACACCGCAGGCGGTACCCGTCTGTCATCGAGACGCACCGACGGCAAAAAAACCGTGACGGTGATGAGCTACGAGGGCAATGAGATCTACGAGAACGGCAACCTCAGGATGCTCCTGTTCACAGGAGGCTACGTGGACTACAGCACGGGGACACCTGAGTATCTCTGGTACACCTATGACCATCTCGGAAGCGTCCGTGCTGTTGCCGATGCCTCCGGAAATGTGGTTGCTTCATATGCATACAGGCCTTATGGCCAGGAATTTGCAGCAAATAGAGAAGGAACGGAAGGACTTCTTAAGGCTACGATCGCATCCGGGAATCCTGCACAGCAGCGCCCTGGCCTTGTTGCACCGATGGTAAACTATACCTTAGCCGAAGGTCCCGACTGGCAGCCGTTCAGATTCAGCGGCAAGGAAAACCTTGAGAGAGTAGGTCTCGACCTGTACGACTTCGGCGCGAGGATGTACTCCCCGACCACCATGCGCTGGACCACCATGGATCCACTCTGCGAGAAGTACTACAGCATCAGCCCGTATGCCTACTGCGCCACCAATCCCGTCAACTTGATTGATCAGGATGGAATGGATCTTACTATTTATGGAGCGAATGGTTCTTCTGTGATGATATTCACATCTTTGTCAGATGCGGAATATCATACAAGTATTGATTATGGCGGAAATTATTATTTTGACGGAATTGAAACAGCTATCACTTTCTTTGATGCGCTTGGAATTATTGATCCTTCTCCTTGTTGTGATGGAATTAGTGGTTTTTTAAGTGCTTTAGTTGGCAACTATTCAGACTGTTTTTGGAGTGCGATAGCTATTATTCCTTACGCTGGAGATTTGTCAAAATTAAGGAAAAGCGATAAACTACTAGAGGTTTATAATATAATTGTCCATTCCCATCACATTATACCGAAGGCGGTATATAAACATTTTGAGGATATTATTTCTCCGATAATGAAAAAGAATGCTAAAGATAATTTGATAGACATTCCGGCCGGTTTTCATGGGAATCATCCGGCTTATAGTGATTGGATAAAAGATAAAATTAATGAAGAAATTGCTAGTAATAACGGTAAATTAACGCCATCCTCGGTAAAAAAAGTAATCGATCAGGCTACGGAGGAAATAAATCATGCTTATCAATATTTCCTGGATACAGGTGAAAATATGAATAAATATTTCAAGAAACTTAATAATCAATAATATGGGCCAATTACATAAGTATTACCAAATCAAAGCCTCCTGGAATGAGAAACTTCTAGGGCGTAGATCTGGACCTCAATCAGTAAAAATTTCTACTCCTGGATTCTTTACCGATGTTTATCCTTTGCCACCTGATGATGAGTCATGGGATTATTTTGATTTCCAGAAAGAGCTGTTTACGAAACTGGATGGCCTTCAACTGTCGGGAAAACTAGATTATAAGAAACCAATTGACTTTATGGGTGCATATTATTCGAGGATAACGATGATTGCCTGTGTTTCAGAAAAGGTAAAAAGAATTCTGGAGGAATTGAATGTTTCCAGAGAGGAGTTGACCATTTGCCCTATTGCACTCGATGGTATCTCGGAAACATATTATGTTCTTTTTTCTCCTGTTCTTTCCGTTAAAGAATTAGGTCTTGATTTTTCCCGGACGTTATTTAAAGATGATTCAGAAAAGGGAAAACTGTATCATTTCAGTAATGAGGAAGAAATGCTCGAGAATTATAATAAAGAAGATATCAGGTATTCATATAAAAACATCGTCATTAGCCGGAATAATCTGTGCAGAAAGATTATAAATGTCCAGTATGGGGGTATTTTCTTCTCAGATGTTATACTTGATGCTTTTGCAGAAAACGGAATTGTCGGTTACGATTATATTCGTCCGGGATCATATTTTTATAAGGAATTAGATTTCTCCTAGTATTAACGCATACAGGTCTTACGATCAGAAATCTGCGGAATCGGAATAGATGCATCTATCCGGTGTGAACTGTTAATAATTAAAAGATAACGCTTTATGATTTTAGAGATGTACCGCGGTGCATCTCTAAAATCGTATATGCCTGAATATCAGCAGGATGCATTTCGCGGCGCACCGTAGCAAAAAAGGCCTGGAGCTCCCATTTTGTTTCTATTTCAAAAAAAATTACTACCTTTGAAGTTCACTTTCAGCTAACATTGACACAGAAGAATGAAACACTTTGTTTTACCTTATGAGGGCGGTCTTATAACAGACAAGCTGCCTCAAGACATCCTGCACAGCTACGAGAAAGTAAACGCTGAAATCTACAGCGAATCTCGCGAAGCAAGCTCGAAAGTCGCAGACATTATCGTTAATGGAATCAAGGCTACTAAGGGACGCCTCTTCCGTCTCGGACTGACTACAGGCGTTACCCCTGTTTCCCTTTACAATGAACTCGCGCGCCGTTGCGCCGCCGGAGAAGTCTCCTTCCGCAACGTCGAGATCGTCTCAATCGACGAGTATTATCCATTCCGCGCAGACCAGCACCAGAGCCGCAACAGCCGACTCCACGAGGCCCTGATCGACAAAGTCGATATCCTCAAGGAAAATGTTCATATCCCTGACGGGACTGTCCCTGCCGAAGAGATCTCCGCCTACTGCGCTTCCTTCGACAAGCTCGCCCGCGGCCTCGACCTCCTCGTAATCGGAGTAGGAGAGCAGGGCCAGCTCGGCTTCAACGAGGCAGGTTCGACCGAAAAGAGCCGCACCCGCACCGTTCCGCTCCCATACAAATCCCGCAAGAGACAGGCCCATAACTTCAACGGAGACATCTCCGCCACCCCTGCCGCAGCAATCACCATCGGCATCAGCACAATGCTCAGCGCATCCAGGATCATCGTGATGGCTTGGGGCGAGGACAAGGCAGAAGCCGTCAAAGCCATCGCAGAAGGCGAGGTTACCCCTCTCTGCCCGGCTTCATATCTCCAGCTCCATGACAACGCCTCGATCTTCGTGGACGAGACCGCCGGATCCCTGCTCACCCGCGTGAGCGCCCCATGGCTCGTAGGCAGCTGCGACTGGACTCCTAAGTTCATCCGCAAGGCCGTCGTATGGCTCTGCCAGCAGGTTGGAAAGCCTATCCTCAAACTCACCGAGCGCGACTATCTCGAGAACTCCCTCGGCGAGCTCATCGAAAAATACGGACCGTTCGACAAGATCAACATAAACGTCTTCAACGACCTCCAGCACACCATCACAGGATGGCCGGGCGGAAAGCCGAATGCAGACGATTCAACCCGTCCTGTCAGCGCCGCACCGTTCCCTAAGACCGTCCTGATCTTCTCTCCGCATCCGGATGACGACGTGATCTCCATGGGCGGTACATTCATCCGTCTCGTAGCCCAGGGCCACAATGTCCATGTAGCATACGAGACCTCCGGAGACGTGGCAGTCTATGACGACGTGGTACTCCAGCACATGGATGCCGCATACCAGCTCGGATTCGCCGACAAGTTCGACGAAGTCAAGGCCCTCATCGACTCCAAGCGTCCTGGAGAGGCCGAGCCTCGCGCCCTTCTCGACATCAAGGCGGCCATCCGCCGCAGCGAAGCCAGAAGCGCCGTTCGCTCATTCGGTCTCAACGACAAGACCAACGCCCACTTCCTGAACCTTCCGTTCTATGAGTCCGGCGGCGTCAAGAAGATGCCAAGGACCCAGGTGGACGTCGACATAATCAAGAAGCTCATGAACGAGCTAAAGCCTGACATGATTTTCATGGCCGGCGACCTCGCCGACCCTCACGGAACCCACAGGGTCTGCACAGAGGCAGCCATGGACGCTTTCGAGCAGCTCCGCGAGGAAGGTGCCAAGTGGACTGAAAACGCCCACATCTGGCTCTACAGGGGCGCATGGATGGAGTGGGAGCTCGGCCGCGTGGACATGGCTGTTCCGCTCAGCCCGGGAGAGGTCGTAAGCAAGCGTCATGCTATCTTCCGTCACCTCAGCCAGAAGGACATCGTTCCATTCCCTGGAGACGATCCTCGTGAGTTCTGGCAGCGTGCCGAGGAGAGGACCCAGAATACTGCGCGTCTCTACGATGAGCTCGGAATGGCGGAATACCAGGCGATGGAGGTCTTCCTCAAGCTTTTTTAAATAATTGATTATTTGCAGTTTTAGAAAAAAATACATACATTTACGTTGTTTTAAGACCTATACTGTTAAATAAACTATATTATGAAAAAGTTAATTCCTATCGCATTGATCGCACTGGTTCTCGTACCGGGTTGCGGTAACATGTCCAATCTCGCTAAAGATAGTCTTATCGGTTCAGGTGCCGGCGCAGCTGTCGGTGCTGCCGTAGGAGCTATCATCGGTAAGGATGCAAAGGGAGCTCTTATCGGAGCTGCAATCGGTACCGCTGTAGGTGGAGGTGCCGGCGCTGTTATCGGCCGCAAGATGGACAAGAAGGCTGAAGAGCTTGCAGCTCTCCAGGATGCCCAGATCGAGAAGATCTACGATGCCAACGGTCTCGAGGCTCTGAAAGTTACTTTCGCAAGCGGAATTCTCTTCCAGACCAACAAGGCTGACCTTTCTGCGGCTTCAAAGAAGGAGCTCGCTGAGTTCGCCAGCAAGATGAACGATCTCAAGGATACGGATATCACGATTTATGGCCATACCGACAATACCGGTTCTGCCGCTGTCAACGAAAAGCTTTCTGCAGAGAGAGCTGCTTCCGTTGCCGCTTATCTTAAGAGTTGTGGTATCGCAGGCGATCGTATGAAGACCCAGGGTCTTTCATATACCGATCCTGTTGCTGACAACAGTACTGTTGAGGGCCGCGCAAAGAACCGTCGTGTGGAGATCTACATCACTGCCGACGAGAACATGATCGCTGCCGCCCAGAACGGAACTCTCCAGTAATCTGCGTCATGGCCGACCTGATTGGCCATCCTGATACTTATAAGCCGACCCCGCCCGGGCCGGCTTTTTTTTGTCCTCCCTCTCCGAGAATCCTCGTGGTCTCGGCTCTGTTCCGCCGCGGCCAGCTGACGGGCCGCCTCCGCCAGCGGCAGGTGTCCTCGTGGTCTCGGCTCTGTTCCGCCGACTGCGTCGGCTCCATCCCTCCCAATGTCTACTTCGTCCTGCTTCGCAGAACTCGTATCCATCGGGCCCCTCCCTCTAACGTGGCCGAGGGTGGCCACGCTCGCCGAGACCAGAGGACCCCCGCCGTTTTCTCGCCACTGCTGCCCTCGTCAATCTATCGCCGCTACCAACCCTCTGACTTCCTACGGCGTCTCCGTTACCTGTCCGCCTGCTTGTTCTCCGCTGTCCTGCTGTCTCCGCTGCGTCCAGCTGCCGGGCCGCCTCCGTCAGGTTCGGAAAAGCTGCTCAGTCGCTGTCGCCGCCTAAACGGCTAACTCAGTCCTTATACGCCTCCTTCGTCGCTTCGCTCGAAGTCGCCGTAACGTCCTTCAAACACACGCCGTTCTTCACGGCGGCGCCGGCCGCTCCCTCGCTCACCGCTTTTCCTCAATGCCTCCGGCGTCTCCGTCACCCGTCCAGCGGCGTCCGACTTCCGGACAATTGTCTCGCCCTCGCTTTACGAGTCCTCTAATCCGTCGGACAAAGCATTGAGGGTGCAGCAATGTGCCACTGAGTGGTCTGTACTGTGGTATGGCGCCCCCTCAACCTTGATTTTCCGGCATTGAGGGTGCAACAATGTGCCATTGAGTGGCCTGTATTAAGGGATGGCGCCCCCTTAACCTTGTTTTTCCGGCGTTGAGGGTGCAGCAACGTGTCGCTGAGCGGCCTGTACTAAGGGATGGCGCCCCCTCAACATAAAAAGGTCCGCGCCATTTAAATGTTCTACGCTGTTCTTTACGACGTCGCCATTCCGGCCGATATATGTATCGTTTTCTGCGAAAAATTCTTATCTTGCAGAATATTCAGGTTTTTATGAAAAGAATACTCGCTATTGCACTGGCTCTCGCGGCAGCACTGACGCTCTCCGCGCAGAAGCCGAACTACGGACTTGCAGAAAGATTCTCTGCAAAGAAAATCAATTCCATGGTCTTCTCAACCCAGATGAGACCCGCCTGGTTCCGCAACTCGGACCGCTTCTGGTACTCATGGAAGACCCCTTCCGGCACCCGCTATTACATTGTCGATCCCGCAGCCGGAACCAAGACTGAAATCTTCGATAAGGAACGCCTCGCGATGCAGATATCCGAAATCGTACGCGACCCCTTCGAAGCCAACCATCTCCCGATCGACAACCTCAAGCTCAAAGACGACAGCTATTTCCTCTTCGATATCCACTCCAGCATCGACGTCAAGGACAAGAAAGACAGCACTAAGACCGTCAAGAAAATCTTCCACTTCAGATATGACATAGCCTCCGGGAAGCTCACCGAGCTCGAAGAAGGCGAGAAAGATAAATACCCGGACTGGGCAGCCGTCTCCCCGGACGGAAAGACCGGCGTCTATGTAAAAAACCATGATCTCTACTGCATGGATGCAGAGAATCTGGCAAAGGCTGCCGAGGATGACAATGACAGCACCCTCGTCGAGCGCCGCCTAACCTTTGACGGAAAAGCCGACTTCAGCTGGAACGGAGACAATTATTCCGGAGACACCGAGACAGACTCGACCGCAAGAAACATCCCGATGATCCGCTGGTCCCCGGACTCCAGGCACTTCGCAGCCTTCCGCTTTGACATGAGCCCGGTAAAGGATCTCTGGGTAATCAACTCCGTCAGCAGCCCCCGCCCGAAACTCGAGACATACAAATACCAGATGCCGGGAGAGCCGGGACCTGTCAGCTATATTTATGTCTTCTCGATGCCGGACGGCAAGTACAGGGAGATAAAGAACCATGCTTTCAAAGACCAGGACCTTGCCTTCGAGACTCCTGCAGAAACGGCCGAAGACAGTTACCTCGAGTGCTATAGCCCGAAATGGCTCGGCGACAATACCGGTTTCTATATCGACCGTCTCAGCCGCGACCTCAAGCGTATCGACCTCTGCTGGATAGGCGTGGACGCCGATTCTACCAAGGCGATCGTCAAGGAACGCCTCAACACATACGTAGAAACCCGCGGAGTACGTCTCCTCAAAGGCGGGAAACAGCTCCTCTGGTGGTCCGAGCGCAACGGCTGGGCCAACATCTATCTCTACAACTCCGACGGAACCCTTGTCAAGAACCTTACGGAAGGAGCCTTCCACATCTCTGACGTACTTGCAGTCAACGAAGCCGCCGGCTATATGCTGGTAAGCGCCTGCGGAGTAATCAAGGATGAAGATCCTTACCAGAACCATACCTACAAAGTATCCCTTTCCGGCGGAGCCCTCCAGCCTCTCGACATCAGGGACATGGACGTGATGCCTGCCGCCAGTGACGATGCCAAGTACTTCGTAGCAAATTATTCCCGCGTGGACTATGCTCCTGCGGTAGCCCTCTACAACGCTTCTGGAAAGAAGATAATGGACCTCGAGAAAGCCGACCTCTCACTTCTCTTCGCCGCCGGATACAAGTTCCCGGAGAGATTCAAGGTCAAGGCCGCCGACGGCGTCACAGACCTTTACGGCGTAATGTACAAGCCATTCGATTTCGATTCGACAAAGGTCTATCCTATAGCTGATTACGTTTATCCCGGCCCGCAGGTCGAGGCCAACAACATCTCATGGTCAAGGGGCATGACCCGCGTCGACCGTCTCGCCCAGATCGGAATGATCGTAATCACCGTCGGCAACCGCGGCGGCCATCCTGACCGGTCGAAGTGGTACCATAACTACGGCTACGGCAACCTCCGCGACTACGGCCTCGAGGACCAGAAATACGCGATCCAGCAGCTCGGCGCCCGCCACTCGTTCATCGACCTGAGCCGCGTCGGCATCCACGGGCACTCCGGCGGCGGTTTCATGTCAACGGCCGCTATCCTCAAGTATCCGGACTTCTTCAAGGTTGCGGTATCATGTGCCGGCAACCATGACAACAGCATCTACAACCGCTGGTGGAGCGAGCAGCACCATGGCATCCTCGAGAAGATTGACCATGGCGACACCACCTTCGTCTATCATATCAACACCAACCAGGAGCTCGCCCGCAATCTCAAAGGCCATCTGATGCTTGTCCATGGAGACATCGACAACAACGTCAACCCGGCCAACACAATCCGCGTCGTGGACGCCCTGATCCGCGCCAACAAACGTTTCGACATGCTGATTCTCCCGGGCCAGAGACATGGCTTCGGGGACATGAATGAATATTTCTTCTGGAGGATGGCCGACTATTATAGCGAGTGGTTCCTCGACGGGACCGGCCGGCCTGAAACAGACATCAAAGAACTTAATAACGACTAGTTTCGACTATGAAAAGAATTGTTTTAATCGCTCTCGCCGCCGCTGCGGCACTGGTCTCATGTTCCCGCAGCCAGGGACTCAAGACTGCCGTGTATGAGAAATCTGCTATCGTCGCCCTCGCCGAAGGCGCGACCGACTCTATCTCTATAGACGTAAAACTCGAATATCCGGTCTCCGGTCTCTCAAAGGAAGCCATGGATGCCATTTCCAGGTCCATTCTCGGCCAGACCCTGGAGTACACCGGAGAGAGCCCTGACTTCGAGGCTGCTGTAAGCAGATATATCGACGCCACTGTCGCAGATTACAAGGATACCAATCTGGAACTCTGGCAGGAAAGCCAGGAGAACGGAGAGCATTACATGGGGCTTACATGGGGTGACGAACTTGTCGGCACCTTCTCTGAACCTCATCGCAACATCGTGTCCTATGTCCTCTATTCCTATTCTTTCCAGGGCGGAGCCCATGGAAACTGGGGCGATTACGTAACCAACTTCAACATGGAGGACGGCTCGATCGTTTCCGAGGAGGACCTCTTCATTCCTGAATACAAGGAGGAGCTCTCCAGGCTTCTTACAGACCATCTCTACGAGTCCATGCCTGACGAGGATGCCTATGACGGCCTTTTCGTAAAGGAGATAGAGCCTAACGGCAACTTCGAGGTATCGGAGGCCGGGATCTCTTACCTTTATAATCCATACGAGATAGGACCTTACGCTATCGGTCTGATCACGGTGACCGTTCCTTGGCAGGAACTTGAACATATACTAAAATGATGTAGCCATGGACGACAGTGACCTGAAATGGATTGTTACCAGAATTGACGGTAAGATAACGACGGTCTCGACCGATTATCGCTCAACAGCCCGGATCCTTACCGGGCTCTCCACTCTGCCGCCTTCCCGTTTCGGGGAGATATCCTGCACCAAGGTCACTACCGATGAAATATTCGCCTTGTCCGACAAGGTGGAATGGGACGACCTGATGCTTTTCGGGACTCCTTTCCAGAAGACTGTATGGCGCCGGATGTTCGAGATTACCCATCCCGGAAATCCGCGCCTTCTTTCATATACGGAACTTGCCGGGGATATAGGCATGGCTCCCGGTGTAAGGGCCGTAGCCCATGCAGTTGGGCTTAATCCTGTGTCAGTGATAATACCGTGTCACCTTATTATCCCGAAGGAATCCATAGAGAAGCTGCACGAAGTGGAGGATAATACCCTTTTCAAGTGGGAGACCCTCTACATGGTTGACCAATATATAGATTATGGCGAATATGCTTTGGGCGCCGATCTCAAGCGCGAGCTTATCCGCTACCACATGAATAGATAATAGATATGAAAACAAGACTCATTCTTACGGCGGCGTTGGTTGCCGCCGGTTCTTTCGCGGCCTTAGCCCAGCCTGTGAATCGGGAACCGTTCAATGACGGATGGACTTTCACCAGAAACGGAGAATCCAAGGTAGTGAACCTGCCCCACGACTGGGGCGTGGAAGGCCCGTTCGTCCAGGAGTATCCCGGAGAGTCCGGAAAGCTTGCCTGGTGGGGGAAGGCTGAGTACTCCAGGAATCTCAACGTCAAGGCCGGTCAGCTCGAAGCCGGAAAGCAGTTCTATCTTGACATAGACGGTGCGATGTCCTATTCGAAGGTATGGTGCAACGGAGAGCTCGCCGGAGAATGGCCTTATGGCTATGCTTCGTATCAGGTTGACCTGACCTCTTTCCTGAAGACCGGGGACAACGAGATAAAGGTGACTCTGGACAATCCGGAGGAGTCCAGCCGCTGGTATCCTGGCGGCGGACTGTACCGCGATGTCTGGCTTACCGTCGCCGATCCCGTGGGGGTTGCCCATTGGGGAACGTATGTGATTACTCCTGAAGTGCATGCCGATTATGCCACGGCGTCGATAAAGATCAGGCTGCGCAACAATACCGGGGCCCCTGTCTCAGGCAGAGTCGAATCCGTGATCTCGCATGGGGGTGAAGAAGTCGCCAGGACAGTTACGGATGTTGACGAAATAACCGACGGAAAAGAGATAACCCAGGGAGTGACCATCAGAAATCCTCATCATTGGGGACCTTTCCGTCCGTGCCATTATTTCGTCACGACGACCGTTACCGCCGGAAATTATAAAGAGGAGTATCATTCAGTCTTCGGTATCCGCAAGATAGAATTCAGGCCTGACGGTTTCTATCTGAACGGCAACAAGACCTTCCTCAAAGGCGTCTGCCTGCACCACGATGCCGGAGCTCTCGGCGCCGTCTGGAACTACGATGCATGGCTGCGCAGGCTGCACATGCTGCGCGACATGGGCTGCAACGCTATCCGTATGTCCCACAATCCGCCGGCACCGGAGCTGCTGGACCTGTGCGACCATCTCGGTTTCATGGTCATCGATGAACTGACTGACACCTGGACTGTGCCGAAGAAGGAGAACGGATACGCGAAGCTTTTCGACGAGTGGGTAGAAAAAGACCTTGTATCCATGATCCACAGGGACAGGAACCATCCGTCGGTAATCCTCTGGAGTGTCGGCAACGAATGCGGAGAGCAGGGAGACTCTACCAAGTGGGACATCCCGAGGCGGCTTACCGAAATCTGCCACAGGGAAGATCCTACCCGTCTCACGACTGCCGGCAACGACAATCTCTGGGCTGCATATACCGATTACCGTAATACTATAGATGTATATGGCTTCAATTATAAGCCTTATGCATATAAGAATTTCCATGAGAAGTATCCGGAGAAACCGTATTTCGGCTCCGAGACCGCATCCTGCGTAAGTACGAGGCGGTATTATCTCTTCCCTGTATCGCAGGAGAAGGGTGAGGGCTGGACCTTGGATGCGCCTTATCAGGTAAGCTCGTATGATCTTTATGCTCCGGCCTGGGCGACGACGCCGGCTTTCGAATGGTCATTCGAGGATGACAATCCGGAATGCGCCGGCGAGTTCGTATGGACCGGATTCGATTATCTGGGAGAGCCGACGCCGTTCAATCTGGATCCGTCGGTGCTGACCAATTTCCATACGGAGGAGGAGAAGGCTGCCGAGATCGAGAAATTCAAGTCCTGGGGACAGACGTTCAGCGATCATCCGCTGCCGTCGAGGAGCTCCTATTTCGGAATCATCGACCTGGCCGGATTCCCGAAGGACCGATATTGGCTCTATCTTTCGCGCTGGCGTCCGAATGTTCCTATGGCCCATATCCTGCCGCATTGGAACTGGCCGGACCGCGTCGGTTTGGTTACTCCAGTCCATGTATATACCAGCGGCGACAGCGTCGAACTTTTCCTTAACGGGGTGTCGCTCGGAAAGAAGGAGAAGGGCCCGAAGGACTACAGACTCTGCTGGGATGATGTCGTATATGAGCCCGGAAAGCTGCTGGCCGTCGCATATAAGGACGGGCAGATATGGGCGACCGATGCCGTCGAGACTACCGGAAAACCGTCCAATATTGATTTTTCGCTGGAGAATGGACATGGCCCTTCGGCAGGGTTCGGCGGGCTCGCGGAGGAGTTTTATGTGAAGTCGACTTATGAATCCATAATCGGATATGACATTACTTATATGGACATACGCATATTGGACTCGGAAGGCCGTCTGGTCCCGGACGCTTCGGTCGAGCTGACTCTGACTCCGTCGGGGGACGGCGAGCTTGTGTTCGCCGATGCCGGGGATCCGACTTCGCATGAGTCGTTCCGCAGCGGGAAGGTAAGGACTGTCGGCGGTCTTGCTTCTGTCGGTATGAGGCTCACTAAAAAGAAGAAGGGCACGTTCAAACTGAGGATTTCGGCAGAGGGATTGTCTGATGTGATTGTTGAAGTGAAAAAGAAGGGCACCGGTTATAGTGTTTACGGTCGTATCCCTATGTTTCAGTAGCCCTGAATTAAGAAAACTTTGTTAATTCAAATATTATTCGTACATTTGCGGTCCCGCAAAATGTGGGGATTAAACATAAATTATAGATTTACAATCATTTATGCCAACAATTCAACAGTTAGTTCGTAAAGGACGCGAGACTCTCGAAGTAAAGAGCAAGTCTCGTGCGTTGGATGCTTGCCCTCAGAAGAGGGGTGTTTGCGTACGTGTTTACACAACAACGCCTAAGAAACCTAACTCAGCAATGCGTAAGGTTGCGCGTGTACGTCTCACCAACTCTAAAGAGGTCAACGCCTACATCCCGGGCGAAGGTCACAACCTCCAGGAGCACAGCATCGTGCTTGTTCGTGGCGGCCGTGTGAAGGACCTCCCTGGTGTACGTTACCACATCCTTAGAGGAGCTTTGGATACCGCTGGCGTAGAAGGCAGGACCCAGTCCCGTTCACTCTACGGTGCGAAGAGACCAAAGAAATCTAAGAAGTAATCCAGTTTTATCACCTTAATTTCTTTTAACAATGAGAAAATCGAAGCCTAAGAAGAGGATTCTACTTCCTGATCCTAAGTTCCACGACGTGAACGTTACACGTTTCGTGAACAACCTTATGTTGCAGGGGAAGAAGAGTATCGCGTATTCTATTTTTTACGATGCCATTGACATGGTAGGCGAGAAGATGAAAGATTCTGACAAGGCTCCTCTAGATATTTGGAGGAAAGCTCTCGAAAACGTAACCCCTCAGGTTGAGGTCAAGTCACGTCGTGTAGGTGGAGCTAACTTCCAGGTGCCTACTGAGTTGAGACCGGAAAGGAAGATTTCAGTTTCTATGAAGAATATGATACTGTTCGCCCGCAAGCGCTCCGGCCACTCAATGGCTGAAAAACTTTGTGCAGAAATAGTTGCTGCATATAATAACGAAGGTGGTGCATACAAGAGAAAAGAGGATATGCACAAGATGGCTGAGGCCAACAAGGCCTTCGCTCACTTCCGTTTCTAATAGTTACGTCGAATGGCAAAGAGAGATCTTAAATACACCAGAAACATCGGCATCATGGCTCACATCGATGCCGGAAAGACGACTACGTCTGAGCGTATCCTTTTCTACACCGGAAAGACCCACAGGATCGGAGAGGTTCATGAGGGTGCCGCTACAATGGACTGGATGGTTCAGGAGCAGGAGCGTGGTATCACCATCACTTCCGCTGCAACCACCGCGTTCTGGCACTACAACAACCAGATCTACCAGATCAACCTCATCGATACTCCGGGCCACGTTGACTTCACCGTCGAGGTGGAGCGCTCCCTCCGTGTGCTTGATGGAACTATCGCTACTTTCTGTGCCGTCGGCCGCGTACAGCCTCAGTCTGAGACCGTATGGCGTCAGGCCGATAAATACGGCGTACCTAAAATAGCCTATGTAAACAAAATGGACCGTGTAGGTGCTGACTTCCTCGCATGCGTCGAAGAGATGCATACCAAGCTCGGTGCCAACGCAGTTCCAATCTGCCTCCCTATCGGTGCAGAGGACAAGTTCAAGGGAATCATCGACCTTCTCAACATGAAGGCCATCTACTATGATTCAAAGGAAGAACTTATCAACTACGAAATAACGGACATCCCTGCAGAGATGCTCGACGAGGCCAAGCATTGGCGTGAGAAACTTGTCGAGGCCGCTGCCGAGTGCGACGAGACCCTCATGGAGAAATACTTCGAGGATCCTGAGTCGCTTTCTCTTGACGAGGTCGTAGCAGCTCTCCGCAAGGGTACCATCGCAATGCAGATCGTTCCTGCATGCTGCGGTTCTTCATTCAAGAACAAGGGCGTACAGTTCCTTCTCGACGCTGTCATGCGCTTCCTCCCTTCTCCTCTGGACAAGGGTTCAGTTGTCGGCACAAATCCTAAGACCGGCGACGAGGTTGAGCGCAAGCCAAGCGCTGACGAGCCGTTCTGCGGTCTCGTGTTCAAGATTGCAACCGATCCTTTCGTAGGCCGTCTCGCCTTCCTCAGAGCTTACTCTGGTAGGGTTGACGCAGGTTCATATGTTTACAACACCCGCACTGGCAAGAAAGAGAGAATCGCCCGTCTCTACCAGATGCACTCCAACCACCAGAACCCTATCGAGTTCGTAGAGGCCGGAGACATCTGCGCAGCAGTCGGCTTCAAGGATCTCCGCACAGGTGATACCATCTGCGCTGAGGATCATCCTATCACTCTCGAGTCCATGGAATTCCCTGATCCAGTGATCGGTATCGCCGTTGAGCCTAAGACTCAGGGCGACCTCGACAAGCTTGGCGTAGCACTCGCCAAACTCGCTGAGGAGGACCCGACCTTCACAGTCAAGTCAGACCATGAGACCGGCCAGACCGTCATCAGCGGTATGGGTGAGCTTCACCTTGATATCATCGTCGACCGTCTCCGTCGTGAGTTCAACGTCGAAATCAACCAGGGCGCACCTCAGGTTAACTACAAGGAGACCATCACCGGTACCGTACAGCACCGTGAAGTCTTCAAGAAGCAGTCCGGTGGTCGTGGTAAATTCGCCGACATCATCGTCGAGATCGGTCCTGCCGACGAAGGCAAGACAGGCCTTCAGTTCGATAATCAGGTCAAGGGCGGTAACGTTCCTAAGGAATTCATCCCGTCAGTTCAGAAGGGTTTCGAGTCAGCCATGGCAAATGGCGTGCTCGCCGGCTACGAGGTTCCTTCAATGAAGGTTACTCTCCTCGACGGTTCATTCCACCCTGTGGACTCTGACCAGCTTTCATTCGAACTCGCTGCCCGCATGGCATTCCGTCATGCTTGCCCTAAGGCTAAGCCGGTTCTTCTTGAGCCTATCATGAACCTTGAAGTTGTAACTCCTGAGGATTACATGGGAGACATCGTAGGTGACCTCAACCGTCGCCGCGGTCAGATCAACGCAATGGATACCACCGCCAACGGCGCACGTATCATCAGGGCGTTCGTTCCGCTCGCAGAGCAGTTCGGTTATGTTACCGTTCTCCGTACCCTTTCTTCAGGTCGTGCTACCAGCACCATGAGCTTCGACCACTATTCAGAGGTTCCTGCAAACCTTGCTAAGGACATCATCGAGAAGAGTGGTTACAAGGCTTCTGATGACGATGTTTAATGTTTAATGGATAAAACAGTGTATTGATATGAGTCAGAAAATCAGAATTAAACTCAAATCATTCGATCATATGCTGCTCGACAAGTCAGCAAAGAAGATCGCCGACACAGTGACAGCTACCGGTGCCAAGGTATGCGGCCCGATTCCGCTTCCTACCGACAAGAAAATCTTCACTGTGAACCGTTCTACTTTCGTCAACAAGAAAGCTCGTGAGCAGTTCGAACTCGATTCATACTGCCGTCTCCTGGACATCGACGATTCTAACGCAAAGACCGTTGATTCCCTCATGAAGCTTGAGCTTCCTTCAGGAGTAAGCGTAGAGATCAAAGTCTAAATTTCTTTCCTTAGATTACAAGGAAAAGTATTATATTTGCATCCGCGTCGCATGGCGGCGCAGATGCATTCCGGTCCCATAGCTCAGTTGGTTAGAGCATCTGACTCATAATCAGGGGGTCGCAGGATCATGCCCTGCTGGGACCACGCTAAGGACAGCCGTTTGGCTGTCCTTTTTTCGTTGCACCCATGTCTTGGGAGGAAAGCATAATTGGAGTATCTTTGCAGAATTATGAAAAAGATGAAGATTATTTACGTGTGCCATGGCAATATCTGCCGGAGTCCGATGGGCGAATACATTCTTAAGAAACTGGTGAGGGACGCCGGAGTAGAGGACCGTTTTGAAATCAGCTCCGCCGCGGTTTCCGACGAAGAATGGGGTAACCCGATCTATCCGCCTGCCCAGGCAACCCTAAGGGCGCATGGAATCCCTTTCGGAAAGCATTCTGCCCATAAGATATCCCCTGCAGAATTTGCTGACGCAGACTTGGTGCTGATAATGGATGAATCCAACCGCCGCCTTCTCCGCTACATTGTCGGAGACGACCGCAGCGGCAAGGTACATATGCTGATGGAATACGCCGGTCTCTCCAGGTCCGTCGCCGATCCCTGGTACACGGGCGATTTCGAGACTGCATTCGAGGACATCTACTCCGCCTCCGAAGCACTTTTTTCCAGTTTCAAATTGTAAGCGAAAATCCGCGATGCTAAAAATTCGTGAAGAGTTTAGTTTTTCTAAAATGTTTTAGCCCCCTGTGTAACCCCTTAAAATCGCGATTTTCTGAAGAGTGTGCCAAATTCAGGCGCATGCAAAAAAATTAAAAAAATGTTAGGAGAAAAAAATTTTTTCTCTACATTTGTCCCAGACATACGGAAAAAACAATGATCAACTTGTTTGTAAATAATAACTCGAACCAGCAGAATCAGAACCAGCAGCAGGCTCTGAGGCTACTTCGTGTTTTATTTCCAGTCGTGAGACACAAATAAGGAGCAAGAGAATTTTTTTGATATAGCGAAGGCTGGTCCGAAAGGATCGGCCTTCTTTTTTTTACGGAATGTTTAACCCAAAAATCATATTGCAATGAGTATCGACAGATTTGAACTGGTAAAAGAATCCTTCATGAAGAAGGCAGTTCCCGCAGAGTGTCCCGAGAAAAAGACATCGGACTATTATGGCGAACTGGTATTCGACCGCAGCAAAATGCACAAATACCTTGACGCGGAAACCCTCAAAGCCCTTCTCGAATGCATCGATGAAGGTAAAGCCCTCGACCGCAAGACAGCTGACGGAGTAGCAGAAGGAATGAAGACATGGGCAATGGAACATCACGTAACCCACGTAACCCACTGGTTCCAGCCTCTTACCGAAGGGACGGCCGAAAAGCATGACTCCCTGATCGACTATGACGGAAAAGGCGGAGTAATCGAAACCTTCGACGGCAAGGCCCTCGCTCAGCAGGAGCCGGACGCCTCCTCCTTCCCAAGCGGCGGCATCCGCGCCACTTTCGAAGCCCGTGGATATACTGCATGGGACCCGACATCTCCTGTCTTCATAGAGGACGACACCCTCTGCATCCCGACGGTCTTCATCTCCTACACCGGAGAGGCCCTCGACTACAAAACCCCTCTGAAAAGAGCTCTCAAGGCCGTTTCAGACGCAGCAGTTCCAATCTGTAAACTATTCGATCCCTCAGTAAAGAAGGTTCTTTCCTATCTGGGCTGGGAGCAGGAGTACTTCCTTGTCGATGAAGCCCTCTATGCCGCCAGAACCGACCTGATGATTACAGGACGTACCCTGATGGGCCATAATTCTTCCAAAAACCAGCAGCTTGATGACCATTACTTCGGCGCCATTCCTTCCAGAGTCGCTGCCTTCATGAGGGATCTTGAGATAGCAGGTCACCGCCTTGGCATCCCTATCAAGACAAGGCACAACGAAGTTGCCCCTAACCAGTTCGAACTCGCTCCGATCTACGGAGAAACAAATCTTGCAAATGATCAGAACCAGATGGTCATGAACCTCATGTCTAAGATTGCCCGCAAGCACGGATTCGTAGTACTGCTGCACGAAAAACCGTTCGAAGGCGTCAATGGTTCGGGTAAACATAACAACTGGTCTCTGGGAACAGACCGCGGCACTCAACTGCTTGCTCCTGGTAAGGATGCCAAAGGTAACCTGCAGTTTCTGACATTTTTCGTAAACGTCCTTGCGGCGGTACAAAGACATAACGGCCTTCTCAAAGCATCCATCGCCAGCGCGACCAACGCCCACAGGCTCGGAGCCAACGAAGCGCCTCCTGCAATAGTCTCTGCCTTCCTCGGCAAGACCATGACCGAAGTCCTGCGCAAACTGCTCGAACTGCCTTCCGACACTCCGATCGAAATCGCCGGCAAGAAAGGAAAGAGCGTTGGCCTGGTAGAGATTCCGGAGATATTCGTGGACAACACAGACCGTAACAGGACGTCACCTTTCGCATTTACCGGAAACCGTTTCGAGTTCAGGGCTGTCGGCTCTTCAGCCAACTGCGCCAGCGCCATGACTACACTTAATGCTGCCGTTGCCGAACAGCTCTTGGAATTCAAGGCAGCCCTGGACGTGGAGCGGTCAAAAGGGAAGAAACTCCAGGTCGCAATAATGGATACTCTTAAGCCGATAATCGCATCCATAATCGACGTAGTCTGCTTCGACGGGAACGGATATACCGAAGAATGGAAGAAAGAAGCCAAGAGAAGAGGTCTGGACGTGGAAATCAGTGTCCCTGAGATGATCAAGACCTTTACCCGTCCCGAGTCCGTCGACATGTTCCTCAAGACAGGAGTCTATACCGAGAAGGAACTCGAGGCGAGGAATGAAGTCAAGTGGGAGATCTACAGCAAGAAAGTCCAGATCGAGGCCAAGGCCATGACCAGAATGGCTATAAACCATATAATCCCTGCCGCACTCGAATACAAGGCAAAGCTTCTCAAAGAGGTGGCTCTTTCCAAGGAAGTGTTCGGTGACATCAGGGCAAACAGCACCGAGATATCGATAATCGGCGATCTGACTTCCCTCGTTACCGAAGTCGCCGCAAAGGCAGAGGCAATGAAAGCCGCGAGCGAAAAAGCCGAAGCAATCGGAAACGAGTACTCCAAGGCCGTAGCCTTCCACAAGATTGCAGACAGTCTCTACGATATCCGTAAGCCTATAGACAGGCTCGAAGAGCTGGTCGACAACAAGACCTGGCCTCTTCCGAAATATCGCGAACTTCTCTTCATCAGCTAACTTTAAAAGATCATTAAAATGACTGCAGGACTATACAATGCAGGCAACGAACACGATGCCTGTGGGGTGGGTATGGTCGTAAACATAAGCGGCGACAAAACTCACGAACTTGTTGAAAATGCTCTGACGGTGCTCGAGAACATGCGGCACCGCGGAGCGGAAGGGGCGGACGGAAAGACCGGCGACGGTGCCGGAATCATGATCCAGATCCCTCATGAATTCATTCTCCTCCAGGGAATCCCGGTTCCCGAGAGAGGCAGATATGGCACTGGAATGGCCTTTCTTCCGAAAGACGAAGAAGCGCGGACGGCCATCCTCGCCAAAATACGCAGGGAGGTAGAGTGCGAAAACTGCACTCTCTCCCATGTCCGCGACGTTCCGGTCAACTCCGGATGCATCGGAGAGATGGCCGCGAAGACCGAGCCTCATATCTCCCAGCTCTTCATCACCTCCGACACCCATATCGGCGAAGGCGAGCTGGAACGGAAACTATACCGCATCAGGAAGCATATCGAGCGCCTCGGAGAGGACTGTTACATCTGTTCGCTCTCTTCCCGCAACATCGTCTATAAAGGCATGCTGACCAGTCTCCAGCTCCGCGACTACTACCCGGACCTGACCGACAGATGGCTCACCAGCGCCATGGCGATAGTGCACTCCCGCTTCTCGACCAACACCTTCCCTCAGTGGAGTCTAGCCCAGCCTTTCCGCATGCTCTGCCACAACGGCGAGATCAACACTATCCGCGGCAACCGCAACTGGATGAAGGCCAGGGAGTCTGTCCTCAGTTCGGATATTCTCGGGGACATAAGGGACATAACCCCAGTGCTCCAGCCGGACATGAGCGATTCCGCCAGCCTTGACAACGTGCTGGAGTTCCTGACGATGAGCGGACTCAGCCTCCCGCAGGCAATGTCCGTCCTCGTCCCGGAAAGCTTCAACGAAAAGAACCCGATCTCCGAAGAGCTCAGGGCCTACTATGAGTATCATTCAATCCTCATGGAGCCATGGGACGGCCCTGCGACCCTGCTCTTTTCCGACGGCCGCTACGCCGGCGGAATGCTCGACCGCAACGGTCTCCGTCCGGCAAGATACGCCATCACCAAAAAGAACATGCTGGTGGTCGCCAGTGAGGTGGGCGTACTCGAGACTGCGCCAGAGGACATCGCGGAGAAAGGCCGCCTCGAGCCGGGCAAGATGCTCCTTGTGGACATGCAGGAAGGCAAGATTCTCTATGATGCGCAGATCAAGGAGAGTCTCTCCCTCGAACACCCTTACCGTCAGTGGCTCAGCAGCAACAGAATCCAGTTGGAGGATCTTCAGAGCGGACGTAAGATCGAACACAAAGAGCCGGATCTCCTGCGTAAAGAAATTCTCTTCGGATTCACGGCGGAAGACGTCGAAAATTCCCTCAAGCCGATGGTCGAAAGAGGAATTGAAGCAGTCTCTTCCATGGGCAACGATACGCCGCTGGCCGTCATCAGCGAGCGTCCGCAGAGTTTCTTCAACTACTTCCGCCAGCAGTTCGCGCAGGTTACCAACCCTCCGATCGACTCGATCCGCGAGCAGACAGTAATGTCTCTCTACGAATACATCGGCCGGGTCGGTACCGGAATCCTGTCTCCTGACAGCAAGAACTGCAAGATGGTCCGTCTGCCGCATCCGATACTGACGAATACCCAGCTCGACCTGCTCTGCAACATCCGCTACAAGGGCTTCTCTACCGTAAAGCTCCCGATTCTATTCGAGATTTCCGACGACGGGAAGAAAGCTGCGGCCAACCTCAGGAACGCAATTGAAGACCTCTGCAAAAAGGCCGGCAATTGTGTCAACGAAGGCGTCAACTATATCATACTCTCCGACCGTGGTGTCGACGAGACACATGCCGCCATCCCGTCGCTGCTGGCTGTGAGCGCCGTCCACCACCATCTCATAGAGATTGGAAAGCGCGTCCAGACTGCCCTGATCGTCGAAAGCGGCGAGATCCGCGAGACCATGCATGCGGCCCTGCTGCTCGGCTATGGAGCATCGGCCATCAATCCGTATCTGACCTTCGCAGTAATTTCCGACCTTACCCACAGCGGCAAGGTCCAGCTGAACTACGCGACCGCCAGGACCAACTACATCGAGGCTATGAAAAAGGGCCTGCTTAAGATCATGGCGAAGATGGGAATCTCGACTATCCGTTCCTACCGCGGAGCCAAGATATTCGAGAGCATCGGATTGTCCGACGAGCTGCTGCAGACCTACTTTGGCACCCCTTCCGGCACTATCGGAGGCATCGGACTGGAGACTATCGCCCGCGACGCCGTCCGCTTCCACAAGAAAGCCTACTCGACTCCGCTGAGCAAGGGCTTCCTCGAGAACGAGGGCCTCTTCCACTACAGGAAGGACGGCACCACCCATGCCTGGAATCCGGAGACCATCACCTCCCTCCAGCTTGCGACCCGCCTCGGCAGTTACGAAAAATTCAAAGAGTTTACCGCAAATGTTGACTCCAGGAAGGACAATATATTCCTCAGAAACTTCCTCGATTTCAAGCGTAATCCTATAGATATCAGCGAAGTCGAGCCTGAATCCGAGATTGTCAGGCACTTCACTGTCAGCGCCATGAGTTTCGGCGCTCTCAGCATCGAGGCACATGAGGCCATAGCGCTGGCGATGAACCGCCTCGGATGCCGTTCCAACACCGGAGAAGGCGGCGAAGACAACGAACGATACCATCGCACGATCGAGGGTGTTTCCCTCTCAAGCAAGATCAAGCAGATTGCCTCGGGACGTTTCGGAGTGACTGCCGAATACCTTGTCAATGCAGAAGAGCTGCAGATAAAGGTAGCCCAGGGCGCAAAACCTGGAGAAGGCGGCCAGCTTCCAGGCTTCAAGGTCAACAGCATAATCGCCAAGACAAGGAACTCCATTCCCGGTATATCCCTTATCTCTCCACCTCCGCACCACGATATCTACTCGATCGAAGACCTCTCACAGCTTATCTTCGACCTCAAGAATGTCAATCCTAAGGCAGCCATAAGCGTGAAGCTCGTCTCCGAAAGCGGAGTCGGCACCATCGCTGCCGGAGTAGCGAAAGCCAAGGCTGACCTGATAGTGATTTCCGGCGCCGAAGGCGGTACGGGAGCAGCCCCTGCCTCATCCATGAGATTCGCCGGAATAAGTCCTGAGATAGGCCTTTCGGAAGCACAGCAGACCCTCGTCCGCAACAGCCTCAGAGGGGGAGTCCGCCTGCAGGTGGACGGTCAGCTGAAGACCGGACGGGATGTCATCCTCATGGCCCTTCTCGGAGCTGATGAGTTCGGTTTCGGAACCCTCGCGCTCATCGTTCTCGGCTGCGTAATGATGCGCAAGTGTAACTTGAATACCTGCCCTATGGGCGTAGCTACCCAGGATCCTGCGCTCAGGGAGCATTTCCGCGGCAAGAGCGATTACCTCGTAAACTATTTCACTTTCCTCGCAAGAGAAGTCCGCGAATATCTCGCCGAGATGGGCTTCCGCCGCCTGGAAGATATCATAGGTCATACTGAATTACTTGTCAAAAAAGACATCCCGGCCGGCTTGAAGGCCTCCACCCTGGACTTCTCGCGTCTCCTCTATAAGGAGACCCCGGCCGACGGCTGTCTTTGTCATGCCGGAGGTCCGTTCCATGCCCTTCCTGAGGTCAAGGACTTCGAGATTATCCGCGCAGCCCGTCCGGCTCTCGACTGGAAAGAGGAAATCCGTCTTGAGTACGAGATCCACAATACAGACAGAACCCTCTGTTCCATGCTCAGCGGTTATATAGCCCAGAGATACGGAGAGGCCGGGCTCCCGGATTCGACTATCAACATCCGTTTCCGCGGTTCGGCAGGCCAGAGTTTCTGCGCCTTCCTTGCCAAGGGCGTCAACGTCCGCCTCGAAGGCGAGACCAACGACTACTTCGGCAAAGGCCTGAGCGGCGGCCGCATAACCATTCTTCCGCCGGTCGGAGTCCCGTTCAAGCCGGAAGATAACATAATTGCCGGCAATACAGGGCTTTACGGGGCTACTTCCGGAGAAGTCTATATAAACGGCCGGGTAGGACAGAGATTCGCCGTCAGGAACTCCGGAGCTTCGGCTGTAATTGAAGGAGCAGGAGACCATTGCTGCGAGTACATGACCGGCGGCCGGGTAGTAGTGCTCGGAGAGGTCGGCAGGAACTTTGCCGCCGGAATGTCCGGAGGAGTCGCTTATGTTCTCGACGAGAAACACAATTTCGACTACTTCTGCAACATGGACATGGTCGAAATCAGTCTGGTCGACGACAATCTTGACCGCAAGGAGCTCTACGAGCTTATCCGCCAGCACCACCTCCATACCGGCTCCGCAAAGGCCGGCAGGATACTGGAGAACTGGAACCGCTATGTAGATGATTTCATCAAGGTCATCCCTATCGAATACAAGCATGTCCTCCAGGAGGAACGTCAGCGCAGACTTAAGGAAAAGATCGAAAACATTCAAATTCAGTATTAGCTATGGGCAACTATAAGGCATTTCTGACTATTCCGCGCAAAGAGGCCGGATATCGTCCTGTACTTGACAGGATCCACGATTTCGGCGAGGTGGAACAGACTTTAAATACAAACGACCGCAAGCTTCAGGCTTCGCGCTGCATGGACTGCGGAGTCCCTTTCTGCAACTGGGCATGTCCTCTGGGCAACCGTCCTCCGGAGTGGAATGACGCCGCCTTCAAGGGTGACTTCGAGCTGGCTTACAAGCTGTTGAATTCCACGAATGATTTCCCGGAGTTTACCGGCCGCGTCTGTCCGGCCCTCTGTGAGAAGGCCTGCGTGTTGAATCTGACTCTAAACGAGCCGACGACCAACAGGGAGAATGAGGCCGCGATTACCGAAATAGCTTTTCGGGAAGACTACGTAGGCGTAGAGATTCCTGAAAGGAACGGAAAGAAAGTGGCTGTCATCGGTTCGGGCCCTGCCGGTCTGGCTTCTGCCAACAGGCTCAACCGTATGGGATACACCGTAACAGTATTCGAGCAGCATGAAAAGGCCGGAGGCCTGCTCCGCTTCGGAATTCCGAACTTCAAGCTCAACAAGAAGGTGATTGACCGAAGGATAGAGCTTATGGAGAAGGAAGGCGTCGAGTTCCGGTACAATACAAAGGCCGACCCTAAGAAGCTGAAGGGCTATGACGCCTTCGTGCTCGCAACCGGCGCTCCCCAGGCCAGAGACCTCAAGGTGCCGGGGAGAGAACTCTCCGGAATATATTTCGCCCTTGACCTGCTCTCGATGCAGAACCGGATTCTCTATGGGGCTGAAATCCCGAAGAAGAACCGTATAGACTGCAAAGGGAAAGACGTGCTGGTCATCGGTGGCGGAGATACCGGCTCGGACTGTATCGGCACGGTGCACCGTCTCGGCTGCAACAACGTTACCCAGATAGAGATAATGCCGAAGCCTCCTGTAGGCCCGGTCGATCCGGCCAATCCATGGCCGAACTGGCCTCGCACCCTGAGGACGTCTTCGTCCCATGAGGAGGGTTGTACGAGACTCTGGAATATCAACACTCTCCGGTTCATAGGTGAGAACGGCAAGGTGACCGGAGCCGAGGTCCAGACTATAGAATGGAAGTCAAAGGGGCCCGGAGTACGTCCTGAGATGGTCCCGGTCGGAGAACCTGAGATAATCAAGGCCGATATAGTGCTTATCTGTCTTGGCTTCCTCAAGCCTGAGACCCCGGAAGTGGGGGAAAACGTATTCCTCGCAGGCGACGTCGCAAGCGGAGCTTCCCTCGTGGTAAGAGCCATGGCCTCCGGAGTCGCTGCCGCAAAGGCACTTGATGAAAAGATGCATCTGAACAAATAAACGAAAACAATTTCAAGAACTACTATTATGAAAAAGATTGAAGCAATCGTCAGGAAGACGAAATTCGAGGATGTAAAGGAGGCGTTGTTCGCTGCGGACATCAACTGGTTTTCCTATGCCGAAGTCAAGGCCATCGGCCAGGACCGGCAGGACAGAATCTATCGAGGTGTCATGTATAGCACCGACATAATCTCCCGTATTGAGATAACCATCATCTGCAGAGACCAGTTCGTCCAGCCTGCAATAGATGCTATTCTCGCTTCCGCCCACACGGGCGAAGTAGGAGACGGACGCATTTTCGTGAGTCCGGTAGATGATACCTGGTCGATCAGGACGGGAGAGCACGGAGACGTCGTGCTCGCAGACAAAAAGTAAAACAACGAAAAAACGAATTTAACCATGAATACTATAAGTGGACTGGATACCGTATGGGTACTCCTCGCAGCAATGCTTGTCTTTTTCATGCAACCGGGCTTCGCCCTTGTCGAGGCCGGATTCACAAGATCCAAGAATACCGCCAATATCCTCATGAAGAACTTTCTTGACTTCATGGTCGGAACTTTCTTCTTCTGGATGCTCGGCTTTTCTTTGATGCATGCCTCCGGCTCCGGTTTCGTCGGTAATGCGCATATTTTCAGCTATTCTTTCTATGCCGATTCAAACATTTCCAAAGAATGTTTCCTGGCATTCCAGACAATGTTCTGCGCAACTGCGGCGACTATCGTCTCAGGCGCGATGGCTGAAAGGACGAAGTTCTCGGCATATATAATAATATCGATTGTAATCTCTCTCCTGGTTTATCCGGTTGAGGGGCACTGGGCCTGGGGCGGTGGCTGGCTCGCCGGCCTTGGATTCCATGACTTCGCAGGTTCTGCTGTCGTTCATGCCTGCGGAGGGGCTGTGGCTCTCGCGGGAGCGATAGTCCTCGGCCCGAGGATCGGAAAGTACACCAAAGACAAAAAATCGGTCGCTATTCCGGGTCACAACCTTACCTTCGGCGCGCTCGGCGTGTTTATTCTCTGGTTCGGCTGGTTCGGATTCAATCCAGGCTCTCAGCTGAGCGCCACCGGAGTCGAGAATGCGACTGCCATCTCCCGTGTTTTCTGTACAACTAACATGGCTGCGGCGACCGGTGGTCTCAGTACTCTGGTCTTTACATGGATCCTTTACGGAAAACCGTCCCTTTCCCTTGTGTGCAACGGAATTCTTGCCGGACTGGTCGGAATAACCGCCGGCTGCGATGTAGTCACTCTCGGCGGATCGGCGATAATAGGAGCTGTCTGCGGCGTTGCCATGACCCTGTCCGTCTCCCTCATAGATAAGGTCTGCCACGTCGACGATCCTGTAGGCGCTGTCTCTGTCCATGGTGTCTGCGGTATCCTTGGTACTGTCCTGACCGGATTGTTCTCTGTCGACGGCGGCCTGTTCTATGGCGGCGGCTGGCATCTCCTCGGAGTCGAGACTCTCGGAATAGCCTGTATCGTGGCCTGGGCCTTTATCGTCGGCTTCATATCCCTTAGGGTCGTCGACAGAATCATCGGCATCCGCGTCGAACCTCGCGTAGAGGAGGAAGGCCTCGATATCTATGAGCATGGCGAGACAGCCTATAACAACTAAATCTTTCTGATCATGTGTGGTTTTGCAGGAATATTCAACGTCAGGGAGCAGACTCCCGGGTTGAGACAGACGGCTCTCCAGATGAGCCTTCAGCTTAGACACAGGGGCCCTGACTGGAGCGGTATCTACTGCGGCGGCTCGGCCATACTGGCCCATGAGCGGCTGTCCATAGTCGATCCGGTATCCGGCGGCCAGCCTCTCTATTCGACCGACAGACGCAAGATTCTGGCTGTCAATGGAGAGATCTATAACCATAAGACGCTGAGGAAAGAACTGGACGGGGATTATGATTTCCGCACAGGCTCTGACTGTGAAGTCATTCTGGCGTTGTATGAGAAAAAGGGCCCCCGATTCCTGGAAGATCTCAGCGGTATTTTTGCGTTTGCCTTGTATGATGAAGAAAAAGACGAGTATCTTATCGCCCGGGATCCGATAGGCGTGATTCCTCTCTACATCGGTCATACCGATGACGGCCTGCTGATGGTCGCCAGCGAGATGAAGGCCCTTGAGGGCCGCTGCGCCGAATTCGAGCCTTTCCCTCCGGGAAGCATGCTCTGGAGCCGCGAAGGCATGGTCAGAAAATGGTATAGCCGTGACTGGACTGATTATGATGCGGTCAAGGATGGACCGTCGGATCCGGCGCTGATCCGGGATGCTCTGACGGATGCTGTCAAGAGGCAGCTGATGTCGGATGTCCCTTACGGAGTCCTGCTCAGCGGCGGTCTGGATTCTTCGATAATAAGCGCGATCGCTGCCGCCAATGCTCCGCGCCGTATAGAGGATGACGGGAAGAGTCAGGCCTGGTGGCCTCGGCTGCATAGTTTCGCTGTCGGTCTTAAAGGCGCGCCGGATCTTGCAAAGGCCCGCGAGATGGCCGATTTCCTCGGGACGGTGCATCATGAGATCAACTATACGGTGCAGGAGGGAATCGACGCGCTGCGGGATGTCATCTATCATATCGAGACCTATGATGTCACGACAGTCAGGGCCTCTACTCCTATGTATCTTCTCGCGCGCGTGATAAAGAGCATGGGTATCAAGATGGTCCTGAGCGGAGAGGGGTCCGACGAAATCTTTGGCGGGTATCTCTATTTCCACAAGGCTCCGTCGGCCCGGGATTTCCATGAGGAGACTGTGCGCAAGATCGGCAAGCTTCATCTCTACGACTGTCTCCGCGCCAACAAGGCTCTTTCGGCCTGGGGCGTCGAAGGCAGGGTGCCGTTTCTCGACAAAGAATTCCTCGACGTAGCCATGAGGCTGAATCCCGCTTGTAAGATGTGCCCGGGAGATGTCATCGAGAAGAAGATTCTCAGGGAAGCGTTCTCGGACATGCTTCCTGCATCGGTCGCATGGAGGCAGAAGGAGCAGTTCTCTGACGGAGTAGGCTATAGCTGGATCGACAGTCTCAAGGCGCTTACGTCGCTGGCTGTTTCCGATGCCCAGATGGCTTCTGCCGCAAAGCGTTTCCCGATCAATACTCCGATGAACAAGGAGGAGTATTATTACAGATGCATCTTCGAGGAGCTGTTCCCGAGCGAGTCGGCCGCCATAAGCGTTCCGAGCGTCCCGAGCGTGGCCTGTTCATCAGAAATAGCCCTTCAGTGGGATGCATCGTTCAGGGAACTGAACGATCCCAGCGGAAGGGCTGTAAAAGGGGTTCATGAAAAAGCCTATTGATTGGCTTTTCTGTATTCCATCGCGGCTTTCACGAAGTTGACGAATATCGGTTGAGGCTTCTCCGGCGTGCTTTTCAGTTCCGGATGGAACTGGGTGGCGATGAAGAACGGATGTGAAGGTATCTCGACCATTTCTACAAGACCGGAACCGGGGTTCTGTCCGCAGACTCTCATTCCGGCCTTTTCGAATCTTTCCCGGTAGGCATCGTTGAATTCGTATCTGTGGCGGTGTCTCTCGGAGATGAGGTCTTTGCCGTAGATATTGCGGGCGAGAGAGCCTTCTGCGAGAGCGCAGTCGTAGGCGCCCAGTCTCATTGTACCTCCCTTTATGGTAAGGCTCTTCTGCTCCTCCATAAGGTCGATCACCGGATCCGGAGTCTTAGGATTCTCCTCCGTGGAGGCAGCGTCTTTGAGGCCGAGTACGTCGCGGGCGAATTCTACTACTGCCATCTGCATTCCAAGGCAGATTCCGAAGAACGGGATATTGTTCTCGCGGGCGTGGCGGACCGCTGCGATCTTGCCTTCGAGTCCTCTTTCTCCGAAGCCCGGAGCGACCAGGATTCCGTCCATTCCCTTGAGCTTTCCGGCGACGTTGGAGCTGTCTATATGTTCGCTCTGGAAGGTCTTGACGTTGACTTTACATTCATTGGCTGCGCCGGCATGGACAAAGGACTCCAATATCGATTTGTAGGCGTCCTGAAGCTCGACGTATTTGCCGACAAGGGCGATGTTGACTTCGCTCTTCGGGTTCTCGAGACGGTGCAGGAAGTTCTTGAGGGCCTTCAGGTCCGGCTCCGGAAGATACTCGATGCGGAAGTGGTTGACGACCATCTCGTCGAGGCCTTCTTTCTCCATGTTCAGAGGCACGTCGTAGATTGACGGGGCGTCGATGGACTGGATGACATGGCCCTGACGGACGTTGCAGAAGCGGGCGATCTTGTTGCGGATGTCCTGCGAGAGGTCGACTTCGGTGCGGCAGACAATGATGTCCGGATGGACTCCGGCCTGCTGGAGCATCTGTACGGAGTGCTGGGTCGGCTTTGTCTTGAGCTCTTTGGCTGCTTTGAGATATGGGATCAGAGTAAGGTGGATGCTGAGGAGATCCTCGTCCGGAAGTTCCCACTGGAGCTGTCTTATGGCTTCGAGGAAGGGCTGGGATTCCATGTCTCCGACGGTTCCTCCGACTTCTGTTATGATTATGTCGTAGTCGCCGGTCTTGCCGAGAAGCATCATCCGGCGTTTGATTTCGTCGGTGATGTGCGGCACTATCTGGACTGTCTTTCCGAGATATGCTCCTTCTCTTTCTTTTGTGATGACTGTATTATAGATTCTTCCGGTCGTCACGTTGTTGGCCTGGGAGGTATAGATTCCGAGGAAACGTTCGTAGTGACCGAGGTCGAGGTCGGTTTCTGCTCCGTCTTCAGTGACGTAGCATTCTCCGTGTTCATAGGGATTGAGGGTGCCCGGATCGATGTTGATATACGGGTCGAATTTCTGGATGGTGACGCGAAGTCCTCTGGACTGCAGGAGTTTAGCGAGAGATGCGGCGATGATGCCTTTGCCTAACGATGAAGCAACTCCTCCTGTTACGAATACATATTTTGTGTTCATTTTGTATAGTTCTAACAGGACTTCAAAGTTAATTCATCTCTGCGGAACTATCACAATTTTTTTTGATTTATTTCACGAAGGCGAAGAAGACAGCGAGGATGATCAGGCCGAAGGAGACGAAGTGATTCCAGTGGATCGGCTGGTTCTTGAACATCAGTGTCACTATGATTGTAAATACGGTGAGGGAGATTGCCTCCTGGATGACTTTGAGCTGGACGAGGTTGAATGGGCCTCCGTTGTCGACGTAGCCGATTCTGTTTGCCGGGATCATGACGCAGTATTCGAAGAATGCTACGCCCCATGATACCAGAATGATCAGTATGAGTGGCCAGTCTGTTGATATCTTCAGTTCCTGAAGTTTGAACTGTCCGTACCACGCGAATGTCATCAGAATATTGGATGCCACCAGCATCAATATTGTCCAGAAAGCTTTCATTTCCATATCTCTCAAAAAATCCGGCTGCAAATATACAAACAATTCTGTCATCCTGAAGCGCCGGCGAGGGATCATTGTGATTTGCCGTTACACCACCGCACCGTAAGCAGGGGAATTAGACAGGTTGATAACCAAATACCTGCATCGCTACAAGTATTAGATTATTTATCATATAAAGTCTTTGTTTTAATATGGATTTATTTATATTTGTAAACGAAAAATTGAGGAACGCGAAACTTCGTATTTATTTTGTAACCATATACAAACCAATAGAACCATGAATATCTATCAAAAATCGTTGTTTATCGCACTGGCTGGTTTAGTCGCCTTTGGTTGTTCTTACGTTGATGATGATCTTGTCCTTAGAGAAGAAGAAACATCTTCCGGAAATACTGAAAATTATCAGGTTTCTTTAAAATCTGCAAGTTTTTTTTGCGAATTCTGTTGTTCTTGATGATGGCATGGATCGCGAAATGGGATCAATAGATTTTATCGCTTCTGGAAGAGATACTTTGCTTTATTTTGTAAATTTCAAAGACAATAATGGCTGGATTGTCCTTTCTGGTGATAAACGTACATATGCAATTATTGCTTCTGCTGTCAGCGGACAGATTGATAAAGACAATCTGGAAGGCGCCGCTTTATGGTTTGATGATATTGCAGAATCGATATATGCTATTAGACACTCCAGCTATCAAGATACAACTTCAGATAATTACTTACTTTGGCATAATATAGACGCACTGGTATGTGGCTTGGATAAATCTGTGCCCCATGCCACTAAATCTATAGATCCACCATCTCCTGGTTCGGTTGAATATGAAGAAGTCTTGATTGATGTTAAGATAGAGGTTATCTCTGATAAGATTATCGGACCATTTATTAAAACTAAATGGGGACAACTATCTCCTTGGAATGATTGTACTCCTTATGCATATGACTCTGAAGATGATAGATATGAAAAGTGTGCTACTGGATGTGTTGCAGTAGCTGGAGCTCAGATGTTGTATTATTTTCATTATTTAATGAATAAACCAGCCGAGTTCTTCTCAGAAGGGAAATGTGAAGGATGGATAAATGGTGATGAATACAACTATTCTTTTTCATTCTCTGATCCGTCATCTGATGTTTGGGATATGATGGCTTTGAGTGATCCTTACTATTTTAAGACAGAGGGTACTAAACTCGTATCTAACCTGCTTGGTTATGTGGGTTCAAAAATTAAAATGAAGTATGGCTTGAATAAATCTAGCGCTAATACTGGCGATCTAGTGAACGTTTACAAGGATTTCGGAATAGAATCCGAATATACGGATTATAGTCCAGATAAAGTAAAAGAATCTCTTAACAAACAAATTCCTGTCAATATCAGAGCCTGGGCCTCAAGAGAACGGAAAAAATTTCTTTTCATTAATGTCGGATGGAGTTACTATGATGGTCACTCATGGCTGATTGATGGTCTTAAAGAAAAAACCATCCAGACTACTTATACGTATAGGCGAGTCCCTCATCCTAGAGATGGAACGCTTTTGAGGGTTGCGACATTACAACCAATATTGGACGATACATATACAACATCAGTTACGTCAACTACTCGTTATTGGAAAATGAATTTTGGTGCGGACGGGTCTTATGACGATGCTGATTATAATACAGCTGAAAGCAGTGTCTGGAATTGTGGCAAATATGGCTTCCAGTATGAAAAACGTATAATTCATAATTTCTCATTCTAAATACTCTACTCAAAGGATATTGCAAGTTATGATGGTTAGACAACGTACAATGATCTTTTTGTCGGCTCTTGCTCTGGTTTTGGGAGCCTGTGATAAAAGTAAGGAAGGGCCAAAGGAGTCGTATATTCTAAATTTTTTGCCCAGGGAGTGTACGGCGATGCAGATAACGCCGCTTAAAGACTCTGTTTTATCTACTGTCGGGAAGGACGGAAAGACTGTCAGTTGGCATTCTGAAGAGTCGATAGGTAACGGAAGCGTTGCTGCAGATAAGTTTATCCTCACTCTGAAGACTTCCTCAGAGGATGGGAAGACTACTGCCAATATTACCGATTTGGAGACACAGCTAGACCGCGATTATAGACGATCCAGGGCTACAAAATCTTCTGAAGATGCAGACCTGGTGATGACAAAGGCGGGCTTCTTGAATTGGGAATACCGTGTCACCGGAGTCAAGGATTTCAAGATAATCGCGCTGTCACAGTTGTTTGGGCAACCAGCGGGCACATCGCTAAATAAGTACTTTAAGATTCATAGATTCGATCCGAAGCAGATAATCTCCTATCGTACGAAAGATCTCATATGGGGGTATAGCGACGAAGAGGAGATTGAAAATATCGCCTCTTGGCTTTCAATGGAGCCGATGGCTCCGCCTGCGATATATTTCCGTTTCAATACGATTCCTGCGGAGATACCTGCCGACGTTGAATTCGTTGCTGTTCTGGAAACTACTGATAATAAAGTACTTCGGGATACTTTGCAAGTCCGGTTGAAATAAACTGATGAATAAACTCAATCTTGTAGCGTTTCTCCTGTGCGCGCTGTACTCAATTACAGCTTGCGTACAGGAGATTCCTACACCTTCTCCGGGAGAGAGAAAAGTCTCTGTGTCGTGTGTGCTCCACAATTCGGATACCCAGAGACTCACACTTACATATAGTAAAGCCCCCTATTCCGGTTCTTACTTCAACGAAGTCGAGCACGCCGAGGCGACTCTGTATGAGAATAATCAACCTGTAGGAGTTTTCACCAAAGATGGATACGGAGAGTGGGAACTTGCCTTCCGGCCGGAACCTGGCGCTCAGTATCGTCTTGAGGTCAAGATCCCCGGAGAACCTGTTCTCAGTGCTGTGACGTCTATGCCTGATGTTGTGGATATATCTCTCAGCGACCTTTCTGATGAGGGGTGCACCAAGGTACTGGAACAATATAGCTCTTCAAATCCTTTTTGGCTCTTTGTCATGTTGTCCAGCTTGTATGATATAGAATATCTCATACATCCTCCGGTACTTGCCGACGATCCGGGTTTAAGACTCTTTGCGTGGATTGGAACTGACCATAAAGATGCAGACCGATTCAATCAGGACGGTTCCATGAGTGAAGAGATATACGGTTATAGCAAGACATTGATGTACAAGAATTATGTAAGAGTGGCTGCGGCTGCTGATATTGATAGTCAGCACCCCTATACTTTTATGGTTCAGAATGCATATTCAGATGCTTCTTTCGTGGTTATCAGGACGGCATCCGAGGAATACGACCGATACATCAAGTCTGTTATAGAGAAGAAGACTTTCTACGAGAGCGATGATGATCCGGTCCGCTGGTTCGATGAATCTTCCATATATTCCAATATCGAAAACGGACTTGGAATTTTTGCCGCATATAATGAGCAGGAATTTTACTCAAACATCTATATGCTTAAACTATGAGAAAGCTGCTTGTCCTGATAACAACTATTCTTTGTGTTATACAGTTCTGCCCGGTGTATGCACAGATGGATTCGCTGACGCAGGTCGGCGGAGAGCTTGAGAATGCGACTATAACTGCATATCGTGAAAAACGCGGGAACAATTCGTTCAGCTATTCCGTTACAGACGTGAAAAGGATAGCTACAGTCATCGGAGAGCCAGACGTGATGCGTTATATGCAGATTCTGCCTGGAGTTTCCCAAGGCATGGAGGGCGGCATGGGTTTCTATGTGCGCGGTGCGGGAAACGGCAACAATAAAGTCGAACTTGATGGCGTTCCTATAATGGCTCCGACACATTTGTTCGGTTTGTTTTCATCTTTCCATACAGATATAGTCGGTCAGTCGACATTCCAGATGGGAGGTATAACTGCCTCTTCAGGAAATCTGTCATCCTCGCTGCTGAAGATTGATTCCAAGACTCCTGCTCTGGACAAATACTCCGGTTCTTTTTCCATCTCGCCGCTTATGTTTGACGGGGTTCTTCAGGGTTATGTCATAAAAGATAGATTGTCTTTCCAGATAGCCGCAAGGACATCGTTGCTAAGACCTGAGTATATGATGTTAAAGAAGCTGATCGGGGATATGGATGATACCGGGGACCTCAATCCTCAGATGCAAGATGTCTTTGCCAAGCTCCATTGGAAATTGGGACCGAAACATGTGATCGACGTGATGGGTTATTGCAGCCATGATTATTTCTCATATATCCCCGAAAGGGAGATCGACGAGAGCTCTGTCGACGTGGCTTTTGGCTGGGACAATCGTGTCGGCTCGGTAAAGTGGATTAATACTCCTTCTGATGCATTCCGTGTCGAGACTTCGGCGTTTTATTCATATTTCAAGTCCGCCGACAGGCAGACTGAACATACTATAGAGAATACCAATCTTGGCGTATTTCTTGCCGCTCAAAAGACGGAAAAGGCGCTGAAGAGTCAGTTCTTTACAAAGTGGAAGGGTATTTCTTTCAATGGTGGCGTGGATATCCGTTCTCAGGATCATCGTCCTGTAATGCAAAAGATTAATCTGAATGTGAACCAGCAGAACGAGAGAAAATCTATTTTCAAGACTGCCATCGCTTCTCTTTATGGCGAAGGCGAATATGTAGGGGAGACCTATAGACTGAAAGGCGGAGCCAGATATAATTGTTTTCTTAATGAAGACAACAAAGCAATGCATAATGCTGAGATTCGTCTGCAAGGATCGTATTTCGTGACAAAAAATGCCGGACTTGAAGCCACATATGACAGGCTTGTCCAGTACCAGCATACTCTTGAGGGCTTGCCTGTAGGATGGGCATTGGATCTGGTCATACCTGCTTCGCCAAGTTACAAGCCTGAGACTTCGGATCAATGGTATCTCGGGGGATTTTGGGGAAATAAGAGTATTTATGCTACGGTCGGGGCATATTATAAGCAGATGTCAAATCTGACCGCTTATAAGAGTATGCTCAATCAATTTTCCACTAGAAATATTTCCTGGGAATACGATCTGGTTAGTGGTGAGGGTAAATCCTACGGCCTGGAAGTATGGCTCGAAAAGAGAACAGGACGGCTGACCGGATCGATAGCATATACTTTATCCAAGACGACAAGGCATTTTGAAGAGATCAACGGTGGGAATTCTTTCCCGTTCAAATTTGACAGGCCTCATAATCTGAATATCCAGCTACAGTACATGCTAAGCATGTCTGAGCGTCGTGAAAGCCGCATTAATTTTGCAACATACTTTACTTCCGGCAATAATACGACTATTGCAGAATCAAGTTACAAGGCTGAAGAGTTGCCATATTGGGATACCAGACTCGGGACAGTTCCATCTATGGAAGATTATTATGCACGGACCCGTATCGGCATGTCTTCAGTAAACGGCCACAGGATGCCGGCATATTTTCGGGCTGATGTCGGATATTCCATTCTTTGGAAAGGTAAGAAGGTCGATAATGAACTTACAATTTCGGTGTTCAATGTCATGAACAGGAAGAATCCATATCTTATGTTCTATGACGAAGACGGTTGGAAACAAATGAGCGTCCTTCCGATAGTCCCCTCAATCCGCTGGGAAGTGAGATTCTAATATCCTGATAATAATACTGTCATTCTGAGCGCTCAGAATGACAGCTTTCTTTATGTAAATTGCGAAATCTACGCAAAATGTGAGCGATTGTACGCAAATTAGTCGCAAACAAGAAAACCGAATACATAACTTTACACACGCTAATAATCAACACAATTTTTTTTAATCGAAAAGTAAATCGTTTTATAGTATAAAGAGCCTACGCGATATGAGACTGGGAATAGACATTGGTGGAACCAATATAAGTCTTGGATTGTTGGATAAGGGACAGGTTGTCCGCTTCATTACCGTACCTTCCTTCAAGGAAAACAGCACGATGGAGCAGACGCTGGAGTACCTGTCGTCGCAAATCAGGGAAATCATTACGCCAGATACCGAGATGATCGGCATAGGCGTTCCGTCCGTAGTGGACATTAATAAAGGTATAGTTTACGAGACCCAGAATATCCCATCGTGGAAAGAAGTCCATCTTAAGGAATATCTGGAAGACCGTTTCGGAATTCCTACCGCGATCAACAATGACGCAAATTGTTACGCAATGGGGGTATATGGCGGTTTTCCGGAAGAGAACAGGCCGAAAGACCTTGTCGTGATTACGCTCGGCACCGGAGTCGGCATCGGCATTGTCCATGACGGCGAACTTTTCTGTGGGGCCAACTGCGGCGCCGGGGAACTCTGCGCCCTTCCATATGGGGACTCGGTGCTGGAAGACTACTGCAGCAAGAAATTCTTCTCGACTTATGGCTGGGACAGCATCGAGGCTGCCAAGGCTGCGGAATCGAAGAACCCTGCTGCGTTGCGGCTTTTCGAGGAGTTCGGAAAGCACATGGGGGCCCTGCTCTGCGCTGTCATGCTGGCTTACGATCCCAGCCACATCACTCTTGTCGGAGGTATCGCCCACAACTATCCATTCTTCCACAAACCGATGGAAGAGTATATCAGGGAGAACTTCCCTTATACCAATTCATTCGAGAAACTGACAATCGGCACTGCAACAGATGCCTCGATCCCAGTTCTCGGAGCCACTTTATTGAACACTAATACGACACTTCATAATGAAACAGACCTGGATTAATCTTATTGCCGCACTCCTGCTGCTGCCGTCTCTTTGCGCGGCATCATGCTCCAAGCCGGAAAGCAATTTTGTGATTCCGGCTCCTCCTGTCAGCGGAAGTACCGATAACGGGAGTGGCAGTGGCTCGGGTGGCGGAAACGACGACGGTTCCGACGACGGGACCGGTACCGGAACTACGGAAGACGACGGTACCCACTGTACGGATATCGGTCAGACCCCGATCGTACTCGCTTACTACACCGAGTACGGCGAGACTCTCCCTGATGTGACCAAGCTTACCCACATCAACTACGCCCACGGCCGCTTCAAGAATCCTTCGACCGGCGACGGCGGCATCGTGATCGCCAATCCTGAGAAGCTCGAGGCCATCGTGGCCCTGAAGAGCGTCAATCCAAATCTGAAGGTCATGCTGATGATCGGCGGCTGGGGAGGCCATGCCGACGGATTCTCGATGATGGCCCGAAGCGAGGCCAAGCGCACCGCATTCTGCCAGGCCGTAAAGGCCCATATCGACAACTACAAGCTCGACGGAGTCGACATCGACTGGGAATACCCGACCCAGAGCGCCGACAACGAGACCGGCTGCGACCCTTCGGACACCGAGAATTTCAACCTCGTGCTCAAGGAGCTCCGCGAGACCATCGGCACTGGCAAGATCATCTCATTCGCCTCTTCGGCCAGCGCCAGGTATGTCGACTGGAAGACTGCGATGAAGTATCTCGACTATGTCAATGTAATGACTTATGACATGGGTGCGGCGCCGGACGGCCACAATTCTCCGCTATACCGTTCTGCGAAGTTTGACCAGCGCAGTTGCGACGACAGCATAGAGCTCCATCTCAAGGCAGGCGTCCCTCTGGAGCGCCAGGTGATGGGCATACCGTTCTACGGCAAGGCCGAGAAGCATCCGACCAACAAGATCTTCGAGTACTCCGTCAAGTATTATGAGATCCCTGACATACTCGAAAAGGGCATCTACAGGGGACAGGGTGTCAAGACCGAGGTTACCCGCATCTGGGATGACGTGGCCAAGGTTCCTTATCTCTGCGACCCTCTCGGAAAGAACATCCTTTCTTATGACGATCCTGTATCTGTCGGCGAGAAGGGCAAGTATGTGCTGGCCAAGGGTATCCTTGGAGCGATGTTCTGGGAGTACAGGTATGATACCAAGGACCATGCGCTGCTCAATGCCCTGGTCGAGGCGATCTACGGAAAAGAGACTGTCGTAGAATAAGTCTACATTTTAGAAAAAACTATCAATATTTTAAAACTTTTAACCAATGATTCAGAAAGTAGTCCATTTCTCAAGACTGGCTGCTGTGCTGTGTCTCTTCTTAGGTCTCTGGGCTCAGGTTTCCTTTGCCCAGAGCAGAGGTATTACCGTCAAGGGTAGTATCATGGATGCAGACGGCCTGCCGGTGATCGGTGCAGGAGTTGTCCTCAAGGGGACCTCTACCGGTGTGGCTGCCGCTGCGGACGGATCGTTCTCGATCAACGTTCCCGGAGAGTCTTCTGTCCTGGAAATTTCCGCCCTGGGTTATGTTACCCAGACAGTGACAGTTGGCAAGCAGCGTTCATTCACAATCGTCCTCAGGGATGACTCAGAGTCTCTTGAGGCTACGGTTGTGGTTGCTTATGGTACACAGAAAAAAGCGACCGTGACGGGAGCCCTTACGACCATCGACTCGAAGGCCCTCGTCAAGGCCCCTGTGGCTGACGTGGCCAATGTGCTCGCCGGCCAGATGCCTGGTATCGCCACCGTCCAGTACAGTGGTCAGCCTGGCGAAGATTACGCAGAGATATTCATCCGTGGAGTCAGCACGCTCTCATCTAGTGGTTCGACTCCTCTCATCCTCGTGGATGGCGTAGAGCGTCCTCTCAACACTGTCGATCCTAACGAAATCGAGAGCCTGTCCATCTTGAAGGATGCCGCTTCTACCGCTGTGTTCGGTGTGCGCGGCGCCAACGGCGTCATCATCGTGACTACAAGACGTGGCGAGGCTGGAAAGCCGAAGATCTCCGTGTCTTCGATCACCGGTCTCCAGGTGCCGATGTCCTACATCACCCAGTGCTCCAGCTACGATTTCGCACGTTACTACAACGTATATCAGCAGAATGACGGAAAGACTGATCCGAGCCTCTATTTCTCACGCGAGGCCATCGAGGCCTACCGCACCGGCTCCGACCCTGTGATGTTCCCGAACACCCAGTGGCATGAGCTGATGTTCCGCAAGGCCTTCCTCCAGACCAAGAACAACGTCAACATCTCCGGCGGTTCCGACAAGGTCCGCTATTTCGTGTCTCTCGGCTACATGTACCAGAACGGTCTGATGAAGCAGATCCCGACCATGAGCTACGACAACAACTTCTCGTACAACAGGTATAACTATCGCGCCAACCTCGACTTCAAGCTTACCGAGACTACGGACATGAAGTTCGACATCTCCGGCGTGATCGGAAACACGAGGACTCCTATCTACGGAGCGGACAACATCTGGATGCGCTCCATGCTCTGGTCCCATCCGACCGCTTCTCCTGGCATCTGCAACGGAATGCCTATCACGGTGGTGGACACCAATGCCCTTCCTGACGGTCTTACCAAGTGGAACGGCTGGGAGTACTACTACTGGACCGGCTACGAGAACAAATACAAGACGACCCTCGGCATGGACGTCACTCTCAACCAGAGGCTTGATTTCATCACCCAGGGTCTCAGCGCCAGCGTAAAGGGCAGCTATGATACCGTGATGGAAGTGGAGAAGGAGCGCAAGGGAAGCGGAGGATACAAGCAGACCGTACGCTATGCCTCATGGGCGGACGATTCCGGCCTGGACATGTCCGACCCTGCTTTCGACCGCACTTATGTATATGAAATCTCCGGCAGCGAGCCAACCCTCAGCTACGACGAAGACAATGATGATGACAAGAAATGGTATCTTGAGGCCAGACTCAACTACAACAGGAAGTTTGCCGGCAAGCATGCCGTGACAGGACTCCTTCTGTTCAACCAGTCTCGCGACTATTATCCGAAAAAATACTCATGGCTTCCTCGCGGCTATGTGGGCTGGGTAGGCCGTGCGACTTACGGATATGATGACAAGTACCTCGTGGATGTCAGTGCAGGCTACAACGGTAGCGAGAACTTCGCGCCTGGCAAGACCCGCTACGGTCTCTTCCCTTCAATGTCCCTCGGCTGGGTCATCTCCAAGGAGAAATTCATGAAGAAGCTTACTTGGATCGACTTCCTCAAGGTCCGCGCTTCCGTCGGAAAGGTCGGCAGCGACAAGGGTACCGACAATGCCCGTTTCATGTATATGGAAGGCGTCTGGGACCAGGATCTTGACATGAAGGACTATGACAAGGGCCAGTATTACTTTGGTGTCGACGGTTCCGGCGGCGTCCCAAGGTATAAGATGGGCGTTCCTGGAAACCATGGTGTCACCTGGGAGACCGCACTCAAGTATAACGTCGGTATTGACGCCGATCTCTTCCGCGACCGTCTCCACTTCTCCGGCGACCTCTTCAAGGAGCATCGTACCGGAATCCTCATTACCCCGAACACCCCTCCGTCTATCATAGCGACTTCGCTTCCTGACAGCAACCTGGGTATCGTGGATAACCATGGTTATGAGGTCGAGCTCGGATGGAAAGACCATATCGGCAACTTCACCTACGACATCAGCGGCAACGTAACCTTCGCCCGCAACAAGATCATCTTCATGGATGAGGTTGAGCCGGAATATGCATATCAGGCACAGACTGGCGGTTCTACTCATCGCCACCTCCTCTATCAGTTCGATCGCCTCTACCAGAGAAGCGACTTCTATACCGATGCCAACGGAGTGCAGCGCCTGAATCCTGACCTTCCTCAGCCTACCACCACCGTTTATCCTGGTGACTGTATGTACAAGGACCTCAACGGGGATAACGTAATCGACGGAAGGGATGCCAAGATGGACGGTTATCCGGACAGACCTGAATATGTGTTCGGCTCCAACTGGAAGTTCGGATGGAAGGGCTTCAACCTTACCCTCAACTGGATTGCCGCCACGAACGTGAGCCGTGTATGGAACGACGACTACCGTATTCCGTTCACGAACTCCGGCCACCGTGGCCTTCTCAGCTACTTCGCTGAAAACTCATGGATTCCGAACGACAATGGCTGGGCTCCTGGACGCGAGGATGGTACCCTTCCTCGTTTCACCAAGACCAACTATCCTTGGAACTCCATGGATTCAACCCTCTGGACGGTGGATTCTTCTTACCTCCGACTCAAGAGCGCAAGCTTCGGCTATACCTTCTCCCAGAACAAGCTTCTCAAGAAGGTGGGCATCAGCTCCCTCGGCCTTATGTTCACTGGCTACAACCTCCTGACATTCTCCAGGATGACTCTCCAGGACCCTGAGGCTAAGTCAGACAGTTCGAAGGGTGAGTATCCTCTCGTAAAGACTTACAACTTCGCTCTTAACATCACATTCTAAATCAGGTAAGCCATGAAAAAATTTGTAAAAATATTTTCAATAGCCCTTCTGGGTGCGGGCATGATTGCCTGCGAAAGCCTTGAGCTGGGAGATGCCGGCTTGAGCAAGGCTCCTGAGACATCCGGAGCGACCCTGGATACCTTGTTCGCTACTCTCAAGGACTCCGACAAGGTATTGGCCGAGGCATATTACTATTTGCCTTACGGCCTGGTTTCTAAATTCGATTCCAAGATGGGAGGCGATTTCCTCGAGGCTATCACCGACCATTTCATAAGCAACAAGCACTCCGACGACGACGGTCCGAACAACCTCTATTACACGGGTGCCCTCAATGCCAACATGACTACCGGCACGGGCGGCGAGACCTATCGTTTCGGAAGCGAGAAAGACTATAGTGTCATCCGCTACGCATGGCTCTATCTTGAGAATGCCGACCGCATCCCGAATGCCGATCCGGCCCAGCTCGCCCGCAAGAAGGCTGAGGCAAAGGTCTGCATGGCCATCGCCTATGCCCACATGCTCCGCTATGTAGGAGGCGTTCCGATCCTCGACCATGCCGTACAGGCTGACGAGGAGATGAAGTATCCTCGCAATACTTTCGCCGAGACTGTGGACTATATCGTCAATCTTTGCGACGAGGCTGCTCCGGCCCTTCCTTGGTATGTTCCCGCAGAAGAGAGCGGACGTATGACCAGGGCTGCGGCTCTCGGACTCAAGCTCCGCATTCTCTGCTTCGCTGCCAGCCCTACTTTCAACTCTGACAAGCTCTGGCATCCGCAGGCTGACGAGTATACTTGCTACACCAACTACGACAAGAAGCGCTGGGAGCGTGCCAAGGCTGCCGCTGACGAGTTCATGACCCAGCAGATGTCCAACGGTTACTATGCCCTCGTGCAGGCAGTCCCTGACGCTAATGGCGAGATTACTCCTCGCGCCTATCGTCTGGCTTACCGCAAGGGTTATTTCGAGCGTGGTTCTTCAGAGGTGATAATCTCTATCCGCAAGTCCAACGATCCCGGCTACCATGACAAGCACATCGACGTGCAGGACGACTATGGTTGCGGCGCAACCCTCAACTGGGTCAACAAGTTCCCATGGGCTGACGGTACTCCTTTCCCTGAGGACTTCGACTGGTCTCACAAGGCCAACTGGACCAACTATCCTTTCTTCAAGCCGGATCCTACCGGAGCCATCAAGATTCCTGGAATCGAGACTCGCGACCCTCGTCTCTACGAGAACATCTGCGTCCCTGGCGACGTATGGCGTGACGGTACCGTGGGCAGGGCTTACGACAACCATGCAAACCATCAGGACGGTTGCCCTGGCTTCCTCATGATGAAGTATGTGCTCCAGCAGAACTCCGACAGGAACATGCCTCCTCACTGGTGTATGATGCGTTTCGCCGAGGTGCTCATGAATGCTGCCGAGGCTTACAACGAGGCTGACGGCGGTCCGTCCGTGAAGGCCTATGCATGGGTGAATGCCGTCCGCGAGCGTGTCGGCCTCCCTGGCCTCAAGGAAGGAATGTCCCAGGATGAATTCAGGAAGGCTCTCCTTCTGGAGCGCGAGCTTGAGTTCGGCTTCGAGGAATTCCGCTGGTTCGACATGGTGCGCTATGGGCTTACCGAGGCGTTCACGACTCCTCTGAAGGGCCTGACCTCCATCGGTGACAAGCAGAGAGAGGCTACCGTATTTGACTTCGAGGTCAAGGACGCCTATCCTCCACGCGTATGGTACACTACATGGGACACCAAGTGGTATCTCGCCCCTATCCCTGCAAAGGAAATCAACAAGGGTTACGGCATGACCCAGAATCCTGGTTGGTAAACGACTAAATGTAACCGAAGATGAAAAGATTATATACATATATTGTTTTGCCTCTTCTGCTCGCCGGTTCTTCGGCTGCAGCCCAGGAGTTGTCAGTGCTTGACCAGATCTCGCTCGGCAATCCTTTCGAGCTGCAGGCCAATGTCAACCAGACGGCTGGCTCGGACATCTTTGATAAGAGCTATGAGACAGATATTTCGAATGCCTTGTATGGCCAGTTCTCCGGACTGCTTGTCAAGACTGGCTCAAGCACATATACCTCCAACCAGGCTAAGCTGAAGCTTGCCCTGCGCCTGCATGGCCACAGCCCGATCATACTGGTGGACGGTTTCCCTCGCAGCGTCGATGACCTTACCGGCATCGAGATCGAGTCCGTGACCGTGCTCAAGGATGCTGCCGCTGCGGCTCTGTATGGAGTCAAGGGTGGCGACGGCGTCGTCATGATCACGACAAAGAGGGGCCAGTCCGGCGCCCTCAAGGTGACTGCCAGCTATCAGTATGGCTTCCAGCAGATGTTCCGCGCTCCGGAGTTTGCCGACGGCTATACTTATGGTTTCATGCTCAATGAGGCCCGCTCTCTGGACGGCCTTCCTGCAAAGTACAGCGATGCCGAGCTCAGGGCTCTCTATGACGGTACGAATCCATACGCCTATCCAAGCGTGGACTGGTGGAACGAGATCTACCGCAACCATGGTGACGTCCATCACGCTGAGCTGACCTTCACCGGAGGTAACAGGAATTTCCGTTATTTCTCCGCAATCGACTACTACAAGGAGGATTTCCTCTACAGGAATACAAAGGCCGACGACAGGTACAATTCCAAGCATTATGACAACCGACTCAACATCAGGGCTAACGTGGATGTCAACCTGACTCCTACCACTGGCATGAAGTTCGGTGTCGTCGCCCGTCTCTCTGAGTTCAACAAGGGTAACTACGATGGCAATCTTGAGGGTGTCCTTTACACTCTTCCTTCAGCCGCTTTCCCTATCAGGCAGGCTGACGGCGTATATGGTGGTTCTTCCATTTTTGGCAACGTCAACCCTGTAGCCATGATGGAGGCTACCGGCCAGAAGCAGTATTCCCAGACCAAGGTGCTTGCCGATGCCAACATCAGGCAGGATCTCGGAATGGTTGTCCCTGGAATGTGGGCTGACGCCAGCGTGGCATTCGATTATGTCGGCCGTCTTTCAGAGGACGCTACGAGGACTTACCGCTATTCGGAAATAACCAACCCTGCCGCAGCCCTTGCCAATCCTTCCGCCGCCGAGCAGGCATACTACGGAGTGGATTCCAAGATATTGGATTTCGACCATTGGTTCAGCAGCCTCCAGATGAAGTTCGAGGTGCAGGGCCGTCTTAACTGGATGCGCAGTTTTGACAAGCATAATGTCTCCGCACATGCTGCCTATCGCCAGCGCTCATGGGTCTACAGCGGTCAGAACAATTCTTCGAAGACTCAGGAAATCCTTGGCTCCGTAAGCTACAACTGGAATGAGCGCATCTTCGCCGATGCAGTGCTCAACTATTCCGGTTCCGCATACTTGCCAGAGGGTCACAGGTTCAACCTTTATCCGGCCATCAGCGTTGCCGGCGTGATCCTCACCGGCGAGCCTTACCTCAAAGCTTATGCTTCTGCAGGCATCTCCGGTTCTGACGGCGGCTTGGTGCATGAGCTCTGGTTCCAGAATTACTCGAGCGGAAACGACTATTATTTCGGTCCTAACGGCGGCAGCGGCTACAGCGGCCGTACCGAAGGAGACCTTGCTGCCCTGACCCTTTCTCCTGAACGTTCTTCAAAGGTTACCCTCGGCTCCGAGGCCAAGTTCTTCGGAAAGCGCCTCGAGGTCACCGCAGAGGCCTTCTACGAGAAGCGTGACCGTATTCTGATTTATCCGGAAAACATCTCCGAAGTGATCGGTATCGGTCTTACCGCGCAGAGTCTCGGAGAAGGAAATTACAGGGGTGCGGACCTTTCCATCGCATGGAACGACAAGGCCGGCGAAGTTGAATATGGCGCATACGCCAACGGCGGATGGCTCTATTCGAAGGTCGTAAACGACGGCCAGGCCTACCAGCTTTATGACTACCTCTACCACAAGGGCAATCCTATAGGCCAGAACTATGGCCTTGAGGTCCTCGGATTCTTCCGTGACCAGGCCGAGATCGACGCCAGCCCGAGACAGACTTTCGGCGACGTGCGTCCTGGCGACATCAAGTATCGCGACGTCAACGAGGATGGCGTGATCGACAGCCAGGACAGGGTCAAGATGTTCCACTCATCTACTCCTATGATGCAGTTCGGCTTCGGCCTGCATGCATCCTGGAAGGGATTCACGGTGTATGCCGATTTCCAGGGAATGAGCGGTGTTACTGCAAACTTGATGGAATCTCCTCTCTATCTTCCGCTTGTAAACAACGGAACAATCTCCAAGACCTTCCTCAACCGCGAGGTGACTTGGGCTCCGGGACGCGAGGACAAGGCTACAATGCCTCGCCTTACTTCCCTGAGCGACAACTCCAACAACTACAGGAACAACTCCCTGTGGCTTCGTGACGGATCGTTCCTCAAGCTCCGCAACGTCGGAATCTCTTACAAGATCCCGAGAAAGGCGCTGAACATCTGTGATGCGACCATTTCCCTTGCCGGAACCAACCTCTTCAGCCTGGACAACATCGGTTTTGCCGATCCGGAGCAGATGGGTGCATACTATCCTTCTGCCAGGACATTCTGGGCCGGAGTAAAGTTCAACTTCTAAAATGGGAAACGATATGAAAAAGATACTCTATATCATTCCGGCCCTGCTTCTTGCAGTAAGCTGCAACTTCCTCGACTTCGACGAGTCTTCAAGCCGCTACTCGAGGGAAGACATGTACAAGACATACAGCAACGTCCAGAAGATGCTTACCAACGTCTATGGCTATATGCCTAACCGTAGTTTCAGCGACTTCAAGCGTGAGGCTGGATGCGACGATTTCGAATATCCTGACCTTGATGCAAGCGTACAGCGCTTCACCAACGGCAACTGGACTCCTATCTCCACGGTGGACGAGAAATGGGAGGACCTCTACAAGGCCATCCGTTCCGCCAACGAGTTCCTCGAGTCCATCGAGACAGTGGATCTCTCTATGTTCCACTATGACGGCAAGTATGAGCGCTGGATGGAACATCTCAAGTATTATCCGTTCGAGGCCAGGGTGCTCCGCGCCTACTACTTCTTCGAGCTGGCCCGCCGCTATGGGGACATTCCTATGCCTCTCAAGATGCTTACTGCAGAGGAGGCCAACTCTATCGAGAAGACTCCTTTCGACGAGGTCATCGACTTCATCGTGAGCGAGTGCACCGAGAGCGCAGCCAATCTGCCTGACACTTATGTGGGCATGCTCGACGACGAGTTCGGCCGTGTGACCAGAGGCTTCGCCCTTGCTGTCAAGGCCAAGGCTCTCCTCTATGCGGCTTCCCCTCTGCACAATCCTTCGGGAGACCGCGGCAAGTGGGAGAAGGCAGCCCTCGCAGCCAAGGAGATCATCGACCTCGGTGTCTATAGCCTAGACCCTGCCGAGAAGGCCAACAACTATGCTTCTGCCGAGAACATCATGGTCATCATGAGGCCTGAGAGCAGCAGCTTCGAGGAGGACAACTTCCCGCTGAGGTTTACGGAGGGCGCCCGTATCGGCATGGACGGATACTATCCTACCCAGAATCTCGTGGACGCGTTCCAGACTGCCGGAGGTTATGACATCACTCTCGCTGAAGACGGCTGGCATACCGACGACCCTGCGTTCGACGTGACCAGGCCTTATGAGGGCCGCGACCCTCGTTTCGCCCGCACCGTCCTCGCAAACGGAATGGCTTTCAAGGGCGCTACCATCGAGACTTTCGTGGGCGGCCGCGACTATTCTCCGACCAGGCTTGACCTTGGTACTCCGACCGGATATTACCTCCGTCGCTATATCCAGGAGTCGACCAGCTTCGTGAAGGAGAATGAGATCAAGAACAAGCACCAGTGGGTCGTATACCGCTATGCTGAGGCTCTCCTTACTTATGCGGAGGCTGCCAACGAGTTCTTCCAGAGCCCTACTTCTACCGACGGCAACCTTACGATGAGCGCTCTCGAGGCCATCAATCTCGTCAGGGCCAACGCTTCGATGCCGGACGTGACCGCCGCTTCTTACTCTGATTTCCAGACTGCAGTGCGCAGGGAGTGGAGAGTCGAGTTCGCTTTCGAGGACCATCGTTTCTGGGACGTGCGCCGCTGGAAGATCGGCCAGAGCACCCAGGGCCGGGTGGACGGCGTCAAGATCGTCAAGGATGGCGACGACCTTTCATATTCCCGCATCCTTGTGCGCAACCGCGTATGGGACGAGAAGATGAACCTGTATCCTATCCCTCAGTCTGAGCTTTTCTGCAATACGAACCTTAATCCACAGAATACCGGATGGTAGTCTGGACTACAGAATAAAATGATTTGTCTTATGAAAAAAATATCTTGCATATTCTGCGCTGCTGCGGTCCTGCTTTCCGGACTCTGCGGATGCGGGAAATCGGAAAAGGAGGATATCAAGACAGTGGATCTCCGCTACCGTGTCGCTGACAGCTATGACCTGCCGGCCAGCGGTGCGCAGTCTTTCACTATCATGGTGACTTCTACCGAGCCATGGGTCATCAAGAGCGCCCATCCTGACTGGTGCATCATCGACATCGAGGAGGGAGAGGCATCCGACCCGGAGGCTGTGCGCACGGGCAAGGCCACTCCTGTGACCGCCCGGGTGCAGTACTACGACAATACCGGTCTTGACGACCGCGACGATACCATCGAGATTTCCAGCGACTACTGGGTGGGCAAGACTGTCAAGGTCCACCAGAAGGGCATCGCTTTCCTGACCGTTCCGGAAGAGGATCTGGAGCAGGACGTTGTCAAGGCTGGAGGCGACTATGTCATCCATGTGGAGTCCAACCAGGACTGGAGCGTCAAGGTGACCTCCGGCGACTGGATCTCCGTCAAGGAGGGCGCTGCCGGCCATGGAGTCGGTACCGCTACCGTGACTGCCGTCGAGAATACTTCGGAGCTCCGCTATGCCGAGGTGACTGTCTATGACCGTCACGAAGAGGCCGTGGCTACCGTCAAGTTTACCCAGGACGGCGTCCAGCTCGTTCCTGCGGCAAATGAGATCCGCGCAGGTTTCGACCAGCTTTCTGCAGAGGTCGCCGTAGAGGCCAATGCCGCATGGACCGTCGAGAAGGCTTCCGAGGCTGACGACTGGTTCACGATCGAAACTCCTGAAGGCGAGGGCAACGGCACCATCCGCATCTCCCTTACCAAGAACGAGGGCACTGCCATGCGTAAGGCTACCATCCTCCTCAAGAACAAGGTTGCCAACGAGGGCGACTACCAGGCTGAGAAGGAGATCGTGGTCAAGCAGGCCTTCGAGGTGACCCCTCAGAGGATCATCCTTGACGACGCAGAGATGGAACACTGGACATCTGACTGGGCAAATACTCCTGCCTATACCGCAGGCGTCGGAACCCTGTTCACCGCAAAGGCCCGTCTGAACCGCACCATGAAGTTCGGTACATATACGTTCAACTGGAGCAATTTCTCCGGCATGCCTCGCGTGCGCCACTGGTTCTGCTTCTCCGACGGTACCGAGGTCAAGGCGGACATCCGTCCTGGCTCAGGCAAGGTAAGCTTTGACTTCAATGCTCCGTCATCCGGCTCAAGCGACAAGCCAAGCCTGTCATCATTCTACGATGTCGACTTCAGCAAGCCTGTCGCCCTTACATGCAAGTTCGACCCGAGCGGCGCCGGATATTGCCATGTGACCTTCCTCGTCAATGGCGTCGAGGCCGGAAGCTTCGATACTTCCGAGAAACTCCTGCATACCGTCAAGTGGGGCTCCGACATCAACATGTACATCGGCGTCCAGGATGAGGGCAGCGAAGGCGCTTCCGCAGTCTGCGAATGGTATGAATACACAGTTCCTGTGAACTGGGATGAATAGTTGGACTTTAATATGAATCCGAATATGAAAAAGATATACAGATCAGTCCTCGTTTGCTGCTCCCTCCTGGCTCTTGCCGGCTGCTGGGACAAGGATCCTGACACGCCGGACGTTCCGGAGGAGACCGTAAAGGAGACCAGGACTCTTACTTTCGTGCTTCCGGATGCGATGAAGCAGGCCTGGGTCGCCGGTGACCAGATCGTGGTCCATGGCGAATATGCCAAGGATCAGGTTGTCGTAACTCTTGATGCCGCTGACATCTCCGCCGACGGCAAGACGGCGACCAAGACCGTGGAAGGCCTTGTGCCGTACAAGAGGGAGGACTGCAGCAGCGAGCTGTATGCCTCATGGCCTGCAGCTGCTTCTGACAACCTCAGGCATTGCTTCTTCTACAGTAAGTTCTCAACCACCAACGCCCAGCTGATGGCTGCTTGCAACGACGGCGACACCTTCGCTTTCCAGAACATCTGCGGCGTGATTTCCCTCTCCGTCGAGGGTGACTACGAGGCTTACACCATCAATACTCCTAAGAAGGAGGCCCTCGGATACAGCTTCCTCCAGGTGAAGATCACCGACAGCGAGGCTAACTTCCGCCAGTATGTGGGCGAGCCTGTGCTCGACCTCCAGGGCGCTCTTTCCGACGGCAAGATCCAGGTCTTCCTCCCAGAGGGAGCCAGCATGGAGTCCGGCATGAACGTCAAGCTCATGAAGGATGGCGCCTATGTCAAGATTCTCCGCATCGACGAGCCGGTTTCAGTGGCCCGCGGCGAAGTGCTCGACCTTGGCGACGTCACTGCCAAGCTTGAAGACTACGAGGATCCGTTCTCGAGCGACATCATCGATCTCGACGCCAACGGCAATGCCAACTGCTACATCGTGACAGAGCCTGGCACATACAAGTTCAAGGCTGTGATGGGCAACAAGCCTAACCAGTTCTTCGGCGGCTCTTCCGATGCTGACGTGCTCTGGGAGACATGGAATGACGACAGCGAAGTCGAGGCCGGCAGCGTGGTGGTTTCAGCTACATATGCCGAGGACTTCATCATCGTCCACATGCCTGAGACCCTCCGTCCTGGAAACGCAGTCATCGCCCTCAGGGATGACGACGGCAAGATCCTCTGGAGCTGGCACATCTGGGTTCCTGCAGACCCTGTCGTCACCGCAAGCTACGGCGGTATCATGGGTGGCGACCTCATGGACAGGAACCTCGGCGCGCTCGTCGCAACTAAGGCTGACGAGGCCCAGATCGATCCGCTTTCATATGGTCTCGTATATCAGTGGGGCCGCAAGGATCCGTTCACCGCTGCAGGTACATACAATGGCAGCAAGCCTGCTACCTGGGCCGGCGCTCCTGATGTCGTCGCTCCGAGCGCGATCACTCTCGAGCAGTCCATCGCCGATCCTCGCCTGCTCGGCCATATCGACAATGGCGACTGGCTGGTTACGTCTGACGATGCGATGTGGAGCGATACCGAGAAGACGGTCTATGACCCATGTCCTCCGGGATACCGCGTCCCTGCGATGAACCCTGCAGTGCCGTTCTGGAACAACATTTCCAGCCAGACCGGATGGGCCATCAACCCTTCTTACGGCTGGCTGACCATAGGCGACCCTGCTGCCGTGTTCCCGATCGCCGGTTATCGTGACGACTATTCCGTAGGCGGTATGGCCAAGGTCGGCGTGCGTACCCTTTACTGGACGTCCAACGGCTCCGGCGCCAAGGCTACCGGCGACGACCTCCGTTCCGACAAGGGCACATACAAGCTGACGACCGCTCCTAAGGCTCGTCTCGGCTCCGTACGCTGCGTTGCCGAATAATTGTAGCTGAATTCAATTGCTATGAAGAAATACTTCTATATGATTATAACCCTTGTGCTGTGTTTCACCATGGCACAGGGGTGTTCTACCAAGAGCATGGGAATGTCAGTCCCGGCTCCGAATGAGAACCAGACTCCTGGAGAGGACCCTGGCAAGCCTTCTGACGAGGAAAAACCGGGCTCTAAGCAGGATTCTCTGGCTAAGTGGATAAACAACCCGGAGAGGCTCGCCAGGATAGGCCAGACCCCGATTGTCGAGGTTTATTACACTGAATATACTTCGTCCAGGCTTTTCCCTTCCAGCGACGAGGCCCGCTGCTTTACCCATGTCAACGTGGGCCACGGCCGCTTTGTCAACAAGGATACGGGAGACGGCGGCATCTCCATCGCCGACCCGGACCTTCTCCGCCGCTGGGTGAACGTCAAGAAGAGCTATCCTGAGCTCAAGGTGAAGTTCATGATCGGCGGCTGGGGCAAGAATGCCGACGGCTTCTCCCAGATGGCACGTGACCCTCAGAAGCGCAAGCTCTTCGTCGAGGAGTGCCTACGTATCGTCAGGGAGTATGGCGTGGACGGTTTCGACATCGACTGGGAGTATCCTACCCATGCCGCCAAGGACGGCGACCATCGCAACGGCGCCATTCCTGAGGACTGGCAGAACTTCGTGACCCTGTTCAAGGAGCTCCGCGAGGCCATGCCTGACAAGATACTGTCTTATGCGGCTTCCGACAGCGGAAAGTACACCGACAACTACGGAGTGCTTCCGTATGTCGACTACATCAACGTGATGACATATTCCGACGGCAATCCGCCTTATCATAACGCTTCTCTCTACCGCAGCGCCATCACCAAGTCCCGCAGCTGCGCCGAGGCCATCGACGACATCTTCCACAAGGGGCAGGACATCCCTTACGAGATGATGAACTTCGGAGTGGCCTTCTATGGCCATGGCGACGGCTATGACAAGAAGGAGGGCAATTCCTATCCTTCGTCTGTGGACTACAGCAAGCTTGAGGATATTTTCTTCAGGGGGAAATGCGACGGTTACGACGTGTCCGGCAAGAACTACCGTGTCTGGGACGACGTTGCCAAGGTGCCTTATCTCGCCGACGCTACCGGCAGGATGTACGCCAGCTATGAGGACATCGAGTCTGTCAATGCGAAGGTCGAGTATCTGAAGTCCCGCGGAATGCTTGGAGCAATGATTTGGGAGTACCGTCATGACAACGACGAGGGGACTCTCCGCAAGGCTGTCCGCCACGCCATGGACGGACATCCGGACGCTCCGGGCCGCCTCGAGAGACCTGACGAGAACAGGCCGGAGCATGTCGCTCCGGTGATGGGCAAGCTGGAATGGTCCAAGGAACTGAAGAAGAGCAACGATGACTATGTGATCGAGCTCTCCGGCCTCTGCCTCAGCAAGGACAAGGATTTCCTCTGGGGAGTGGGCGACAACGGCCATCTCTACAAGATCAATTTTGACGGCTCATATGAGCTGCACTGGTCATATGACGCGGACATGGAGGGCATAACCATGGATCCTGCGACCGGAGACCTTTATCTGGGCATCGAGCCTAGGAAGGTCTACAAGGTTGCGGCTCCTGATTACAATGCCAAGAAGACCATCATCGAGGTCGAGGAGGCTGCCGACATGGACAATTCCGGAATCGAGGGCATCGCGTGGTACAAGGGTGACCTCTATCTGGGCGCGCAGACCGGCGCCACTCTCTGGAAATATGCCCTCGACGGCACCAAGCTCCAGAAGAAGATGAGCCTCAGGACGGTCGCTCCGACGATTTCGGAGGTGGCTGACCTGTGCTATGATCCGGAATCAGACCTCCTCTGGGTGATTGACTCGAATGAGAAGTCGTCGTCCGTTCCGAACATGCTGCCGTACACAATCTATGTGTTCGACGGCGCTGTGACCAAGCTGGTCACTACTTTTGACGTCAGCTCTTTCGCCGACTGGAATCCGGAGAGCGTATGCGTCGATCATGAGCATAATTGTGTATGGGTAGCAGATGACTGTGGCGATGACTACCCTTCAAGGCTCCACAAGATTTCTTTCGAAAAACTTTAGTACAACTTCGTCATAATAGATGGATTGCGCCGCCAGAGTGCGGCGCAGTCTTTTCAACTTAAACTAATAACTAAAAAAAATGTACCACAGATTTTCACTGTTTGCAATGTCGGCGTGCATGTTCGCGATGGCATTGTCGTGCCAGCGGGAAGACGCTGGATCCTATTGTTCCGACAACCAGGAACAAACCTTCACTTTTACTATTGCCCAGGACGAGGCTGACACCAAGGCCGGGTATAACTCTGACGACAAGATCGTATGGAAGAGCGGCGACAAGATTCTGGTCCACGGCGCCGGCTCGTCTTCAAGTTACAGGCAGGTCGTCGAACTGTCTTCTTCCAACATCTCTTCTGACGGCCTTACGGCCACTGTGAAAGTTCCTTCAAGCCTGAAGCCTTATGACCGCTCCGACAGGGGCTATGTCAGCAAGTACTACGCCCAGTATCCTGCGGATGCGGCTCCTGAAGGCAATCTCTATTTCTTCTCAGTCTTCAACACTACCAATTGCATCATGAGGGCCGGCTGCGACGACGGCAACAAGAAATTCACTTTCTACGATGTCAGCGGCGCCGTTTCGTTCAAGGTGAGCGGCGACTTCGACAGCTATGCCTTCTACGGCAACAACTCCGAGAAGATCGGCTACAAGCATTACATGGCCAGGTACGTCAAGACCAAGGACGGCTATGTCAATGACTTCCCGTACACCGGCGACGATCTCGGCGGCACCGGCGAGGCTGTCAAGAAGATCTACAATGACCATCTGACTTGCGACGGAGCCACCAGGAACTATGTCCATATTCCTGACAACATCAGTTTCGACAAGGGCGTGTCCATCGATTTCTACAAGAATGACAAAGTCGTGGCTACCTACAAGAGGACTTCGGCCATCGAGGTGAAGCGCGGCAAGGTCAGGAATCTCGGCGACATCACTTCCAAGCTGGTCAAGGAAGGCGAGGGAGGCGGCGAGCAGCCTCATCTCGACCCGGGCAGGCTTGCCCGTATCGGCCAGATTCCGGTGGTCGAGGTCTACTACACCGAATATACTTCTTCCAAGCTTTTCCCTTCAGTTGAGGAGGCCCGCCTGTTTACCCATGTCAATGTGGGCCATGCCCGTTTCGTCAACAAGAAGACCGGCGACGGCGGCATTACCATCGCTGATACGGACCTCCTGCGCCGCTGGGTTGCAATCAAGAAGGACTACCCTGAGCTCAAGGTCAAGGTCATGATCGGCGGCTGGGGCAAGGCTGCGGACGGTTTCTCGCAGATGGCCCGCGACAAGAAGAAACGCAAGCTTTTCGTGGATGAGTGCGTGCGTATCTGCCGTGAGTACGGGGTGGACGGCTTCGACATCGACTGGGAATATCCTACCCATGCTGCCAAGAGCGGCGACTATGTCAATGGCGCAAGCCCTGACGACTGGGAGAATTTCGTGACTCTGTTCAAGGAGCTCCGCGAGGCGATGCCTGACAAGATCCTGTCTTATGCGGCATCCGACAGCGGCAAATATACCGATAACTTCGGCGTGCTTCCTTATATCGACTACATCAACGTGATGACCTATTCCAACGGTAATCCTCCGTACCACAACGCTCCGCTTTACCGCAGTTCCATCACCAAGTCCCGCAGCTGCGCGGAGGCCATCGACGACATCTTCCACAAGGGCCAGAACATCCCTTACGACATGATGAACTTCGGAGTGGCCTTCTATGGCCATGGCGACGGCTACGACAAGTCTTCCGGCAATGTCTATCCTTCGACCGTGGACTACAGCAAGCTCGAGGATATCTTCTTCAAGGGCAAATGCGACGGTTACGACGTGTCCGGCAAGAACTACCGTGTCTGGGACGATGTGGCCAAGGTTCCTTATCTTGCTGACTCAAAGGGCAAGATGTATGCAAGCTACGAGGACATCGAGTCTGTCAATGCCAAGGTCGAGTACCTTAAGTCCCGCGGGATGCTTGGCGCTATGATCTGGGAATACCGTCATGACGATGCCAAGGGTACTCTCCGCAAGGCTACCCGCCACGCCATGGACGGCCATCCGGACGCCCCGGGCCGCCTCGAAAGACCTGACAACTACAGATAGCCCCTATCATATGATAGAGTAATTGCAAGTTTCGTCATAGAATTTGCTACCTTTGCAGACGATATGACGAAACTTGTTATTTTTGATTTAGACGGCACTCTGCTCAATACAGTAGAAGACCTCGGCAACGCAACCAACTACGCCCTCAAAACCCTCGGCTACCCCCAGAGAGAAATAGAAGAATACAAAATCCTCTGCGGCCGCGGCATCGCCAACCTCCTCAAAGACGCCCTCCCGGAAGACGCCAGGACCGACGAGGTCCGCGCCCGCATGGCCAACCTCTTCTTCCCATACTATCGGGAACATATAAACGACTGCACAGTCCCTTACGACGGCATAATCCCTATGCTCGACCGCCTTGCAGCCGAAGGCATCCGCTTTGCCCTCGCCTCCAACAAATATCAGGAAGGCGCCGAAAGACTCATCGGCCGCTTCTTCGGGAAATACGGTTTCGCCACAATCCTTGGCCAGCGCGAAGGTTATCCGATAAAACCGGACCCTGCGATAGTCGACCAGATACTCGCCGACAATCCTGATATCTCCCGCGACGAAGTCGTCTATGTCGGTGACTCCAACGTCGACATGATGACCGGCAACAACGCCCGCGTCCGCACAATCGGAGTGACATGGGGCTTCCGCTCTCGCGAAGAACTCGCGGCTCACAACCCGTGGAAACTGATCGACACCCCGGCCGACCTCGCAGAGGCCATCCTCGGTCCGCTCGGCGACAGGGTGGAACGGCTCGTCCGCCGCGCCTCCGCGATAATGCGCCAGAAGAATTTCGAGATACATACGAAAGGCGGCGACGTCGCCAACCTCTGCACCTCCGCCGACATAGGAGTCCAGCACTTCCTCTACGATGGCCTCAGCGCCCTGATCCCGGGCTCAGGCTTCCTCGGCGAAGAAGAGGACATGACTGACATGGACCATGACTACGTCTGGATCGTCGACCCGATCGACGGCACTGCCAACTTCGCGCGCGGCATCGCCGAATGCGCCATATCCGTCGGCCTTAAACATGGCGGCGACATCGTCCTCGGCATCGTCTACAATCCGTTCAGGGAGGAACTCTTCAGGGCCGAAAAAGGGAAGGGAGCATATCTCAACGGAAAGCGCATCCATGTGTCCGGCCGTTCTTTCAAGGCAAGTCTGTTCTGCTGCGCCCTTTGTGTCTACAAGAAAGAATATGCCCAGATATGCAACGATATCATAATGGAGGTCTATCCGCACTGCAGCGATGTGCGGCGCTTCGGATCGGCAGCCCTGGAGCTCTGCTATCTTGCCAACGGGACGATCGAACTGTTCTTTGAGTACAGGCTCATGCCATGGGATTATGCGGCTGCCAGCCTTATTGTCGAAGAAGCCGGCGGCGTGCTCACAGGACGCGGAGGCTCCAAACTCATTTATGACAGACCTCTTCTCGTGGTCGGCGCCAACACCAGGGAGAACCATGACAAGCTCTGCTCCATCGTCACCTCCCACACCTCAGAAAATCCATACGACTAAGCTTGGCCTTATTTTTGATTGTGACGGACAACAGTAAAACTAACTATTATATGAAAAAAATTTTGACGCTATGCGTCGGCCTGCTGCTGATAACTTCTGTGCATGCACAGAAAAAAGTCACTATAAGCGGCTATGTTACCGATAGTGAGACAGGCGAGACGCTCATTGGGGCTGCCGTTCTGAGCGGCCCGAAAACAGGAAGCATCACCAACAATTTCGGCTACTATTCCCTCACGATTCCTGCCGGAGAAACCACTCTCCAGTACAGTTATGTGGGGTATTCCGACGTGATGATGCAAATGAACCTCCAGAGGGACACCCTCATCAACATCAGTCTCTCCCTTTCGGAGACACTTCAGGCAGCCAAGGTTACCGGCCGATCCAGTACCCGCTCCGAAGCGGGCATAGCCTCGACCTATCTGGGCTCGATAGACGTACCGGTCAACCAGGTGAAGAATACCCCAGTGCTGTTCGGAGAATCAGACGTGCTTAAGGCCCTGCAGACCATACCGGGCGTGCAAGGCGGCAACGAAGGCTTTACCGGACTGATCGTCAGGGGCGGAGGCCCGGACGAGAACCTCGTCCTTCTCGACGGCACTCCGATCTACAGCGTGGACCATATGCTTGGTCTTTTCTCCGTATTCCAGACCGAGGCTGTCAAGAAAGTCACCCTTTATAAAGGCTCATTCCCGGCAAGATATGGCGGACGAGTGTCATCCATAGTGGATATCCGTACTAACGACGGAAACCTGAAGGAGACCTCCGGCAGCGTGACCTTGGGCCTGCTCAACAGCCGTCTCCATCTGGAAGGACCGATAATCAAGGACCGTCTCAGCTACTCTTTCAGCGCGAGGGGACTTCATACGGCTTATCTCATCCCTATTATCCGAATGTTTGTGGACAAAGAAGACATGGGCTTGAATTATTACTTTTACGACATCAACGGAAAAATCTCATGGCGCCTGTCTGACAAGGATCGCTTCTTCTTTGGCTTCTATACCGGCTCGGACAAGTTGAAAGATGAATATACGGACGAATACATATCAGACTCATATTCGTCAAACGACGATTGCAAGATGTCGACACGATGGGGCAATGACGTTGTGCATCTCCGCTGGAACCATGTTTTCTCAAACCGCCTGTTCTCCAATGCCACCGTCGCATTCAACAAATACGACATGCGGCTGTTTTCAGATGAGAATTACAGTTCGAAAGGGAGCGACAACAAGACATATCTGGACAACAATGTCGCAAGATACAATTCCGGAATCAAGGACTGGAGCGCCCGCATCGATTTCGAGTGGCATCCTTCTCCTTCCCAGATAGTCAGGTTCGGCAGCGAATATCTTTACCACAACTTCAAGCCTGAGACGTTCTCCACCATTGAACGGTCGCTTGTCGATTCCGAAGAAGAGTCGTCTGTCAAACGTGATTATGGCAATCATGACGCCTACTACGGACATGAAGTTTCGGCCCATGGAGAATATGAATACACATCCCCTTGGGGCCTCACCGTCAACCCGGGCCTGAGAGCCACCGTCTTTGCCGTCGAGGGCCGTACGTACTACAGCCTCCAGCCGCGCGTAAATGTCAAATACGAGATACCTGACAGACAGGTCTCCATAAAGGCGGGCTACTCGAGGATGGCCCAGTATGTCCATCTGCTCGGTTCCCTCCAGATATCCATGCCTACGGACCTCTGGGTGCCTATAACCAAGGATATCCGACCTATAACATCCGACCAAGTCAGCGCCGGAATATACTACGACGGTATCTCGGGCTGGGAGTTCTCTGCCGAGGGCTACTACAAGCTCATGAACAACATACTCGAGTATTCCGACGGCGCAATCTATATCGGCACTTCTTCCAACTGGGAGGAACGCGTCGAGATGGGTAAGGGAAGAGCCAGGGGCATCGAGCTCATGGCCCAGAAGACGGCAGGACGGCTTACCGGATGGGCGGCATACACTCTTTCGAAGAGCGAGCGCCGTTTTCCTGACGGGGAGATCAACTTCGGACGCTGGTTCCCTTACAAGTATGACAGACGCCATGTCGTCAACGTCAACATGAGCTACAAGCTCACGAAGAAGATAGACTTCAACGCGGTATGGTCATATGCAAGCGGATCGCCGATCACTATTCCTGAGAACAAGACTTTCATAGTCGGCCCTTCAGGTTACTACGTGGCTACCGATACATATTATTATCCTGCAAGGAACAACTGGAGGATTCCGTCCAGCCACCATCTGGATGTCTCGTTCGCGTTCCATAAAAAAAAGAAACGCGGGCAGAGCACCTGGACCTTGGGCGTCTACAACATATATGACCGCAGGAACCCGAATTTCTTCACCCTCGAAGAGAAACAGGATAAAAAGACCGGCGAGATGCGTCTGCGTCTCAAGACGGTCACGATCCTGCCTTTCGTACCTTCAGTATCATATACCAGGGATTTTTAGACTTCGCCAGATATGAAATACAGTGTTTATATAATAATTCTCAGCGTGCTCCTGATAGCTTCTTCATGCAGCAAGCTGGTCCGCACATACGAAATCGACGACTACGACGATATAAACGTGTTGGTAATGAACTCGCAGATGGATGCCGGTTCCGACAATCATACCATATACCTCAACCAGTTTAACAGGAGTGAGGTAAAGACTGCCTACAATCCTGTCTTTGATGTAAAGGTCAACGGCAACTCCGTACATTCAGGTGCGGCGTCAGAATTTGATTACAGGTTCAAGCCGGGAGACCGCGTCGTCGTGGAATCCGTCTGTCGTGAGAGGAGACTCAGCTCGGAGGTTACGGTCCCTCAGCCTCCGGAAGTCCTGTCCCATGATCAAGTCGTCACTGACAAGATCATTACCCTGTACTTTACCCTTAAGGACCGTCCTGGGGAGAAGAACTGGTACCGTCTGTTTGGTGAAATCGAGGAATCATATGATTATGAGGACTATACCGGCAAGATTATCCATGAGAGCCGGAGGGAAAGATTAGGATTTGACTCTACCGTCGATCCGATCATCACCAGCGGATTCTCGAGGGAGGGTGACGACATCTTCTCAGACCTCATGCCCGAGAACAAATACGCTATCTTTTCAGACATGGACTTTGCCGATGATTCCGCAAGGCTCAAGGTTGATATAGACAGGGATGTAATCGATCACTATTATGAACACGGGAAGAGCCTGCAGAAATACAACAGTGAAGTCTCAAACTACCAGGTGAAGGTATACCTCAAGGTTTACTCCATTTCCGAAGACCAATACCGCTACCTGAAGGCTGCGACATCTCTCGAGTATAACGACTTCGACCTGAACTTCCTCGTAGAGCCGGTTCTCCTGCCGTCCAATGTCAGCGGAGGCCTGGGCATGGTCGCCATAGACATGCCGACCTATGTGGAGTACGAAAATATATTCGATTATAGAAACGACTAGATTACCCGGCCTTTGTTCTCAAGGCCGCGATACCAGAAACGGGCTGTGATATCCTCACGGCCTTTTTCTGTTATATGGTACAGCCTCTGGTTGGTTGTCTTCTTGGTGAGAGGTCCCTTGTCGGGAAGGTACGGCCCGACCTTGACATAGTCGAACAGTTCCCAGATTCCGTCCTCCACTTCCTGCCTTCCGGAGTATAGGCCGATTTCGAGATGGTGCTTCTCCTTGACGTACCTTGCCAGCTCCATAAGCCTATCATGGTCCCGGCCCTCTCCCATGAACAGGAAACAGTTGACGCCGAAATTGTCGTCGATCAGCCGGTCGATGGCCTCTTCCGTCAGTTCTTCGCCGATATCCAGCTTCAGGAAAGGGGAATGGCATCCAATGCAATTACCCCTGCAATTGCTTATGTCGATTGCAAGGGTAACTTTTCCTGGGATTTCCTCCATCACGACGGAGGTCATTGCCGGTACGTATTTCAGCATTATGCTATTGTCTCTTTCTTGTCTTCGTGGATGTAGAATCTGTGTTCTGCCTCTACCTGCCTCATCTCGCTGAATGAGGAAACACGTTTGAGGTAACCGATCACACGGGTAAGATAATCGAGATTCTTGCTTCCGCACTTAGGACATTCGGTAAGGGTATCCTTGCTGATATATCCGCAGTCGTTGCAGACTGTATTGCGGCAGTTGAAGGTGAAATAGTTCGTGCCATAATGCGCAGCCACATTAAGCAGCTGGCGGTACTGCTCCTTGGTGAGGTGCTCTGCGATATTCATGTGCAGGGCAGAACCTCCGTCGAGGTACTTGACGTAATCCTCGCCGTGCAGCTTGAACTTGTCCACTATGCTGAGGCTCTCGTCCTCAGGGTTGTAGAAGTAAGAGCTGTACATGTTGTGCCTTGGAGAGACGAAGTAACCGTCCTTGGCGTCCCACTTGTAGTTCTTTCCGGACAAATTCTCTCCAGGGACGAACTCTGTGTTGAACATCGTCTCCTTGGTCTTGTCCTTTCTGTTGGCTATGTTTATGGTTTCAAGAAGGCCGTTGACGAACTCCTTGTAATCTTCGTTAGGAGAGATCTGCAGTCCGAGGAATTCGGCTGCGTCGGTCATACCGTTGACACCGATGGTAAGGTACTGCCTTGACATGTCGATGAAGCCTGCCTTGTAGACGTCAAGCATATCGGCCTTGAGGAAGTCCTTGATGATCTCGTTGAATGCGGTCTGGTATTTATGCACCCTCTCCGTCATCTCGCTGACCTGGGCATTGATGAACTTATAGAGGTCCTTGCGGTCGAACTTGAGCTCAGGGCTGAGAGGCTTGCCAGGCTCGAGCTCGATACCTTTCTGCTGGAAATACTCCCTTGCCGCATTCTGGATGACGCGGTTGAGGTTGATGGTCATTACCGACTTCGAACCGGTCGATACTGAAGCGGTACCCATGGAGTACTGGTGCGTGGTATGGTTGTGCGAAGCGTCCTGCATGTCCTTGAGGGAGTTGCGGAGACGGCAGCAGCTTGAAAGGCTGTCCGGACTGTTGGAGATATAGCAGAAGAAACTGTGTCCCTTGGACCACATCTCGGAAGTGAAGTCTGCGTACTCCTTGTCGGCATAGTCGTCGCCGCCGTCGGTAAGCAGGGCCATCGTCTCTACCGGGAAGGTAAGCACGTATTTGTTGCGTTCTTCGTTGAACCACTGCATGAAATGCTTCTGCAGCCATGAAAGAGTCTCCCATTTAGGGGCTGTGCCGTCAGGGAAGCGGAAGTCGCTGAATACTCCCTCGAAATATGGCTTGTCGAAGTAGCTTATATTCCAGAACACTGTCTGGTAACCTCTGTTTCCCGCAGGCATGTTCATGGAGTGCACGATCTGCTGGAAATAGTTGTCGATAACCTTGGTAAGCGTACGCTGCTTTACGTTGTTCTCGACTACGGTATCGAGCTTGTCGAGGTAGTCGTCGCCGTAGTCCTTGCGGATGAAGTAATCGAGATACATCAGGAACTCCGGAGTTGCTACGGCACCCATGAACTGGGACGATACCGAGTAGACCAGATTGATGAACTCGCCGCAGAACGACTTCAGGTCGGTAGGCGCAACGGATACGCCGCCCAGCTCGCGGAGACCGGTCACGAGGAATGGGTACATCGTGATGGCGACGCAGTATGGGTAACCCGGAGTACCGCTCTCGTCATGTTTGTAGAGGGTATGCTCCTCTATGTCCTTGAGGTACTGGGTCGCCAGCTCCCTGTCATAAAGGGCCTTGATCTTGTCCTTCATGATGAAGCGGTTCTGCTTGATGTTGTTCTCCTTATAGAGCTCCTGTCCGAGGGTTACGATATTCTTCCTCGTGACATTGGCGTTGGCGTCGAACTTAGAGCCGGTAGCGGCATTCGAAGCCTTGATATAATCGTGGATGAAGTCCCTCTTCTTGCGGAGGTCCATACCCGAATCGAATTTCTCGATATACTCACGCGCTACTTTCTTGTTGATGGACATGAGGGAATCCACCACCTGACGGCGGATCTCCTGGCTTGACATCTTATCATAGATGTAAAGGTTGTCGGTAATGGATACGACAACTTCTTCAGGCGCTTTCTGCCCTGTGGCACGGTATGCTTCTCTGATACCTTTCTTCAGTTTTTCATTGTCGAACTCCTCATAGGAGCCGTTGGTTTTGCGTACGTCCATGATTGCGGTGAATTTATAAGTTTAGCGAGGCAACGGAAGATGACAAAAAGAGCCACTTGTCGTGTCATGTGGCCTCGTTACAAAATTAGGTAAGATTAATAGTTATTCAAAAGAAAAACGCGATAAAAGTTATCAACAACGCCTATTTTTGCTTGTAATAACTTGTAAATCAAACGGTTGACTTTGACATTTAAAACGATTTCAACAATCGGGTTAATTAAAATGTTTCAAAATTGACGTGTCGCTGGGGATAGCTTATCTATGGTATAGGACAAAGCGGTTCTTGTTGTAGAAATCTTTGATTATTTCAGCGGAAAAACCGGCCTCTTTGAAACATGCGACGGTCTCAGGTCCGAGAAGTTCGTTGATTTCCGTAAGGCCGCTCCCTTCCGGCGTAAGATATCGCCGGCTCCATTGGGCGATCGCCCGGTAGAACACAAGCGGATCGTCGTCCGGCACGAAAAGCGCCGACTCCGGTTCGAATCCGAGATTCCTGCGCAGGTCCGGCTTCTCTTTGTCCATGATATAAGGCGGATTGCTGAGGATCAGGTCGAACTCTCCGCGGCCGAAATCCCTCTCCGTGTCGAGAACATCAGCCTGCACGAACTCGGGAGCGGATGCGCCTGCAGCCTTCAGTTCCTCCGCGAAGGCCTGCGACTTTGCGATCTCGAGCGCCGGCTCCGAAAGATCGACGCCGATCACTTCCGCCGACGGCACGGACAGCGCCAGCGTCCAGGCGATACAGCCCGATCCGGTACACAAGTCCAGAATCCTTACCGGCCATGCCTTCTTGCCATAAGCCTGCCGCATCCTGTATATCCTCGAACCGATGCCTATGGCCTCGCGGCAGAGCAGCTCCGTCTCGGGGCGGGGGATCAGTACGTCCGGGGTCACGCGGAACTTATGGTCATAGAACTCGGCCTCTCCGATGACATACTGGACCGGCTCTCCGGCAGAGAGCCTCTCCAACCCCTCTTCGAGGACCGGGAGCTTCGACTCCGGGATGCCGTATTCCGGCTCGACTATATGGGTATAGCTCTTCGTGCCTATGAAATGCGCGCAGAGCATGAGCACGATAGAACGCGCCTCTTTAACAGGGTAAAGAGGCGCTAATCTTGAGATGCTTCCGTTTATGAAGTCGGCCAGAAGCATTATGAATTTTCTATCAATGTATTGAGGAAAGCCGTGATGTCAAGGCCGGCGGCGCGTACCATCTTAGGTACGAGAGAGGCGCTGGTCATGCCAGGAATGGTGTTGACCTCGAGGAAGTAGAGTCCGTCCGGACCGTCGATATAGTCCATCCTGACGACGCCCTTGCAGCCCAGATGAGCATAAATCTTGGCGGTGACTTCCTGGATATGGGCAGACTTGCTCTCGTCGATCTGCGCAGGGCAGATCTCCTTGCTGTGGCCGTTGTATTTGGCCTCATAGTCGAAGTAATCGTTGTCGGTCACGATCTCAATGACAGGGAGAGTGCTCACTTTATTGCCGTCGAAGTAGGCTGCGCATGTGAATTCCCTGCCGGAGATACCTTTTTCGATGATTACCGTAGGGCCCTCGGAGAAGGCAAATGAGATGGCCTCTTCGAGTTCTTCGGCCTTATGGACCTTGGTGATTCCAAAGCTGGAGCCTCCGTCGGTCGGTTTTACGAACAGCGGAAGGCCGAGGGTCTCGACAGTCTTTGCGGCGACTGCTTTTATGTCCATGCCCTTGCGGACGAAGGTGTCCGGGGCGAAGTTGACATAATCCACATCCTTGAGGTAGCTCTTGCAGGAATACTTGTCGAAAGCTACTGCTGAAACGAAAGCGCTGCAGCTGCTGAACGGGATGCCGAGCATCTCGAGGTAGCCCTGGAGCAGGCCGTTCTCGCCCGGCGCTCCATGCTGCATTATATATGCGTAGTCGAACTTGATCTTTTCTCCATAGACGGTAACGCTGAAGTCGTTCTTGTCGACCTCAGGGCGGGCCTCCTCAGGGAAGGTCACGCGCATCGAATCTTTCTTGCGCATCGCAACGAGATACCATTTGCCGAAACGGGCGAATATCTCGAATATGCTGTACCGAGTGTCGTCAATGCGGGAAGCGGTGAATTCTCCGCTTCGGCAGGAGACTTCCCACTCGGAAGAATCGCTGCCATATATGACCGCAATGTTGTTGTACTTTGCCATTATGATAAACTAGTCTTAATCAAAATAATATTCTGCAGCTTCCTCTTCGGCCTGCTGCTCTCCTGCATCGGAGTCTCCGCCGCTACAGCCGAGATCGAAGGATACACCCATAGGAGATACGAACTTGTCTGCTTCGGATATCCCGAGAGTGCCGTCCTTGAGGACCTTCTGCATGAAGATACCCCAGATAGGCAGGGCCATGTTGGCGCCCTGGCCGAGAGCCGCGGACTGGAAGTGCACCTGACGGTCCTCCGCGCCGCACCAGATTCCGGCCGTAAGGGTAGGGGTATAGCCTATGAACCATCCGTCGGCGCTGTCGTTGGTCGTACCGGTCTTGCCGGCGATCTGTCCCTTGAGCTGGTACTTGCCGCGGAGTCGTCCGGCGGTACCGCCGTTGACCACGCCCTGCATCAGGTTGACCATCAGATAAGCCGTCCGCTCGCTGATAGCCTCCCTCTTGCGGGAAGTGAACTCGCTGAGCACATTGCCCTGGTTATCCTCGATCCTGGTAACGAACATCGGAGAGACATATACTCCCTTGGACGGGAAGGTGTTGTAGGCTGAAACCATCTCGTAGAGAGAAAGGTCGGCCGAGCCTACGCACAGGGACGGAACCTCTTCCACATGGCTTCCGACGCCCATCTTGCGCATCATCTGTACCATGGCCTGAGGGCCGAACTGCTTCATCAGATATGTCGATATGTTATTGGAACTGTTGGTAAGACCCCACTTGAGAGTGACGGTCTTGCCGATCCATATATCCTTGTCGGTGCTTCGCGGCGTCCATACGTTGTCTCCGACGATTATGGACTGAGGCACATTCACTACCTTGTCGCACGGGGTCATGCCCTCCTGCATGGCGAGAGTGTAAAGGAACGGTTTGATAGTCGAACCGACCTGCCTCTTGCCCTGCCGAACGTTGTCATACTTGAAGTAACGGTAGTTAGGACCGCCTACGTATGCGCGGATCTGTCCCGTGCCAGGCTCAATCGCCATGAACGATGCCCTGAGGAAGGACTTGTAGTAACGGATAGAGTCATCCGGGGTCATGACTGTGTCGATGTAACCCTTCTTGTCCCATGAGAACACCCTCATCTCAGTCGGCTCGGAGAAGGTCTTCAGAATCTCGCTCTCGGAGAGGCCGGCGTTCTTGAGGACGCGGTAGCGGTCGCTCCAGCGGCGTCCCTGCTTCATAAGCCTTTCGATTGTAGCATTGTCGATGTCGTTGGAGAAAGGACGGTTCTTCTTCCACTTCAGGTCGTTCCAGAAACTCTTCTGGAGATCCTTGCCAAGATGCTCGGCGACAGCCTCCTCGGCATACTTCTGCATCTTGTAGTTGATTGTGGTATAGATGCGGAGACCCTCGCGGTCGAGGTCGTATTTCGAGCCGTCAGGCTTGGTGTTCTTGTTGAGCCAGCCGTAGAGCTGGTCGTCGGCCCAGAGGAGGGAATCGACGGCGAAATCCTCGCGGTACTGGTAGTCCGAGCGTTTCGGCTTCGAAGCGCTCATGTACCTTCTCAGCATGTCCCTGAAATATGGTCCGACGCCGGCATTATGGTCCTGGACCTGATAGGAGAGGACGATAGGGAGCTTCTGGATCGAGTCGCGCTCGGCTTTCGTGAGATAGCCGGACTTCTGCATCTGCCCGATCACGAAGTTGCGGCGGGCGATGGCCTTGTCCATGTGCAGGGCCGGGTTGTATCTGGTAGGCTTGTTGACCATGCCGACGAGGGTGGCGCTCTCTTCGACGTTGAGGTCTTTCGGATCCTTGGCGAAGAAAGTCTGGGACGCAGCCTTGACTCCGTACGCTCCGCTGCCGAAGAATACGGCGTTGAGGTACATGTCGACGATCTCGTCCTTGGTGTAGTCTCTCTCGAGCTTGACTGCGGTGATCCATTCCTTGAGTTTGATCCAGACCATCTTCATCTTGGAGACGCCCGGGATACGGCTGTGCGTATCGGCTCTCGGATAAAGAGTCTTTGCCAGCTGCTGGGTAATGGTACTGCCTCCGCCCTGGCTGGAATCGCGCATGAGCAGTGTCTTGAACAGGACTCGGCCGAGACTCTGGAAATCGACTCCGGAATGCTTGTAGAACCTGGCGTCCTCCGTTGAGACCGCTGCCTGTATTATATAAGGTGAAAGTTCGTCATAGCTGACGAAGGACCTGTTTTCGATATGGAAGGTGGTCAGGAGCTCTCCGTCCTGCGCAATTACCTGGGTTGCAAGTTTGCTCTCAGGATTTTCGAGTTCTTCGAACGAAGGGATGTCAGCGAAGGCCCATACGGCCAGAAGCAAAAGCGCTACGATGGCTACGGGTGCTGAGATTATGATCCAGAACCACTTGATAATCTTTTTCTTGGACGTATCTTTCATAGTTACTCGTCTCATTAATTGAAATACAAAAATAACGATAAAATTTGGAAAAATGCCCCGATTCTTTTTTACTTTGCATTTTGAAATGAAAAAACAGGAAGATATGAAGGGAAATCTTGTGATCGTCGAGTCTCCGGCAAAAGCCGGAACCATCCAGAAATTCTTAGGTAAAGATTATATAGTCAAGTCCAGTTTCGGACACATAAGAGACCTGCAGGACAAAAAATTGAGTGTCGATGTCGAGAATGGCTTCAAACCGGAATACATTGTCCCGGCCGACAAGAAAAAAGTCGTTTCCGAACTCAAGAAACTTTCCTCAGACGCAGAGACTGTATGGCTCGCATCCGATGAGGACCGCGAGGGAGAAGCTATTTCATGGCACCTCTTCGATACCCTCGGACTTAAGAAAGACAATACCCGCCGTATAGTCTTCCACGAGATCACAAAAGACGCTATCCTCAATGCTATCCAGAATCCGCGCGACATAGACATGAACCTGGTGGAGGCCCAGCAGGCCCGCCGCGTCATCGACCGTCTGGTCGGATTCGAGCTTTCTCCAATCCTCTGGAGAAAGATACAGCCGAAGCTCAGCGCCGGTCGCGTGCAGAGCGTCGCCCTCCGTCTGGTCGTCGACCGCGAGCGCGAAATCATGGCCTTCAAGAAAGAGCCTTATTATCATGTCGACGCAACTTTCCATCCTTACGGGACGTCCGCTTCTACGGCCGTCAAGGCCGGGCTGGACGCGCGTTTCGGCAGTCTCGCCGAGGCCCGCAAGTTCCTGGAGGACAGCAAGGACGCCCGCTTCACCATCGAGAATATCGAGAAGAAGGACGGCCAGCGTTCCCCTGCGGCTCCGTTCACAACCTCAACCCTTCAGCAGGAAGCCGCAAGAAAACTTCATTTCCCGGTAAGCAAGACGATGAGAGTCGCCCAGCAGCTCTACGAGCGAGGTCTTATCACATACATGAGAACTGACTCCACAAATCTCTCGACCCTTGCTCTCGGCACTTCCAAGAAATTCATCATCGAGAACTACGGCGAGGCATATGCCCATTCACGTCAGTTCAAGACGAAATCCAAAGGCGCCCAGGAAGCGCATGAGGCTATCCGTCCTACATATATAGAGAATACTTCAATAGAAGGGACTCCTGACGAAAACAAGCTTTATAGTCTTATATGGAAGCGCACCGTCGCTTCCCAGATGGCGGATTCAAAGGAGCTCCGTACTACCCTCAAGATTGGTTCCGACCGCAGAAACGAGAAATTCTCCGCCCTTGCCGTCCAGGTAGTCTTTGACGGCTTCCTCAAGCTTTACAGAGAAGGGACGGACGATCCTCAGGGCGAAGAGAGCGTAGCTACTCTTCCGGAGGTTTCACTGGGACAGGTAATGGAAGCCCGCTCGATCGATGCTTCCTGCCGCTTCACCACTCCTCCGCCGAGATACTCCGAGGCAACCCTCGTCAAGAGGCTCGAAGAGCTCGGTATCGGCCGACCTTCTACATATGCTCCGACTATCAGTACCCTTACTACCGGACGAGGCTATATCCTCAAAGGTGACAAAGAAGGGGAATCCATAAAAGTTACAAATCTTAACCTCGCCGGCGGAGTGATCAAAGAGACCTCCAAAGTCGAGACGGTAGGTGCCGAGAAAGGCAAGTTGCTTCCTCAGGAAATCGGTATCATCGTTACCGATTACCTTGTGCAGAATTTCGGTTCCATAATGGACTACGACTTTACCGCCAATGTCGAGAAAGACTTCGATAAGGTCGCTGCCGGAAAGAAGAAATGGAATGGCCTGATCGGCGAGATATATACTCCTTTCCATGCCAAGGTCGACGAAGTTCTCAACGACCGCCAGTTCAATCATGTAAGCCGCGAACTCGGCCTGTCTCCGGAAGGAGAACCGGTCGTCGCAAAGTTCGGCCAGTATGGCCCATATGTGCAGAAAGGCGAGGGTGAGAAGCGTCAGTTCGCCAATCTTGCTCCGGGTCAGCTGATCGAGAGCATCACTCTTGCCGAGGCTCTCAAGCTCTTCGAACTTCCGCGTGTCGTCGGACTGCACGAGGGTAAGGAAGTCATTGCTACAAAGGGTCGTTTCGGCCCGTATATCAAATACGACGGCCAGAACTTCTCCCTTCCGAGAAAGGCCGATCCTATGACAGTCACTCTCGAGGAATGTATCGCCGCAATAGGTCAGACAAAAGACAAGCCTGCAGCTAATGCGGTCCTCAAAGATTATACTGAGAGCGGTATCCAGATTCTCAACGGACGTTATGGTCCTTATATCAAGAAGGACGGATCGAATTACCGTATTCCTAAGGGCGTTGATGCCGAGTCTCTTACAGAAGATAAGTGCAAGGAAATCATCGCTGCTTCGGAACCCACAAAGAGCTCGTTTAGAAAGGGTAAGGGGCGGTCATCGAAGTAGAACTTACAGATTGTTTTGCTTGTATCTTTAGATTTGTAGGGTTGAAAATCATCAAATTATCCATAGAATAATTAGGATTTATGATTTTTTTCGCTACTTTTGCAAAGGTATAAGTAACAATTTGTAGTCATGGCATCTTATCACATTGATCAGACAGATCAGAAAATCCTGTCATTTCTCGTAAAGAATGCGAGAATGCCCTTCCTTGAGATAGCAAGGGAGTGCGGTGTTTCCGGAGCGGCAATCCATCAGAGAGTAAAAAGGCTGGAAGCCAACGGAGTCATTACCGGGTCTCGTCTTCTCGTGAAGCCTCAGGCTATAGGATTGAACATATGCGCTTTCGTGAGCATCTCCCTTTCGGAGGCAAGCAAGTACAACGAAGTGGTCAATTCCCTCAAAAAGATACCTGAGGTCGTGGAGTGTCACTTCGTAACCGGAAAGTACGCCCTCCTTGTCAAGCTTTACTGCCTTGACAATGACCATCTCATGGAAGTCCTCCTCAATACTATCCAGAAAATCCCATATATCCAGGCGACAGATACTATGATCGCCCTCGACGAGGCAATCGACCGTCAGGTATGGGTGAAAGATTATAAGAGCACGAGTTTCCTCGGCGAAGCAAAGATTTCTAAATAGTCTTGCTCACGATTCTGATGGCCCTTGCGAGCTCAAGGTCCTCAGGCGTGGTAAGCTTTATGTTGAACCTCTCTCCCTCGCAGAAGGAGAGAGGTATTCCATATGCTGAAGCTACCGAGGCGTCGTCAGTGAAGGATGTGTCGTAGGCCTGGCCGTATGCTGCCTTGAGTTCTTCCGAGAGGAATATCTGCGGAGTCTGGACCGAATAGATCGAAGACCTGTCGAGGACCACGCCTTCCGTCAGTGCCAGAACCTTCTCTCCGTCGGGCCCCGCCTCTGTGTGAAGCGGCTTGAGGGTATCGGTCGTAGGCCGGCATGGAACGAGGCCGTGACATGATCCTTTCTCCATCTTTTCAAACATCGAAATGATAAGCTCTTTCGAGATGAGAGGGCGGACTCCGTCGTGGACTGCGACGACAGCTCCGTCAGGCACTTTGGCCAGGGCGTTCTTTACGGAATGGAAACGGGTTATGCCGCCGGAGACCATTACCTGAGGGCAGTTGAAGTTGTTCTCCAGACAATAGTCTTTCCACCATGGAATCCAGCTTTCCGGGAGTACCGTGACGACGCGGATATCCGGCACCGCTTCCAGGAATTTCGAGATGGTCAGCCTCAGTACCGGAACCCCCTCGAATTCAAGGAACTGCTTCGGTCTGCTTCCGCCCATTCTCACGCCCTTTCCTCCGGCGGAGACTATAAGGAATTTTTTTCTGCCCATATTAGTAAAGAAATATAACTGCAAATTTAAGATTTTTTCGTATTTTTACGGAAATTAAGTTTAATGGTTATCGATACGCGCAAAAGATGGCATTTTCATTTTTGACACAGGAACTGGCAATCGACCTCGGAACCGCCAATACCGTCATATTTCAGAATGACAATATCGTTCTTGACGAGCCGAGCATCGTTGCTATCGACAATAATACAGGCAAGTGCATAGCCCTTGGCCAGAAGGCTAAGCTGATGCACGAAAGGACGAATCCGGGCATCAAGACAGTGCGTCCTATGAAGGATGGCGTGATCGCCGACTTCGAGGCTGCAGAGATGATGATCCGCGGATTTATCCGTGAGGTGAACAGCAAGCGCTCCTCTCTTTTCCAGCCGAACCTGAGAATCGTCGTCGGTATCCCTTCAGGAAGTACCGAAGTCGAGATCAGGGCCGTGCGTGACTCTACCGAGCATGCAGGCGGAAGGGATGTTTATCTTATCTACGAGCCGATGGCTGCGGCCCTCGGTATCGGACTCGATGTCGAGGCCCCGAAAGGCAACATGGTCGTAGATATCGGAGGCGGTACTGCCGAGATAGCTGTCATTTCCCTCGGAGGCATAGTGCAGCAGGAGAGCATCAAGACTGCCGGAGACGAACTTACCAACGATATCCAGCAGTATCTCCGCCAGCAGCACAATATCAAAGTCGGCGAGATTACGGCCGAGAAGACGAAGATCGCCGTCGGCGCCGTGATCCCTCAGCTCGAAGAAGAGCCGGAGCCGTTCATCGTGCGCGGACCGAACCTCATGACCGGCCATCCTGTAGAGGTTGCAGTAACCTATCAGGAGATAGCCCATTGCCTTGACAAATCAATCGCAAAGATTGAATCATCAATACTCCATGTGCTCGAGCAGACCCCTCCTGAGCTTTACTCCGATATCGTCGAGAACGGTATCTTCCTTTCCGGCGGCGGCGCCCTTCTCAGAGGCCTCGCCCAGAGATTCTCGGAGAAGGTCAATATCCCGTTCCATGTCGCAGAGGATCCTCTCCGTGCCGTGGCAAGAGGTACCTGCATCGCCCTCAAGAACGCAGCCAACTACTCGTTCCTCAAGAGGTAGATAATGGGCGGAAGGAGCAAAATAGGACGAATTCTGATTAATGCAGCAATCTTCATTCTCATGGAGATTGCTGCTCTGAGTATGTTGAGGAACAGTAGCGCGACTCAGCAGTTCTTCATAACCAAAGGAGTGCATAATGTCATTGCGAAGGTATGGGGCGGGGCTGAGAATATACATTACTACTTCAATCTGCGACAGGTCAACGAAGCCCTTTCGCATGAGAATTTCGAGCTTAACCGCCGGTTGTCCGCCTTTCTTGAAGATGTCGAAAAGGCGAAGAGAGATTCCCTTACGACGACTTACTCCTTCCACGACGACTATGTCTATACTCCTGCGGACATCATAAAGATGAGCCGCAACACCCAGCATAACTACATTATCCTTTCCCAGGGTTCGGATGACGGCGTCAAGCCGCAGGCCGGAATCATAACCCGCAACGGGGTCATCGGCATCGTCGATGCGGTCAGCAAGCATTACTCATATGCGATCTCGTTCATGAATACGAGCTTCAGCCTGAGCGCCAGACTGGGCCGTGAGGGTGCGGTCGGGCCGCTGGTATGGGACGGGAAATCTACCGATGGGGCCCTTCTCCGGGAGATCCCTCTGCAGAACCGTTTCGAACCGGGGGATACCGTTTTCACAAGCGGCCACTCCTCGATCTTCCCGCCGGACATTCCTGTCGGTATTACAGGCGAATCCAGAATAGTCAACGGCGCTACCTACGAGATCGACGTGAAACTTCTCCAGGACTTCAGTTCAGTAAGATATGTGACCCTCGTCAACAACAAGGGCCGCAAAGAAATAGAGACCTTAGAAAAGGAGGCGCAGCATGAGAAATAATTTCTTCCTCTACTATCTGCTGCTGGTCATAGCCCAGCTGATGGTCTGCAATTTCCTGCATGTCACTCCTCTCCTCACTCTCAGCGTACTCCCGGTGCTGGTGCTTTGCATCCCTACCCGTTTCGGGACTTTGCCGACGATGTTTTTAGCCTTCCTGACCGGATTGCTGGTGGATCTTTTTGCCGACTGCAGCATAGGACTCAACGTGTTTGCCCTCGTGCCGGTAGCCTTGATAAAGAGAAACCTCTGCACCTTTATCTTCGGGGAAGAGATGACCGTCAGAGAAGAAGAATTTTCAATAAGGAAATACGGCCCCGCAAAAGTGATCTTTGCGATCTTCGTGGTCCAGACCGTTTTCCTGCTGCTATATATCTGGGCTGATGGCGGAAGCTCCAGGACGATGGCCTTCAACGCTATGAGATTTGCTGTATCGCTCGTCTCCTGCATCCTGGTCTCGATTCCGCTCGTCTCCCTGCTTAAACCGGACGAAAGGAAATAATGGACTCTTCAAGGAGGAACAGACTGCTCATCGGTCTGGGGGTTGCGGTATGCATCCTCCTGATAAGGCTGTTCTCCATCCAGATCCTTGACGACAGATACAAGAAAGACGCTTCCAACAACTCCATGGTCTATGATATCATCTATCCGACCAGGGGAGTGATCTATGACCGCAATGGCGTGATCATCGTCGGCAACAAAGTGGCCTACGATATCATGGTTACGCCCCGGGAAGTCGAGCCCTTCGATACTCTGATGCTGGCCGATGTCCTTGAAGTCAGTCCAGACTTCCTGCGCGGAAAGATGGCCGAGTACCGCCGCAACAGACGCAAGATCGGCTATCAGTCCATGACTCTGCTGAAGCAGATTCCTGCCGAGACTTACATGAAATTCGCAGAGGTCCAGTACCGTTTCCCGGGCTTCAGGGGGCAGGTGCGAAGCATCCGCGACTATCCGGTCAATGCCGGAGGCAACCTTCTCGGCTATGTCTCTGAAGTTGATCAGTCATACATAAAGAAGCATCCTGAGAGCTACCGTTCCGGAGATTACGCCGGAAAGACCGGCATCGAGGCCGCCAGGGAGGAAGACCTCCGTGGCGAAAAAGGTTATCATATCTACCTCCGTGACTCACATAACCAGCGTCAGGCACGCTACAAGGACGGCGCCGAAGACAAGGAAGCCATCCCCGGCAAGGATATCGTGACTACCATAGATGCCGAGCTCCAGCAGTATGGCCAGCTGCTCATGCAGAACAAGGTAGGCAGTCTCGTAGCCATCGAACCCTCGACCGGAGAGATACTGACTATGGTATCCAGCCCGGGTATCGACGTGGAGATGCTCGCCGACATCGGAAAGCATTACGGCGAAATCGTCAACGACCCGTACAAGCCGATGTTCAACCGTGCCGTGCAGGCCCCATACCCTCCGGGATCGGTGTTCAAGCTGGTCAACGGACTTATCGGTCTCGAAGAAGGAGTCCTGAAACCGGAGTACGCTTATCCTTGCAGCCAGGGCTACCACTTCGGAAAGCATAAGCTCGGCTGCCACGTGCACCGTTCGCCGCTGATTCTGGAGGACGCGATCATGATGTCCTGCAACGGTTATTTCTGCTATGTCCTCAAGAACATTCTGGAGAACCGCAAATACTCCAGCATCGACGAGTCTCTCGACAAATGGAATGATTACGTGCAGAGTTTCGGCTTCGGACATAAACTCGGCAGCGACTTCCCGGCAGAACTCGGCGGGACCCTCCCGGATTCCAAGCTCTACAACAAACGCTATGGCAAGGGAGGATGGAAGTTCACGACGATCATTTCCATCTCTATCGGACAGGGCGAGGTCGGAGTAACCCCTCTGCAGATCGCTAATCTCTGCGCGACCGTAGCCAACAGGGGACACTACATAATCCCGCACATAATAAAGGATTCTCCGGGTGTCGAGATTGACCCTAAATACCACGAAAGACAGTATACGATGGTCGATACGACCAATTTCTATAAGGTCATAAACGGAATGTGGAAGGCTGTCAATGCCGGTTACGGTTCCGGCGGTACGGCCAGCATAGCAGCCGTTCCGGGACTCGATATCTGCGGAAAGACAGGTACGGCCCAGAACCCTCGCGGCGCCGACAACTCCGTCTTCATCTGCTTCGCTCCTAAGGACAATCCGAAGATCGCCGTGGCGGCTTATGTCGAGAACGGTGGTTTCGGTGCGACATGGGCAGCCCCGATCGCATCCCTTCTCGTCGAGAAGTATCTCAACGGGGAGATAAGCGACGACCCCGGCCGTCAGGCCCTGCAGCAGCGCATGCTCGAAGGAAACCTTATGTCAAGAGTTAAAAAGGACTAGATATGCCGATAAGAAGTTCATCCAGATCAATGCGCCAGTCTTATGACTGGAGCCTTGTCATCTTCTACCTGCTCCTTATCGTCATCGGCTGGATCAATATCTATGCATCGATCCATTCGTCCGAGCCGTCCAGCATCATCGCCTGGTCCGCCAGAAGCGGAAAGCAGTTCGTATGGATACTGACCTCTCTCGGACTGGCCGGACTGATCCTTTTCGTGCTGCCGCCGCGACTATGGGAGAGCGGGTCCATCCCGTTTTATGTCGGTGTCATGTTCCTTCTGGTCGCCGTGATCTTCCTCGGAATCGAGGTCAAGGGCTCGAGATCATGGTTCGAATTCGGCCCCGTCCGGTTCCAGCCGGCCGAGATATCGAAAATCACGACGTCGCTGATGCTGGCCTTCCTGATGAGCCGGGCCAACTATAGGATAACCAAGCTGCGGGATTTCATGATCGCGGCGATAATAGTCGGACTCCCGATGCTTATAATCGTGGCAGAGAGCGAGACCGGCTCCGCGCTCGTCTATGTCGGCTTCATTTTCATGTTCTACCGCGAGGGCTTGTCCGGATGGTTCCTGGCGGTCATCGGAATAGCGATTCTTCTGTTCATATTGACGCTGACGGCCTCTCCGTTCACGGCGGTGCTGGTACTGCTGTCGCTGCTGGTGCTGTTCAATGCATTCAACGGAAGATTCTGGAGGACGATACTTCTTGGAGGAATCCCGATTCTGCTGCTTGCCTTGATCCCTGCGATCCGCCGGGCTTTAGTTCCAGGGGCGGAAGGTGGCATCCCTTATTTCCGTTATATCATCGCCGGGCTTTCCGTTGTCGCCATTCCTATTCTGCTGGTTCGTGCGTATAAGATTAAAAGCAGGTTCCTGACGCTGTCAGTGGCCGGATTCATCGCCGGAATAATGATGATCATGTCGGCGGATATCATCTTCAATGATGTCCTTCAGGAGCATCAGCGCAAGCGTATCGAGGTGCTTCTCGGAATGAAGGAGGATCCTTCCGGAGTAGGTTACAATGTCAACCAGAGTATGATTGCGATTGGTTCGGGCGGTCTTACCGGCAAGGGTTACCTCAACGGTACCCAGACTACCTACGGCTTTGTGCCCGAGCAGAGTACGGATTTTATTTTCTGTACCGTGGGAGAGGAGTGGGGCTTCCTTGGATGTACTGTCGTGATCCTGCTTTATTTCCTGCTTATATGGAGGATCGTGCAGGATGCTGAGCATAGCAGGGAGGCGTTTACCCGTATCTACGGGTATTGTGTGGCGAGCTGTCTGTTCATGCATCTTTTCATCAATATCGGCATGACTATCGGGCTCATGCCGGTTATCGGCATCCCGTTGCCGATGATGAGTTATGGCGGTTCTTCTCTATGGGCCTTTACCGTCATGATCTTCATCTTCGTCGCTCTCGACCATGAGGAACGCAAATATTTCTAGCCCCCCTTCTCATTCTGACTAGAATTATTATATTTGTCATCGATATTAATAATTGAGTAAAGATTATGAGATACATCGCAAGAGCAGTGAAGTATTTTATATACTTCTTCATATTGCTGGCCCTGTTGCTTGGGATAATGATCGTCTTCAAGCTGACCGGAGGCGGAATCGAATCGATATTTAAGGAAGGCTGGACATCAGTAGGAAAGATCGCCATACTCTTCGCCCTCGTCTCCTCAGTCTATCCCCTTTTCGGCTTCGTCAAGAAGACCGCGATCATCCCCGGGGAATACCTCCAGATCAAGGATGACGTGATCAGATTCATGCAGGAAAAAGGCTACAAGCTCGAAAAAGAAGAAGGCGAGAATCTTACCTTCCGCTACCGTGGAGCAGTAGGCCGTCTGCTCAAAATGTATGAAGACAGACTTACCTTTACCAGATCATTCTCCGGTTTCGAGATCGAAGGACTCAGAAAAGATGTGATCAGAATAGTGTACGGACTCGAGTCCGCTTTCAGAAACGATAATAACCAGGAATAGTATGGAAACAGATTTCAAGACAGTAGCTAAGTTTAGCGATCCGCTCTCCGCCGAGATTACCGCGGGAATGTTGAGGGAGAACGGCATCCCTGCCCAGATATTCGGCCAGGCTTCGTCGTATCCTTCTATCAATGCAGCCATTAACGCTATCGAGGTCAAGGTCAATGCCGAAGACTTCGAAGACGCGATGAAACTGTTGGAACAGAACGATTAACCGTTTATATGGTCAGCTGCGGCCGAGAGAGCCTCATAGAACTCTTTGCCGTACAGAAATTCAAGGGGCTCGCGAAGGAACTGATAGACGCGGGTCCCTTCTCTTTTACCCTTCTCGAAAGCATCCTTGCAGATTGCCCACCGGTGCAGATTGAGAGCCTCGCCTCCTCCCGGCATACGTGTAACCCTGATAGGATAAAGCCAGCAGGACACCGGCTTGCGGAACTTATATTTCCCCTGGAAGAAGCACCTCTCTACAGAGCAGAGCACGTTCCCGTTCTCGAAAAGGCAGAAAGCGCAGTCTTCCAGACCCGGCGTGCCGATATAGCCGCTGGTCCCGGGTACTCCGCCTTCCACAAAATGAGTCTTGCGGACCACCGGAGTCACAATATCCCCTTCGCGGTCAATCTCGAAAAAGCCCTGGCTCTCGGCAGCCTCGCGGCCCTCCGGCGTCATGAGGGATGAATAGACCGGATAGTGCTTCTCGAGCTCTTCAGTCTCCTCTTCCCTCAGAGGCGCGCCACTGTCTCCATGGACGCAGCAGCATCCACGGCATTTCTCATAGTCGCATGCGAAATACTCTGTGACGACCTCCTCCGAAACGAGGATATCTCCTATCTGGATTATTGTCCCGAAATCTTCCCTGCCCATAAGCTACTCCAAGTTGAAAAGTTCGCGGAAAAGCCCGCCGAGCCCCTCCGGATCCGCCTTCTCAGGGGCTGAAGGCTCATATTCCGGCAACTCCGGACCATCAGGAATCACGGCCTCGATTTCCGGCTCAAAGACTTTTTCCTCCATCTCCCTCAGCCTCAGAACGTGTTCAGCGACGCTGCCTCCGGCAAGTGCGGTCAGGATCCTGTTGACATCCTCCGCCGAGACGGCCTTAGCCCTGTCCTCATATCTCGAGATCATGTCCTTTCCATAAGAATACCGCATCTCGACGAGTCGGATGACTCCCGCCGGCGTGGTCTTGTCCATCATCGCCAGAGCCCTCTTGCGACCCTCTTCCAGCCGGTGACGGCTTATTCCTTCCCTGGCGGCCAGAGCAATCGCCCTGCGCACGGCTGCAGCCACGGCCACGGCATCGTCGGACTGGACCATGTCGGCCGGCAGACCTGATTCCCCGGCCGGAGAAGTCAGGATCGAGAGACTGAGCCTTTCTTCCGGGAACATGCTGAAATCGGTCCTGACGATACTATACCATCCCAGTCTTGCCGCCGCCGAAGCCGCTACCTCCTCGATATAGCCCGCGGCGATCCGGGCAGCGATATTATTGTCCAGATTATAGTCGAGTCTTGTAGAAAGAGCGATATCATAGGCCGAAGCATCGAGGCTGTCAGTCCATCCGGTGATTCTCCCGGTCTTGACGTCGCCGAACCTTCTGGACCTGTTGGAGGCGACCCTGTCGCTCCTGAAACCGCCCATATAGCGGACCAAAGTCTTCCTGAGCGTTGCTTCGTCGATCTTTCCGGCTATGACCAGCACCCCGTCATTCATCTTCGAGAACTGGGCGTCCAGGAAGCGCTCCACCTTCTTCGGCAGGTCGTCCGACAGGGCGGAAGAATTCCTGAAGGCGGAATAATTGTTTTCCGGGGTCATGATACTGTCGAGGACAGACAGTCTTCTGTATGGAGTTCCTCTGTCGGCGAGGGCCTGGAGCCCGGCGCAGTCCCGGTAGTAGGCATAGGCCTTGGCGTCCTGCTCCCTATCTCCGGTCAGCGAAAGCATGGCCTTCATCGCGAGAGGAAACTTCTGGGCCGGAGACTCGCCGCTGATCCTGAGCTCGGACAGGCCGATGTCCAGCCTCATCACGATGCCGTTGGACATGAGTATATCCCTGAAATCGTCCCCGCCAAGGCCGGAAATCTTGGCCAGCGCGGCGACGTCGGTGATGCAGGCACCTTCGCCCCTTCTGAGCCCCGGGATCTGCGAATAGCCTCCCTTGACTCTCCAGGAGAAGTGGATCAGACCGTCGTCGGCGATCTCTTTGTATACGACCCTCTGGCCGTTCGAGAAAGTATAGAGCTGACCGTCGGATATAGGATCCTTGTCGGTCGTCTTGATCTTGACTTTTGGAGCGCTCTTGCGCAGCAAAAGGGTATCTGCATAGCCCTTGACCGGAGAGAGGGCCTTCGGTTCTTCCCAGGCATCCCGGAAAATCCTCCAGACGGAATTCTCGTCCAGCGATTCCGCACTGGTAATGACATCCATGTTAGCGCTCTTGTCGAGCAGCGCCGTCACGAATCCGTTGAACAGTCTCGCTCCCGTCGCGTCGTCCAGATTCCTTGAAAGGAAGAAGTCCATCCTGTCCTTAGGGTCGGCCAGTGAGGCGCCATAAAGATATGATGCAATGCACATGCGGACGTAGCTTGAATTGCTGCTGCCGGATGTCCTGACGCTGGAGCGGAGGCGGGTCGCCAGCTCGCGGGTCACGCCCCTGTATTCTTCCGGATTGATGCCCTCACGGTCGATAGAGGCCATCTCGGCGGCGACAGCCTTCATCGCATCGCGGGCCTCTGCGGGACGGCATGATACCGAAATGCTGAAAGTCTCATCGGAGTTGCCGGCGTCGCTGCTGCGGTACTCCACTTCGATTCCGGCGGTCGGAATTCCGGAGCTGCGGAGAGCTTTCCCGAGCCTGCGCCGGAGCAGGATCTCGAGTTCGGAGGCATATTTCCATGCGACCAGAGGCTGGACCGTAGCCATGTTCCCGTCCGGAGTCCTCGGAAGGCGGTAGCGTATCGTGAACGAAACGAGTCCGGAGGTGCGGGCCGGTACCATTTCGACCTTGATGTCGCTGGTTCCGATCCATACATAAGGCTTTCGGCTCGTCCTGCCGGGATTCTGGCGGGTCACCAGCATCGACAGCATGTTCATCTTATTGATAAGCTGGTCCGGGTCGACGTCGCCGGAGACTATTATCGCCTGGTTCTGCGGAGAGTAGTCCATGCCGTCGGCCTTGAAGCCTCTGCCGGTAATGTCGAAGATAAGCAGCATTGTCGAATCGGCTGCGTCCGTTCCGTCCGAAACCGGGATGTCGCTGAAGCGGAAGATGGTCGCGTCGGATCTTATCTCGACGTAGCCTTCGGCAGCCGGGCGGATACCGTTGGAAGTCAGGAAAGTCTGCGGAGATATTCTTGAAAAATGCTGAAGTTCAGTAAGGGAACCGCGGGCCTGGACTGTAGCCGCGCCTCTTGATTTCTTTGTCTCGTCGATGAAACCGGTCTTTTGCACCAGGGCCATGTCGACTATCCCCTTCGAACTTTTATTGCTTGCTATATAATACTTTATGCCGTTGTCGAGGTATCCTTCGCGGATATTGGCAGCCTTCTCGAGGGTAGGCAGGTCCGCCGCTGGCACAATTATTGGGAATAATGCCAGTAACAAGATTATTAGCGGGTTTATCCGTCTGCGCATAAAGTTGTAGATATATCGACTTACAAAATTAAGATATTTTTACTATTTTTGTGAAATACGCGCTTGAAAATATGTTTAATATAAAAATATCAGAAATCATGAAAAAAATTATTCTGGCGCTGGCAGCTGTCGCATTGTCTGCCGGTATGGTATTCGCACAGGACATGGCAACTGCCACAGAGAAAGCGAAAGAAGGAAACGAGGCCCTTCAGAATGGTGACAAGGCTGCTGCTCTTGCATCTTTCCAGGAGGCTCTCCAGATGGCAGAAAGTTGCGGAGAGGCTGGCAATGAGCTTGCTTCTACCTGCAAGAGTGTCATCCCAGGAATCATCCTTTCTATCGGAAAAGAGGCTTATAACGAGCACGATTTCGATTCAGCTATCGCCAGATTCAACGAGGCCGCAAAGATCGCAGAAGAATATGGTGATGATGCTACTATAGCTGAGGTTGCAGAACTTCTCCCTCAGGCCAATATCAACAAAGAGCTTGTACCTGCAAACGACGCTTTCAAGGCTAAGGATTTCGAGACCGCAGCTGCCGGTTTCCGCAAAGTCCTCGAGCTCGACGGCGAGAATGGCGTAGCCGCTTTCCGTCTCGTACAGAGCCTTGCAAACCTCGGTGACCTCGCCGGCGCCAAGGAAGCTTTCGCAAAGGCTGAGGCTAACGGCCAGGGTGGAAATGCCGCCAAGGTCCTCGGTGGTTCTTACCTCAAGCAGGCCGCTGCAGATCTCAAGGCAAAGAACTATGCCGCCGCAGTAGAGAACGCTCTTGAGGCCAACAACTTCCAGGAGAATGCCCAGGCTTTCCTCGTAGCTGGCCAGGCTTCCCAGAAGCTCAACAAGAATGACGATGCAATCAAATACTTCGAGCAGTATCTCGAGGCTGCCCCTACCGCAAAGAACGCCAACGCTATCATCTTTACCGTCGGTGCTCTCTATCAGGGCGCAGGCAACAAGGCTAAAGCTATCGAGAACTACAAGAAGGTGCTCAGCGATCCTCAGTTCGGCGCAAACGCCAAGCAGATGATCGACGCTCTCAGCAAGTAATGATCGGACTCGAACTTCTGGCTCCGGCCAGGAATGCGGATATCGGCATCGCGGCAATAAGCTGCGGTGCCGATGCTGTGTATATCGCCGGACCCGAGTTCGGTGCAAGACAAGCCGCCGGCAACAGTATAGAAGACATAAGGCGGCTCTGCGATTACGCGCACCGTTTCGGTGCAAGGATCTTCATAACCCTCAATACAATACTTTACGATTCCGAACTGGAGGCTGCGTACCGGATGATGCTGGACGTGCAGGACGCCGGTGCGGATGCTTTTATCGTACAGGATCTGGCCGTCCTTGCCCTGGCGGACGGCGGACCGGACGGGAAAGGACGCAAAGTAACCATACCGATGCACGCCTCTACCCAGTGCGCCATCCGCACTCCGGAGGCTGCGGCATTCTACGAAAGCCAGGGCTTCAGCCGGCTCGTGCTGGAGAGGCAGCTCTCCCTTGACGATATACGCCAGATACGCAAATCCGTCTCTGCCGAGCTGGAATTCTTCGTCCACGGAGCCCTGTGCGTCTGCTATAGCGGCCAGTGCTACCTTTCCGAGAATATTTCCGGCCGTAGCGCCAACCGGGGAGCCTGCATCCAGGCCTGCCGGTCCAGATATGACCTTTTCGACGGGAACGGAAAAGTACTGGTGCGAAACAAGGCGCTGCTATCGCTCAAGGACTATAATCTGCTCGAAAGGATAGGGGACCTCGCAGAAGCGGGAGTATGTTCTTTCAAGATTGAAGGACGGCTCAAGAACAGTTCATATGTACGCAACGTGGTCCGGGAGTATTCTCTCGCCATGGACGCCCTTGTCGCCGCCCATCCTGATAAATACTGCCGCGCCTCTTTCGGCCGCGTAGAAAAGGGATTCACTCCGGATCCGGCCAAGACTTTCAACCGCGGCTATACTTCACTTTTCATTGACGGCAAACGGGGGCGCTGGGCTTCCATGGATACGCCTAAGAGCATGGGTGAGGAGATCGGCACCGTGTCGACGGTCCGGGCCTCAGGGCGCGATTCCATGGAGATAACCGTCCGCCCTTCCGGGAAAGGACTGCGCCTGTCCAACGGAGACGGATTCGCCTTTGCGACAGACGGTTCGATAGTGGGTTTCAGGGGAGATGTCTGCGAAGGCGACCGGATAATCTGCCGCCCTGTCAAGGGCCTCCGTCCCGGAACGGTCCTTTTCAGGAACATCAGCGCAGAGTTCGAGAAGATCCTCGACCGTCAGCCATGCGAACGCCTTATCCCGGCCAGCGTCATTCTGGGCGTAGCGAAGAATCTTTCAGCATTCGACCTCTCCGCCACCGCCACCACCGAAGACGGCCGCACCGCCGCCGCGACAATCCGCGTCGATGCCCCGGTCGCGACCGACCAGGCCCGTATGGCCTCCATGTTCATTGCCCAGACCGGGAAGAAGACCTCCGATTACCGCTTTTCGCTCGCGGCCGGAGATATCTCCGCCCCGGACGGGCTGCCGCATGTCCCAGCATCGACGATTAACGAGCTGCGCAGGTCTCTGGCGGATGCTCTCGACCAGGTACCATGCAATCGCAGACCGATGGCCCCGGCTCCTGACCATGCATCTGCGCCGGCCGTTCCTGCAGCGCTCTCGTATAAGGCGAATGTCTCCAACGCCCTTTCTGAAAGGGCATACCGGGCAGCCGGCGCCGCCTCGGTCGAACCGGCCTACGAACTCGCACATCAGAGCGACGTCGAACTGATGCGCTCGAAATACTGTATCCGCCATGAGCTGGGCATATGCCTGAAGACCCCTGCCGGCAAAGCTGTCAAGGGGCCTCTGTATCTTCTGAATAACGGACGGCGTCTGGAACTTGTCTTCGACTGCGCCTCCTGTGAAATGGCTGTCAGGGATTTCATTTCTCAAGAATCTCAAAAGTGATTTCTATATCCCCGAACCTTGACGGCACATTGCTGTATTTCTCCAGGAACGGAGCCGCCAGATGACCTCTCCAGACTATGTCATCCCTGCTGTTGTAAGGAAGGTTGACATTTACACCGTAGGTCTTGGACTTGATCTTTACCTCAGCCTCTGTCTTCCAGGATGTCCTCGTCCCTCCGTCGTCTTCGGTTATCATGAACGCGCAATTCTCAAGCTGGGACGTCCAGTTGGAGATCAGTACGGCATTGAACGGGACCGGCTTCCCTCTCTGGCTCCTCTTTACTGTAATCATGAAATCGGTTATCAGCGGCTGGTAGATAAGCAGCTCCGCTTCGGTTGAGGCGGTAAAGTCGTCGAGCGCCCCGATCTTCACGAAAAACTCGGATCCTCCGGCGAACCAGGTATCATAATTCCGATGCATTATGAAGTCTTTCAGGATAAGCGTCCTGAGTTTTTTCTCCGAGGCCTTGACCGTTATCGTCCCGCCTCCTGTACCCCAGTCAGGGTCGTTGCGCCGGAGCATTTCCAGACTCTGGTAGCCGCTGTCGTCGTTGCGGTTTATCACCCAGACCGGATGGGCCCGGGCATAATCCTCGTCTATTATTATCTCTTCGACGGATTTGACGCCCTTGCCGTCCCTGTCAATCCGGAAGCCGGTGTTCGCTTCGGAGCCGTCTCCGGGGTCAAAAGTGATGACCGGTTCCGAGAAACCGTCATATTCTTCCGAGAACGGCCAGTATATCTGGAGTCCGGACGCGCTGAGAGATTCGATATATTCTTCCGCCGACGTGGACGCCTTTGTCCTGCCGAGATATTCCGAAATCAGGTCTCTGAGAGGTCTGGAATAGGTTTTCTCCGTATTTTTGGTGCGGTTCATTCCTTCCCGGTCTCCGACTCCGGCCCCCGGACTGGAGAAAAGATCCTTCATCATATACTCCTCGTCGTATCCGTTGGACGACGAAGACGATACTGCATCATGGACCTCCGTGATCTGCTCATGTCCTATATCGATGGCTGTCAGAAGCCGCGCGACGTCTTCCATCCGGACGACCCCTTGTCCGGGCTGTTCTCTCGTCCATTCTCCTTCGTGATCGATTTCTTCGCATCCGGTAACTGCCAGAATCATAAACATATACAGATACTTTTTCATAACGCGTCAATTTTTCTGCAAAGACCGCGAGATTTATCCGTTTGCCAATGGACGCAAACGGATAAGACGCGGAATCCCGGCTGAAGCCTGTGTGGCCCGTGTTTTTTGTGCGGATAAATCATGTCGCCGGACAACAATCTGCTGATAATCAGATTTATCCGGCGTAACGTCCTGATATTCAGGCGGTATTCTTATATCCGTTTGCGGAATATGATATGATTTGTTATTTTTGCATAATACTTGCAGAGAACAGAAATGTAAGTTTAAAAGAATTACAGTTATGGAAAACGATCCGATTCTCGAAAGAAGAGCGCACGAAGCTCAGGAAGCGAAGTCAAGGACTTTGCGTTCCGTAATGATAATCCTTGCAGTTGTGGCTGTCGCTCTCGCCGGCGTACTCGCGTACGTATGGATGCAGAAATCAGCCCTCGTGAAAGACCTTGAAGCGGAAAAACAGGATCTCACCGAGCAGATGGTAGCCCTCCAGCAGGACTATGCGACCCTTTCTTCAGACTACGACAGCATCAACTCGCAGCTCGACACTTCCCGTGCGGAAGTCGCCGAACTGATCGACAGGATAAAGAAGACCGACGCTACCAACAGGACAAAGATGCGTCAGTACGAAAAGGAACTCGGTACCCTCAGAAGCATAATGAAGGGATATATCGTGCAGATCGACTCCCTCAATACTCTCAACCATAAGCTCACTGCTGACGCGGCTGCAGCCCGCAAGGAAGCGGCAGAGAGCAAGAGGCAGAACGAGGACCTTACCCGTCAGGTCGAGGATCTCGCCGGTCAGGTAAAGGCCGGTTCGGTAATCAAGGCCAGAGGTCTTAACCTGCAGGCATTCAACGGTTCCGACAAGAAGACCGACAGAAGCAGCAGGACAAGACGTCTCATGGCTACTCTCAGCCTTGTGGAGAACGATCTCGCCGCCAAGGGCCCTGTCAGGGTATTCATCCGCGTAAAGGATCCGGAGGGAATCATCCTCACCAATGCCAACAGGGAATCCTTTACCTACAATGGCGAGACCATGATCGCTTCCGCTTCCCGCGAAGTCGATTATGAGGGACGCGAGGTCGATCTGAGCATCTACCTCAATGACATCCCTTCTTACACCAAGGGTACCTATACGGTCGAGGCATATACCGAGGACGCTTTCCTCGGCGCGTCTGAACTTTATCTCAGATGATTTATATCCATATCCCTTTCTGCAGGAGCTTCTGCACCTATTGCGGCTTCTATTCCGAGGTCGCCGGGGAGGAATCCTACGGGACTTATGCCGATGCCATATGCGCTGAGGCTGCAGTCCGTTCCGCAGAAATCCGGGATACGGCAGAAACGAATACTTTGTACATAGGAGGCGGCACCCCATCGGTGCTGCCCCTTTCTGTTCTTGAACGTATCGTCGGGGCTGTCAGTCCTTTCGGCCCGTTCAGGGAATTCACGATCGAAGTCAATCCCGAGGACATTGTGAAAAAGGGCCCGGAATATGTCTCCGGACTGCTCTCTCTGGGCGTCAACAGAGTCAGCATGGGGATTCAGTCTTTCGATGACCGGGTGCTCCGGTGGATGAACCGCCGGCACAACTCGGAAAGAGCTCTGGAAGCAGTCCGCATACTGCGCGAAGCGGGGGTCGGTAACATGAGCATCGACCTTATCTTCGGTATCGCCGATTTTCAGGAATCATGGCTCCCGACAGTCCGTCAGGCGCTGGACCTGCATCCTGAACATATCTCCGCCTACCAGCTGTCGGTCGAGGAGGGAAGCTCCCTCGAGGCCCTGATACGCCGGGGCCGGGCGAAAGAGGCCCCCGAAGAACTCTGCCGCAGTCAGTATGATCTCCTCTGCCGGGAGCTCTCTGCCGCCGGCTACCGGCACTACGAGGTCTCGAACTTTGCGATTCCGGGCCATGAGGCCGTCCATAATTCCGCCTACTGGCGCCGGGTTCCGTACGTCGGACTCGGGGCCGGAGCCCACTCGCTCCGCGGGACGGACGTCCGCAGCTGGAATTCCGCGACTCTGCTGGTTTATGAACCTTCGTCCGAGAAACTCTCGGAGGAGGATATCCGCGTCGAGAAGATAATGCTCGGGTTGAGGACTGACGCCGGAGTCCCGGAGGAGTTCCTTGCTGCCGTTTCGGCTCAGGGAAGTCTCGGCAGGCTGCTTGGCGAAGGGGCCCTCGTGCGCATCGGGGATATGGTCAGAATCCCGGAAGACAGAATGTTTGTATCGGACGAAATAATCCGTGAATTGCTATAGCTTATGGAAGAACTCAGAAATCTAATGGAAGCCAGAGGCTGGGATGCCGTCGTGATCCGCGGCAGCGACCCTCATGGCAGCGAATACTTCGCCCCGCGCTGGGAGCAGGTACGGCGGATCAGCGGTTTTACAGGCGAAGGGGACTTTGTCGTGACCCTCGACAGTGCCGGAATCTGGACCGATTCCCGATATTTCATCCTGGCCGGCCGGGAGCTCGAGGATTCCGGGATAGAACTGCACAAGACCCGTGTTCCGGGCGCTGTCATGATACCGGAATGGCTGGCGCAGCGTTTCTGTGACAAAGAGGGGACGGTCGTCATCGCGGTTGACGGTCTCTGTCAGGATGCGGCCTCGGTCAGGGAGATCCGTTCCGCTTTTGCCGATGCCGGCAGGGATCCGGAGGATGAAGTCCGTATTGTGGATGTGCCGGATCTGCCGGACGAAGTCTGGGAGGACAGGCCGCGCATTCCGTCGGAACCTGTAATTACTCTCGGGGACGATCTGACGGGCGAGTCCCGCCAGGACAAAATATTGTGGATCAGGAATTTCATTATCGACAGCGGATGCGATGCGATACTTGTTTCGGCGCTCGACGAGATAGCCTGGCTGCTTAATGTCCGCGGTTCGGATATCCCTTATAATCCGCTGGTGATCTCTTATCTGGTGGTCAGCCTCGACAGCGTCGACTGGTATGTGACCAAGGGCCGCCATCTGGACGAAGAGACCCGCGACAGCTTCGACGAACTACGCGACGAAGGGGTCGGGATCCATGGCTACGACGAGATAGACCTGGCCCTGTCGACTCTGGTCGGCGACGGCGGGCGTCTGTACGCTGATTCGGCGACTCTGAACTACCATCTCTATACTCTGCTCGAGGGCGAAAATCTCAGGCTCGGACCTTCTCCGGTGCCGCTGCGTAAGGCGGTCAAGAACGAGACCGAAATCGCCGGGATGCATGAAGCCCATGTCGAGGACGGTCTGGCCGTGGAGCAGTTCCTGTTCTGGCTGGACAGCCGGCTCAGGCTCAAGGACATCATTACAGAGCGCGATGCCGCCGACAAACTGCATGAGCTCCGGTCTTCGATTCCGGGATTCAGAGGGGAGAGTTTCGAGACCATTTCGGCATATGGCGAAGGAGCGGCGTTGCCGCATTATGTTTCTCCGGAGGAGGACGTCCCGGTACTCCTGCCGCAGGGGTTGTATCTCTGCGATTCCGGCGCCCATTATCTTTTCGGGACGACCGACATCACTAGGACTGTTCCGCTGGGACCATGCTCCGCCCTGGAAAGGGAGGACTATACTCTCGTACTGAAGGGCCATATCGACCTGGCGATGGCCGTATTCCCGGCGGGGACTTGCGGGGCCCATATAGACGTGCTGGCGAGGGAGCCGCTCTGGCGTTCGAAGCGTAATTTCGGCCATGGTACCGGCCACGGGGTCGGACAGTATCTGAATGTCCATGAAGGGCCGCAGTCGCTTCGCCAGAACCTTTCCAACGTGCCTTTCAGGCCTGGAATGACCATCACGGACGAGCCGGGAATCTACCGCGAGGGGAGTCATGGAGTGCGGCACGAGAATATCCTGCTCTGCGTGGAGGACGGGAAGAATGATTTCGGCAGCTGGCTAAGGTTCGAGACGCTGACTCTATGCCATTTCGATACCTCGGTCCTTCTTCCGGAACTTCTCGACAAGGATGAACTCGACTGGCTCAATGCCTATAACCGGAGGGTATACGAGACGCTTGCCCCGAGACTTCCGTCCGAGGTCGCCGAATGGCTTGCCGTCAAGACTAAGCCTGTCTTGTAAGGAATTCCCTGATCTTGTGCAGGATTGAGATGATTGCAACGTCTCCGCCAGTCTTGCGGAGTCCTGAAAGGAAGAGGTTGGCAGGGGAGTATGTCTCTTTCAGCCCGTCTATGCGATATGAAATCTCGTCTTCTTTGCGGTGGATTTCTTCGTTGACTTTTATCTGCTCCTTTTCGAGTTCCTTGAGGCTGGAGACCTTGCCGAGGTCTTGCATTATCTCTACGAAACTGCTGACAAAGAGGACTTTGCGCAGCGCGTAGAGTATGGCGGCGATGACGGCGAATACGCCGGCAACGATGAATGCGCCGACGGCATAGTTGTCAATTGCCTTACCTATGATCAGTATGAGTCCGATCGCCAGAGCCAGGAATACTATCGAGCATACGAAAAGTAATACGACCATCGAAAGCAGTCTTCCGAGGCTGTAGGACAGGCTTTTGACGAGGCGGAGCTTTATGTCTTCGAATCTCAGGTCAGCATACGCCTTGGCGCTTTTCCCGAGTTCTTCGACCGGTCTGGTGAATTCGCCCATAGTTGTTATTCTTTATTCTCGTTTTCGTCTTCTTTCTCTTCGGAGCTGTCGTCTTTCAAGTAGTTCTCGATTTTGTCGAGCTGCTCCATGATTCTTGCTTTGGCTTCTTCTTTTATGTCTTCGCCCTGTTCGGCGAGGTTCTGTTTGAGCTTCCCGAGTTTCTTACGGGTTACTTCTCCTTTATCCGGGGCGAAAAGCACTCCGAGGGTCAGTCCCGCTGCCGCTCCGGCAAGAAGGGCCAGAATAGATTTTCCTTTCATAGCATCGTAAGTTTAAATACCTGGTCCAAAGATAGTAATTTTCGGGCCATTTCCGAAAAAGACTTTTCTTTGTAAAAATTTGTAAGTATTTTTGAGAAAGAATAACATTATACGACTAATATAAAAATTCAATACTTGACAATGAGACAGAAAAAATTCATTCTCCCCGAAAGCGAGATTCCTACGCAGTGGTTCAACATCCAGGCTATAATGCCTAACAAGCCGCTCCCCATCCTAAATCCGGCTACCCGCGAACCTCTGAAAGCGGAGGACCTCTACCCGATTTTCTGCGAGGAATGCGCCAACCAGGAGCTCGACCAGACCCATGAATGGATAGACATTCCGGAGCCTGTCCGCGAGCAGTACACTTATTACCGCAGCACCCCTCTCGTGCGCGCGTATGAGCTCGAGGCAGCCCTCGGCACCCCGGCCCATATTTATTTCAAGAATGAAAGTGTCAGCCCTGCCGGTTCGCATAAGTTGAATTCGGCTCTTGCTCAGGCTTATTATGCCAAGAAGCAGGGCATCACAAATATCACTACCGAGACCGGTGCCGGACAGTGGGGCGGAGCCCTTTCATATGCCGCCAAGAAGTTCGGCCTGGAGTGCGCTGTCTATATGGTTAAGATCAGCTATCAGCAGAAGCCGTACAGGCGCTCGATCATGCAGACATTCGGAGCTGCGATCACTCCTTCTCCTTCTATGTCCACCCGCGCCGGAAAGGATATCATCACCAAGAATCCTAACGACAACGGTTCCCTCGGCTGCGCTATCTCCGAGGCCATCGAGCTCGCAGTGACAACCCCTAATTGCAAATACACTCTCGGTTCCGTGCTGAACCATGTCTGTCTGCACCAGACCGTGATTGGACTGGAGGCTGAGAAGCAGATGGCGATGGCCGGAGAGTATCCTGACATCGTGATTGGATGCTTCGGCGGAGGTTCCAACTTCTGCGGAATCTCTTTCCCGTTCATGCGCCACAATATCCAGGACGGCAAGAAGACCCGCTTCATCGCTGCCGAGCCTGCAGCCTGTCCTAAGCTGACCAAGGGTAAGTTCGAGTATGACTTCGGAGACGAGGCCGGACTGACTCCGCTTCTTCCGATGTATACTCTGGGTCATGGTTTCAAGCCTGCCAACATCCACGCCGGCGGTCTCCGCTACCACGGTGCCGGAGTAATTCTCTCCCAGCTAATGAAGGACGGTTTCATGGAGGCGGTCGACATCAAGCAGACCGAAAGCTTCAAGGCCGGAGTGCTTTTCGCCCGCACCGAGGGTATCATCCCTGCTCCTGAGTCCTGCCATGCAATCGCCGCCACCGTACGCGAGGCCCTCAAGTGCAAGGAAACCGGCGAGGCCAAGACAATCCTCTTCAACCTCTCAGGCCATGGTTTCGTGGACATGAGCGCCTACGACCAGTATTTCGAGGGCAACCTCCAGGACTTCGAGATCTCAGACGAAGAAATCGCCCGCTTCATCAAAGACGCAGACGATTTAAATAAATAGTCTTTACGGACATATATCATGAAAGGCGGCCGGAAAGGCCGCCTTTCGTTATCTCTTGGGCTCCGGATGAGTGTCGAAGTCCCGGAAGTCGTAGTAATAGACGTTTAGCGAATCCAGATACTTGTATTCGTTCTCCAGCCTCTTCAGGAAGTCGTCGTAGTCAAGGTTTTCCTGCGACGTCCATGCCTTTTCGGCGATGGCTATGAGCCTTGGGAAGACCATGTAGCCCAGCCTCTCTCCGGTGCGGACTCTTTCCGTCCAGAGATTGGCCTGGATTCCGATTACATGCTGGTCATCGGCCAGCTTATATCCATATATCTCATTCATCTCGTTGCTCCGCTGTTCCCATGCCAGGTGTCCTTCCTTGCATCGGATATCCTGTATGTAGTCGAGGTAGAACGGGTCCCATGGCGAGATGATGGTCCTGTAGCCGTTTTCCAGAGTCTTTTCCAGGGAATCAGGATGGTCGGCGCGCCACCAGTGGATGATGGTCCTGTCCTTGTCCATGCCGCTGCCGATCACGTCGTCCCATGCTATTGCCACCTTCCCGGTTCCGGATACGATGTCTGAAAGACGGCGCTCGAAATATTTCTGGATGTCATTGTATGAGGCTATTCCGTTTTTCTCCATGAAGGCTTTCATGTCGGGATGCTCTCTCCATCCCTGCGTCGAGACCTCATCGCCTCCGATATGTATGTATCGGCCCGGGAATAGGTCTGCGAGTTCCTTGATTATGGTCTCGAGTACCGTATATAGATTCTCGTCAGCAGGGTTGATCGTACGATTTCCTGCGGCAAATTCGGGGAATGTCTTGGTGAAAGCCGTTGCGTGTCCGGGCATGTCGATCTCAGGGATGACCTCTATGTGTCTCTCCGCCGCGTAGGCGACGATCTCGCGGATGTCATCCTGGGTATAGTACCTTGCTGGAGCGTTCGGGTCGGAATAGCATCCTATGCCGCCGACCGTGCACAGCTCCGGATAAGCCTTTATCTCGACTCTCCAGCCCTGGTCGTCCGAAAGATGCCAGTGGAGCTTGTTCAACTTGTATCGGGCCATGAGGTCGAGGATTTCCTTTACCTGGTCCTTTCCGAAGAAGTGGCGGGACTCGTCAAGCATGAAGCCTCTCCACTCGTAGCGGGGGGCGTCCTTTATGACTCCGCAGTACATCACGTCTGCTTCTGCAAGCTGCTTCAGAGTCTGCTGCGCATAGAACCTGCCGGCATCGTCCGAAGACTTGACGACAATCCTGTTTTTCTTTATCTGGATTTCATATGCCTCTGCAGGAAGGTTCTTCTCCTCTACATACTTTACCCTTTCGATGTTCTTCTTGTTGAATGTCTTTCCTGTCATTTCCGCGGACTGCGGAGCCGGGATTACCGGGACGCCTGCTGAAAGAGAGGCGCCTGTACATAGTGAAAGGATGCCGGAGGCAATGGCTGAAATCAAAGTTAATCTCATGACAAATCGCTAATATGTTCCAAATATATAAAATCCTGCGAAACTAAGCATCGCATTATAAAAGGCTGGCTGGAATCGGATGTTCCCAGCCAGCCTCCTATCGTATAAAAAAACAAACTACATTCAATATAGTTATTGAATCCTGTTAATAGCCCCAGAGCACAAGCTCCTGGCAGTCAAGACCGCCGCTGGCTTCTGTGATGACCATCATGATGTAGCGGGTCTTGGCCGGGTCAAGAGATATGCTTACATTCTGGGCGCCGCCCGTGAACCTGAGCTTTCCGAGATAGGTGACGTCGGATGCCTCATAGTTCAGAATGCTCTGGTTCAGCGTGTATGTGCAGTCGTCGAGGGCATAGACTTCGACGGCCTTCATGTTGTATCTGCCGTCGGACCTTGTCCAGAACTCGATGCCGCCCATGCCGAATTCTTCCTGCATGTCGACGAGAAGCCAGTAAGGAGTTGAGAATGATGTGGCGCCATATCCGTTGTCACCGTTCCAGCCCCAGTTCTGCATCCAGGAGTGGGCTGCATTGGATACTCTGTCGTCGAATACTCCTGATACGGAGTAGTCTGCCATAGGCCTCTTGTCCTGGGATGTCTGCGGATGGAAAATGAATCCGCCGCCCGGCACTATGTTCTCAAGGAAGTTTCCTGAACGGCCGCCACCCTGCTTGTCGTCGAGTGGGGTGAGTCCGTATTCTGCAAGGCGTGTTCCGAGTTCGGTGTTTCCGTTTGAAGCCTTGATGTCGATTCCGACGTTGACAGAAGCCGTCTGCAGAGGGTTCTCGATAGGAATCTCCATTCCGTTGAGGACTGCGTTGCTGAACCTGACTGCATAGTTGAACGACTTGCCAGGAGCCCATTTCAGGCCTTCTGCAGGGATTGTGATGTTGTACTCAACCTTGTTGGTGCCGGCTGACATTGACTTCACATCCTCGTTCTCGATGACAGTTCCTTCAGGGAACTTGTCTGCGAACACATATTTTGCAGGAATTGAATTGCCCTTCGTGGTGAAAAGCTCGTCGACGTCCGTTGTCGCGAACTCCACGTCGTAGGTGAGATCCCATGAGTTCTCGAAAGGAAGCTCTGCCGTGATGGTCATGTTGCCGTCAAGCGTGAGCTCGGTGGATTTGATCCTGAGGGTAGCGTTGCTGAGGACAGGAGTAGCCATGTAATATCCGAGAGAGGTGGTATCCTTGACGGATGCTACCTTGACGTTGTCTGCTTCGAGTGCGAGAGCGAGCACATAGTCATTCAGGTCTACTCCGTCTTCCTTTGAGAATTCAATGATGTTGTTGACATCGAAGCTTACTGAGAAAGATGCGTTCCTGCCATTGAGCTGGTCGGTGCTCTTAGTCAGTTTGTAGCAATTCTCAGGAAGGGCCTTGAGATCCGTGTAATTGATCTTGTTGTAGTAGTCGATGTAGTCTTCCGCAACTTTGGCCGTCACTGTAGCTTCCGCTGCCTTGAGACCGGCACAATATACGTTTACGGTAGTCTCTACTTCAGTCTGCACGTTGTATAGCTTGACCTTCTGGATACCGTTGTTGGCGGTATTGTCGGTGAAATAGACGGCAGAATCCGGCATATTGAAGTCTCTGTGGTCTGACACGCAGCTGCAGAGCATGCCCAGGACCATGAGTGATGAAACTATAAATATGTTTTTCATTTTCATTCGATTTTAAAATTACCATCCCAGGTTCTGGTCGCTGCGGAGGGCCGGGACGCGGTTCACTTCGGCAGTCTCGAAAGGTTCGAGATAGGATTTCTTGGTAAACTTGCGTGGACCGTACCTGTAGGTCTCGCCATAGCCATACTGCTCCATGCCTATCTCCCTGCGCTGCCAGAAATCACCGTCGATATTGTCGTTGTTGACTTTTACGTTACATCCGATCGTGTATCCGCTCCTTGCTTTCTCTGCAACCATCCATGTACGGATATCGGCATAGCGCATGCACTCATAGCAGAGCTCTACCATCCTTTCGCGACGGATATATTTTCTCTGGAGGTTCTTGTCACCCTTGATCTCAGGATATACCGTGAAGATGTCAGGGACACCTGCGCGGTGGCGGATCTTGTTCCAGTATGTTTCGATGTCAGGGTTGGCCGGGTCATACTCGTTGAGAGCCTCGATGTAGTCGAGATAGACGTTGCCGAGACGGACGATCGGCCATGTGATGTTGCCCCATCCCTGGAGAGGGTTGATGGTAGGAGCGTACCACTTGAGGGCGAGGTATCCGGTAGGAGGGACATTGTTTGCTGAAGGCCATGCGTTCTGACCGTTCGTATAATATTCGAGGTCGGTCTTGACGTTGGCATTGCCTGCAACCCACTGCATTCCGCTCCAGCCTACGTTGCGGTAGAAACGTGCCTCACGGTTTGCGAACTGGGCAGGAGTAGCTCTGTCGGCGGCCTTCTCAGGAACCACGAGGTTGAGGAGAGGGTTCTTCATGTTCACGGAACCTGACTCTGCGTAGCCGGCCCTAGGGTCAACTTGTGCAGGATTCTCGACATCGACATTCTTGCCCTGGGCGTATGCTTCGGTATCCCAGTATTCTGTCTTGACAGGGTATACGCCGTCTGCCATCGCGAATGCATCGACAAGCTTCTGGGTAGGGCAGATTGAAGCCCAGCCGTCGACTCCGTCAATTATCCACTGCGGGAATGCCTTGTGTCTCCATGTAGAGCCCCCACGCATGAATGGGAAGATGATCTCGTCATTGTCGAGGTCCTCGACGAAGAGGTTGGTAAGGTTCTCGAGTCCGCGCTCGAAGTCGTCAGTCTTTGTAGAGTTGTCTACAAGGGAGTATGTCGGAAGGTCGATGACGGCCTTAGCAGCCTTTGCTGCCTCTTCCCAACGCTTCGCATCATATGAAGTATTGAAGAGCTGGTTGCCGTTGCGGTCCTTGATGCCGTCATACATGTGGGACGGGGTAATGGTGCCGTTTTCGTCGATGTAGACCTGTCCGTTGAAGAGAGGACGGGCACTGTAGAGTAGGAGGCGGGCCTTGATGGCGAGTGCCATGCCTTTTGTTGCACGGCCGAGCTCTGAGCTTGCATCCCTTGTGGAAGGAAGCTCGGCTGCAGCCATGTCAAGCTGCTCGCAAACCCAGTCTACCAGCGGTTGCCATGCGGTGCGGTCAACTTTGTTGACGTCCTCGTCGAGGAGACCGAATGATGAATCGCCGTTGAAGAAGGTCGGTCCGTAGTTCTTCATTATGTAGAAGTAATAGTATGCGCGGAGGAATCTTGCCTCGGCCTTGTACTCGTTCTTCTGCTCGCCTGTGAGTTCAGGACAGCGGTCTACGTTCTCCATGAAGATACCAGCCTCGCGGATACCGTAGTACATGTTCCTGTACTTGGTTCCGGTGAATGTGTCGTCAGGAGTCTGTGTCTCGAACATGTATTTTCCGAAACGGCTGTTCGGGAAGGAACCGGAAGTCTCGTCAGAAACACATGCATCAAATGCATCGTTGTTGCTGCAAGGATCGGCGTCGTTAGGAATCCAGCTGTAAACGTTCCACAAATACTGCATTGTGGTGTTTCTCTTCTCCCAGATTGTGTCTGATGTCAGGGCATCATCCGGCTGACGGTCAAGATAGTCGTCGCAACCGGCAAGGAAGAACGCTGATATAAATATGAGTATATATAATCTTTTCATTTTGAGTGTCTTTTTTAGAAGCTGGCGCTGATACCGAAACTGAATACACGTGTGGTAGGGTATGAATATACATTACCGCCTCCGGAACCGGTAAGATTAGGGTCCCAAAGTTTGAACTTGCTGAATGTAAATACGTTCTGGCCCTGGAAGTAGACACGGAACGCGCTCATGTGCATCTTGGATGTCCACTTGGTAGGGAAGGAATATCCGAGCTCGACATTCTGGAGGCTGATGTATTTAGCGTTTCTTGTCCAGAAATCTGAAACCTGAGTGTTGTTGGTAGACTCGTTAAGATATGTGAGGCGAGGATACTTCGCATTAGGTCTTTCAGGAGTCCAATAGTTGTTGTAGAGGTCTGAGAGCATGTTTGAAGTCTCAAGACGGCCGTCGGTAGAAGTGATACCGGTCACGAGGAGCTTGGCCTGTGACATCATGTTCAGTGAAACATGGTCGACACCCTTGAAGAACACTGAGAAGTCGATGCCTCTCCATTCTACTGATGCGCCGAATCCATAGTAGATCTCAGGAATGTCCCTGTAGCCGATTGGCTTGCGGTCGTTCGTGTTGATCACGCCGTCACCGTTGAGGTCCACATAGCGGATGTCGCCAGGTACCGGATTGAAGAGAGACTGGTCGGCATGGGCGTTGATTTCAGCCTGGTTCTGGAAGAGTCCGTCTGAAACATAGCCGAAAGGCTGCCAGTATGCCTGGCCGGTGCTGTTGAGGTATGGATATTCGTAAGCGGCCTCATCGCAGTTGACGAGTACGTTCCTTGCGAAGGTGTATGTACCCTTGGCCGTAACCATGAATTCGCCGAGTTTCTGGTGGTAGTCGGCAGAGAGGTCGAAGCCGGAGTTGTCCATCTCACCCATGTTTACGTATGGGGTGACTGAGATTCCTGAGAAGAATGGAAGTGACTTTCTGTCAAGGAAGATTCCGGAACGATGCTCCTTGAAGATATCGGCCTGAACCTTGAGCTTTCCGTAGAGAGAGAAGTCGACGCCGACATCAAGTTTCTCGGCTACCTCCCAGCTTACGTTAGGGTTGGAGATATCGCCTTCCTTGATACCGCCATGACCGCTGACTCCTGTGCCGAAGTAGGCAGAACCGGAGTTCGTGATGGTGCCGAGGTAGATGAAACGGCGGTTGCCGCCGATCTGGTCGTTACCTACAAGACCCCATGAGCCGCGGATCTTGAACATGTCCACTACGTTCTTCATCTTGCCCCACCATGGCTCCTCTGATACGAGATAACCCAAGGCTACTGAAGGGAAGAAACCGAAGCGCTTCCCAGGAGAGAAGTTCTCGGAACCGTTGTATCCGGCGTTAAACTCGAAGAAGTAGCGGTTGTCATAGTTGTATGTGACACGTCCTGCGATACCCTGGTTCCTGTATGGGAGAGAGTACTGGGAAGAACCTGCGCTGTCGCCAAGCAAGCTGCGGCTTGACTCCTGGAACAGGAAGAGACCTGTCACGTTGTTCTTGCCGAAAGACCTTGCATAGTTGAGGGATGCCTCTATGTAGAGCCTGCGGTTACCGGAACCACCCTTGTTATAGTTGAGGGTCTGGCTTCCGGTCTTTGACTGTTCGAGGATGAGGTTTCCTTCCTCGTCACGGCCTGTCGCATAGTAGCAGTCGTATGCGCGTGTGTGGTCGAACCAATGAGCGTTGTATGCGTCGAAAGATACCTTGGCGTTGGCTTTCAGGCCCGGGGTGAGCCAGCCGAAGTCATGGGTAAGTCCGATAAGCGCCTGGGCATTGTTGTCGAATGCCTGACGGTAACCGGTCTCAGTGACCATGGCGTAAGGGTTCACTGCCATACCGGCGGTCTCGCCTGTAGAGTATTTCTCAGGGAAGAGTACGCCCGGTACCATGAGTGAGTACTGGAATATCTGCTTTGAGTCAGTGCCTGGTTTGTTGCGCTGCTCGAAGATTGTAGCGAGGTTGAGGTTGAGGGTAGTGTTCTTCTCTACCTGGATGTCGACGTTGGCACGGAAGTTATACTTCGTGTATCTCATCTCGGTGCCATATTTTACGGATGAATCCTCTTTGTAGAGACCACCTTCACTGTAGAAACCACCACCTACATAATACTTCACGGTGCTGTTACCACCTGTGATCTGGACGTTTGCGCGATGGCTGGTGGACATAGGCTTGAAGATCTTGTCCATCCAGTCAATGTTCGGATAGAGATCCGGATCCACGCCGCTGAGATGCTTCTGCATCACCTCAGGAGAATAATATTCATATCCTGCGGCAGCATTCATCATTTCCATATACTGGCGGCCGTCGCACACATCTGGAATCTTGGTGGCTGAAACGGCGCCTACTTCATATTTTGCGGTTATCTGGGCCTTTGAATCCGTACCGGTATGAGTGGTGATGAGGATAACTCCGTTTGCGCCTCGCACACCGTAGATTGCGGTTGCGGATGCATCCTTGAGGACGGAGAACTCCTTGATGTCGTTAGGGTCCACGAGGTCAAGCGAGCGCTCTACACCATCGACGAGACAGAGAGGAGTGTTTCCGCCGGAGAAGGAGGATACACCACGGATCCAGAAGGTGGAGCTTGCTCCAGGCTCGCCGTTGTTCTGGAAGGAGATGATACCTGACACCTTACCACCGAGCATGTTTGAAAGCTTGCCTACGGGAGCGGTGAGCTGGTCAGGAGCGATGGTCGTAATCGCGCCGACGACACTTGCTTTCTTCTGCGTGCCGTATCCGACAACCACGGTCTCCTCGACCATGAGGGAGCCTTCATTAAGGACCACGTTTGCGGTCTGGTCTTTTCCTGTAAGTTCTACGAAAGCATCTTCATATCCGAAGAAAGAGATGCAAAGGGTGGCAAATTTGCCTTCATACTTGATTGAATAGCGGCCTTCGGCATCAGCTATCGTACCATAGGACGAATCCTTGATCCATACCTGAGCGCCTGCAACCGGTTCATTCGTAGCGGCATCCGTGACAATACCCTGTACTGTCTGGAATGTCTTGCTCTGAGCCGCCGCTCCGGCTGCGGTACCGAAGAAGCCCACTAAACATAGGATTGCTGAAATCAGCCAATGTTTAGATACTTGAATTGCACTCATAATTGATAATTGAAAGGAATTTAGTTGTTTTTTGTGATTAGTAGGTTGTTGCTATTTCACTTTGATGCTGTTGAGCAGTCCAAGTTTGCCGTCATCGATGAGTTTCAGAATCAGTTCTCCGAAAAGACCGTTCTGCCATGCAAACCATGAACGTGTATAGTTGTCCGGGTCATCGACGTTGAACGACTCATGCATGAAGCCTGTCCCGGCATCTGTCTTCATGAGCGTCTCGACGCACCACTTGATTTCTTTGTCATCCTGGCTTGTGAAAGCCTTCATCATTATGGACATAGGCCAGGCCATGTCGTAACCGATGTGCGGACCGCCGATTCCTTCGGCAGCCTTGCCCCTGAAGAAGTATGGGTTGCTCTCGCTCCATACGAAGCGGCGTGTGTTCTGGTAAATCGGGTCGTTGATGTCAACGTCGCCAAGGTAAGGCATAGCCAGGAGGCTAGGTACGTTAGCATCGTCCATGAGCAGATGGTTGCCGAAGCCGTCCACCTCGAAAGCGTAGATGGTTCCGAACTCAGGATGCTCGTACGTCGCATATTTCTTAAGGGCGGCCTCCACCTCGTCTGCAAGTTCGAGGCACTGTGCAGCGAGGTCCTCCCTCTTGTTCACCTCGGTAAGAATCTCGGCAGCCTTCCTGAGCGAAGTGACCGCGAAGAAATTGGAAGGGATAAGGAACTGAAGTGTAGTGGCGTCGTCGGAAGGACGGAACGAAGACACTATAAGGCCTACCGGATTTACCGGAGCGCCTTTACCGTTGTTGTTCAGCGTATCGAAGGCTCTGGTGGTGTTGCGCATGAACGTATATGGGCCCACGCCGTCCTTTCTCTGCTGCTCATGGAAGGTCTTCAGCACATTCTCGACCGTCTCGATCCAGAGGTCGGAGAAGATCGAAGAATCGCCGGATACCTTCCAATATTTATACGCGAGGCGGATCGGATAGCAATGGGAATCGATTTCCCATTTTCTCTCATGAACTCCCGGCTTCATGTCCGTTACGTCCTTGGCCCATTCGCCCCTCTTGTCTTCCTCTTTATAGAATGCATTTGCATAAGGGTCGATGCAGATGCATTTGAACTGGCGCAGAATCACGCCTGCGATGAGCTTCTTGAGCTCGGGATCATCGTTGATCAGGGTGATGTATGGCCATACCTGCGCGCCCGAATCCCTGAGCCACATCGCATGGATGTCTCCTGTATATACGAAGGTATCATATTCTCCTACCGGATGGATCGTAGTGTCAAGCGTGTTCGGGAAACAGTTGGCAAACATCCATGCCAGCCTGTCATTCTTAAGCAGCTTTGTCACTTCCTGGATCTTGGCCTCGACTGCAGCTGAGACAAAGAGTCTTTCATCTTCAGCCGGACGCTGCGACTCATATTTTCTCGCATTGCATGCCAGAGACGATGCGACGCATAAAAGTAGGATGATAGGAATCAGTCTTTTCATGATATTTAATTTGTAGTCATTGTAACGTTTTTACTTCCTCTAATTTTAACGTTGCAATAATAATATTTCGTATCCGTGTCGTTGTCTCATTTTGTGACAAAAATGCATTATTTAGGAAAGAATCATGCATTTTGTCATAAAATGGCAATTATTGGCTATCTTTGCGGCGATATCGTCAAGACTGTGGCCTTCATGAAAACAAAAGCATTGAAATATACTGCGGCACTATGGCTGATGTTGTCAGTCGGTGCCTCAGGTGCGCGCGTAAAGACTATTTCGTCACAAGAGGGCATGTCGAACAATGCCATCTGCGCCATATATCAGAACTCTCTCGGACACCTGTACATAGGTACCATGGACGGTCTGAACATATGGGACGGCAACACTCTGAAAACATTTGTCGCATCCGACGGCAAGAATTACTTTTCCGGCAACCAGATCAGGCATATCATTCCGGGAACGGGGGAGTATCTGTATTTGCAGACAAACTACGGGACCGCCCGTCTGGACATGATCACCCAGGATGTGTTTTTTTACGACAATTTGGCTTTCAGCTCCGGACTGGCCGTGACTGAGGAGGGAAACCTGTTCTCGATAAACGGCGAGGGCAAGCTGCTGTATCTCGATACGGAGTCGTCCGCACAGACTATATACCCGGACATGACATATGCCGAAGGAGAGGCGGTACGGCACATGTCCATTCTCGGCGATGGCCGGCTGTGCATATTTTCACGCCGTGACATCGATCTCATCACTTTCAGCGACGAACGTGTTCCTTCCATAAGAAAGGTTGAGAATATAGGCCTGAAGTGTCTTTTTGTGACAGCCAGACATGATGGATACCATTACGTCATCTCGCCGGAGGGCAAGCTGTACAAGGTTGACGGCAGCAATGGAAAGATGGAGATGATCTCGGAAATAGAGTCAGACCTTCTCAAGACTGACGAAGTCACGGGAATCATTGCCGGCGAGAAAGAATGCTTGATAAGTTTCATGCAGCACGGCGTGATGCGCCACACCTACGGAAAGAAGACTCTGGAGAAGACGGATATCCACTGCGGAGTCTTCTCGATGATTCCGGACAACAACCAGCCTATAGTTTGGGTCGGAACGGACTGTAACGGGCTTATGCAATGGAGTGACAAGGCTACGGATATTTCCTGCATAACCTTTGACGACCTTCCTTACAATATCGAGATGCCGATAAGAAGCATTTATCTGGACGGCAAGGAGGACCTCTGGATAGGTACGAAGGGCGACGGAATCTACAGGTTGCGCGGTTTCTCGCCGAAAGGCCCGTTTGAGCGGAACAATATAGACAGGTTCACGGCTGAGAACAGCGCATTGAGCAATAACGCCGTGTATTCAATCATAGAAAGCAAAAATGGCTTTTTATGGATCAGCAGCGAAGGTAGCGGTCTGAACTGTTATTCATACAAGACGGGACGCATCGAACATGTGAAGGGAAGCGAGGGACTCGCTAAGGTTCACGACCTCCTGGAGACTGACGGGTCGGTGCTCTGGGTGGCGACCCATAAACAGGGGTGCCACAGATGTAAGTTCAAGACGGTCAACGGCGTGCCTGTCATCACCGAGACCGAAGAACTGCGGTTCGTGGAGCCGTTCAACTCCAGTTCGTCCGTCTTCTCGATAGCGATGGAGAATGACTCCACCCTATGGTTCGCCAGCAGGGGAAATGGCGTGCTTTCATACAATATGACCACCGGGCAGTCGCGCGTGGTGCAGTTCCCGACTAACAACGGACTGGCCATAAATGAGACGGTCTTCGCGACTAAGACCAGGGACATGCTTTTCGCGACAGGAAACGGAATCGTGGCATATTCTTCGGCCGCCGACTCGGCCAAGTTCCCCGACAGCGTCCCGAAAAGAGCGATACACGCAATCCTGCCCGACGGGAACGGCAACATCTGGATAACGACCAACTCGGGCATCATCTCCCTTGACGAGAATTTCCGATATCGTTCATCCTTCGACCGCTTCTCCGGTATCGATGTTCTGGAGTATTCTGACGGCGCATGCTATCGCGATCCGAGGAGCGGCACCCTGTTCTTCGGCGGCATCAATGGCTTCACTGTCATTGACGAGGCGTCATCGTTTGATGACCCGAAGACGGACTACACTCCTGACATCAACATCACGAATTTCATCCAGAACAACAAGTATTCTCACATAAGCCTGAAGATGGACAAGGGCAAGCTGAGGATACCATATTCGAAGTCTATCTTTGCCATCGAGTTCTCGCTCGTGGACAACCTCAATTACCCGGATTACCAGTTCAGCTATAAGATTGACGGGTATGATGACGAATGGATCACTAACAACAGCAATGTGATCTATTTCCCATCCCTGGATCCCGGGAACTATACGCTCAGGATAAAGTATCTCAACCGGGCGACGCTCTACGAAAGCAGGGATTACTGCCTTGACATCTATATCATTCCTCCTGTCTACAAGCGCTGGTGGGCCAAGATGATCTATGTCCTGATTTTCCTGGCCATGATTTTCCAGACTTTCAGGTATGTCCAGAACAAGTATGCCTCCATGAAGGAAAGGCTGAAGAAGAGATATGAGAAGGAGATCATGAAGGTCAAGTCCGAGACGACCAGCACTATTACCGAGGAACTTTCCCTGCAGATAACGTTCATGCTCGGACTCTGCCAGCAGATCCGTCAGCAGACCAGCAACAACCCTTATGTTGCCGGCAAGGTGAACCTTGTCGAGTATAACATCGCCAGGATCAACAAGACTCTGCAGATTCTGAACGAGTACAAGGGCATCTCGGAGACTTCTTCCGGCAAGGTTTCGCTCATTCATGTAAGCCAGATAGCCAATGAGATGCTGGACCTGATGAAGTCCAGCGCGAAGATCCGGGAGGTGACCATGCTACATGAAGTGGAGAAGGATATCATAATCCCTGTCAACAAGGAGGCGTTCCTTACCATGTTCAATACGCTGCTGTATAAATTCCTGGCAATCGCTTCGGGCAAGAAGGAGATCTATCTGGGCTTGAGGAGGGGCGACAAGGGGGGAATCGTCATGGACATGAGTGTGACCACCGATGACTCTCTGGCTTTGTCGGATACGGACGACAAGGATGAGAATGTCAGGAACTTTGATTTGATATTGGTCAGCAAGCTTGTCAAGGAGATGAAGGGTGTCATCACTCATGATTATGACAGGGCGTCCGAGAAATTGAAGATGGTCATCGAGATTCCTCAGCAGAACATCGGGGAGAATCATATCCGATATGAGGATTCGTCGATTTCCGAGAACATCAATATGCTGAATACTCTCGTGGAGAATCAGTTCCCGGCGAAGATGAGTACTGACCGCCACCTGGAGAATCTCTGCCTGATCAGTTCCAACAAGGAGATTTCTTCGTTCATGAATTATTTCATGTCGGAGAAGTACAATGTGCAGGAGTACAACGGCACCGAGGCTGCTCTTGCGGACATGCTGAACCAGATGCCTGTCGCTATCGTTTATGATGCGACTTCGATGATAAACAGTTTTGCCGGGTTCATGGAGAAGATGAAGGAGGGCAAGCGGACCGGGCAGATTCCTGTGATTGCCCTGACTTCTTCGCTTCAGGTGACGGAGAAGGAGGAGTGCATGAAGCTGGGTGCGGACCTCTGCATCACTTTCCCGTTCAACATGGATTATCTGAATGCTGCTCTGGAGAAGATGCTGAACAAGCGTGAGAGCATGGCTGAGTATTACAAGTCGCCTATCAGTACGTATGTGGTGAACGATGGCAAGATCATCCATCGCGATGACAAGGAGTTCATGAACAGTGTTTTCAAGATTATTGATGAGAATTTGTCCAGTCCTGAGCTGAGTGCTTCTATGATTGCTGCGAAGCTTGGTCTCAGTCTGCGCGTTATGTACAGGAAGCTTGCGGAGATTACGGACAAGACTCTCCATCAGATGCTCAAGGAGTCTCGTATCGAGATGGCCACGAAGCTGCTGTATTCTTCGAGGCTTACGATTGACGAGATCATGTATCGTGTCGGTTATGATAATCGCAGCACGTTCTACAGGAATTTCAAGGAGGCGAAGGGCATGACTCCTAAGGAGTACCGCGACGGCATCAAGGACGACATCCTCAAGTCCATGACCCCTCCGGAGAACTAGCTCTCCTTCCCTCGCCGTCCGCGTCGGGAATCCTCGTGGTCACGGCTCTGTTCCGCCGACTGCGTCGGCTCCATCCCTCCCAATGTCTACTTCGTCCTGCTTCGCAGAACTCGTATCCATCGGGTCCCTCCCTCTAACGTGGCCGAGGGTGGCCACGCTCGCCGCGACCAGAGGACACCCGCCGCATTCTCGCCACTGCGGTGCGGCCGTATCCTGCCGCGGAAGGAAACGCCTCGCTTTACGAGTCCTCTAATCCGTCGGATAAAGCGTTGAGGGTGCACGACATATGGCCAGAGACATTTCTATTGCGGGATGTTGCACCCTCATCCCTGTTTTTTCGGCACTGAGGGTGCAACAATGTGCCTCTGAGTGCCCTGTACTATGGTTTGCCGCACCCTCAGCATTAAAATGCTCCACGCCGTTCTTCACGGCGCCGCCGGCCACCCGCTATCTCCGTCAATCGCCCAACCCTTCTCCATTCGTCCCTGCCAGCTACTTCGATCATCCTTTTACTCTACCAAACTCTTTCTCTGGTCCCATCCAATCCATCGGATTGCGCCAGGTGATGCTGAAAATATACCACCTGGCTCACTTTTGTGGGGAAACCGTGCCAGGTGATGCAGAAAATAAACCACCTGGCTCACTTTTGCAGGGAAACGGTGCCGGATGATCAAGAAATTCCTCTGTCTACGAATATGAAAGTCTGGCAATCCGGGCAATCTTCCGAATCTTTTTTCTCCGGATATATCGTACCTCAATGGTTCCCTGCACTCTCTTAATTTCCCGGAACCAACCGCGCAACAGTCGGGCGCGAGGAGGGCCTTCAGGGCCAGAGCCCGCCGCAGCGCCCGATCTGTAGCAGCCGGAGGGCGTATATTCCGGCTGCGGTGCTGGAGGTCTGCATTTTTTTGACAGACCACCAGCATTTTCGGGCCTATAGTGCCGGAGGTCTGCAATTTTTTAGCAGGCCACCAACGTTTTCTGCCCTTCAGTGCTGCCGGATGGCAATTTTCAGCAGACTACCAGCGATTTTGTCGCAGCTTGGTGGCTGAGAAACCGGAGGCATTGAGGAAAAGCGGAGAGCGAAGGAGTGGCCGTCGTCGCCGTGAAGAGCGGCGGGTGTCCTCTGGTCGCGGCGAGCGTGGCCACCCTCGGCCACGTTAGAGGGAGGGGCCCGATGGATACGAGTTCTGCGGAGCAGGACGAAGTAGACATTGGGAGGGATGGAGCCGACGGAGTCGGCGGAACAGAGCCGTGACCACGAGGATTCCCTCCGCTGACGTAGGCGGCCCGTCAGCCGGTCGGCGGGGATGTGTGGGGTGGTGCCTAAAAGGTCCTCCGAAGGGTGCAAAAATACAGGAGCCCCGGAAAAGAAGTTCAGAAAGAAGTCAAAAAAAAGGACCCAGAAAAACTGGGTCCCTTTGGCTGTTATAGTATTTAATTGTCGTTAGATAATCGCGTTGGAATGCAGGAAAGCATTGACGGCGACTGCCACGAAACCGAGAACGATCACGATGGCGACGATCACGCCAATCACTTTCAGTCGCTTCATCCAAATCTGGTTGTTCCAACCCACTGTCTGGAACATGCTCCAGAAACCATGGATAAGGTGGAGGAAGATAGCGGTGAACCAAACCAGATAGAGGGCAAGGGAAATCCAGCTATGGAAAGTAGCGTTCAGCAGGAGATAAGGATTCTCTGCCTCCTGTCCCATGAACTCCAGAAGCTGCATTTTAGCCCAGAAGTGACTGAGGTGGACGAAGAGGATACCGAGAATTACGATTCCAAGCACAAACATGTTGGTAGCTGACCATGAATCTGCGGCAGCCTTGCTTGCAACCTCATATCTCTTGACACCGCCACGAGCCTTGAAGTTATAAATCGTAAGGTAGATACCGTAGATGATGTGGACAAGGAAACCGAGGGCGAGGATAGGAACCATGAGCTTCACGATAGGAAGGGCCATGAACTCGCAACCCAGCTTGAACAAGCCGTCATCAGCACCGTATTTTCCGGTAAAGGTATCGATTACAGAGAAAAAGTTGATCGTCATGTGCAGCAGGAGGAAGAAAATTAGAAAGGCTCCGCTGACAGCCTGAAGGAACTTTTTACCGATTGAATAGTGGAATGCGTTTGCCATATAGTTATAATTTTTTATCCGTAAAGATGCATTATGAGGGCAAATATAACGCGTTTCTTGCAAGTTTCATAATATTTCGATAATTTTGTTACCTCTTATAATGGTATAGACAGGTATGTACAAAAGGGTATTATTAAAACTCAGCGGCGAAAGTCTGGGCGGACATGAAGGCAAAGGTCTTGATACCGAAAGCCTCACCGCATATGCCCAGGAAATCGCTGCGGCCGCAAAGGCCGGATTGCAGGTAGCCATCGTCAACGGCGGCGGCAACATATTCCGCGGACTCCAGGGAGTCGGCAAAGGTTTCGACCGCGTCGACGGAGACAAGATGGGCATGCTTGCGACCGTGATCAACTCCCTCGCCCTGTCGATGTTCATCCGCGAACAAGGAGTCGAAGCCGTGGTATTCACTGCCACCCCTATGGAACCGGTTGCGAACTATTACATGAGAGACAAGGCAGTCGAAGTCCTCGAAAGAGGCGGAGTGGCGCTGATCGCCGGAGGTACCGGAAACCCGTTCTTCACGACCGACTCAGGAGCAGCCCTCAGGGCCCTCGAGCTCAAGGCTGACGCCCTCCTCAAGGGCACCAGAGTCGACGGCGTCTATACGGCCGACCCGGAGAAAGACCCGACGGCGGTCAAGTACGACGAGCTCACCTTCGACGAGGCGATCGCAAAATCGCTCAAGGTCATGGACCAGACTGCATACTCCCTCTGCCGCGAAGGCAACATGCCGATAATCGTGTTCGACATGAACAGCCGCGGCAACCTCACCAAGCTCCTCAAAGGAGAGAAAGTGGGGACATTAGTACACGTATAACAAACAACTAAACAAGAATCATATGTTACCGGAAAACGCAAAGAACATTGTTTCCGCAGTTGAAGCAAAGATGAAGGATGCATTGACATTCCTCGAGGAAGACCTCAAGACATACAGGGTAGGCAAAGCCAATCCGACAGTTTTCAATAACGTGACTGTAGATTACTATGGCACCGCCACTCCTATTCCTCAGGTTGCATCCATTACTGCTCCGGACGCCAGGACCCTCGCAATCCAGCCATGGGAGAAGAGCATGATCGCAAAGATCGAGAAGGCCATCATCGACGCCAATCTCGGACTCACCCCGTCAAACAACGGCGAGACCATCCGCTGCATCGTTCCGGCCCTCACCGAGGACAGGCGTAAGGAACTCATCAAGAAGGCAAAGGCCGCAGGCGAGAGCGCCAAGGTGGTCGTAAGAAATGCACGCCGTGACGCTGTAGACCAGCTCAAGAAAGCCCAGAAAGCCGGCGAGCTCACGGAAGATGCCCAGAAGGAGGGCGAGGACGAGATCCAGAAACTCACCGACAAGAACGTCAAAGAGGTGGACAACGTAATCGCAGCCAAAGAAAAGGACATCCTGACCGTTTAGATTCCCCACAATAACGGACTTGACAAATGACAAAAGTTGCAATACAAGGCTTCTCTGGCTGTTTCCATGAGCAGGCCGCCGCTTCTTTCTACAAGAAGCATTTCGACCAGGACATAGAGATCGTCGAATGCTCGACATTCGACGGGCTCTTCAAGTCCATGGGCGAAGGCAAGGCGCAGGCTGCGGTGATGGCCATCGAGAACACCACGTCGGGCGGACTTATCCCGAACTTCGAACTCCTGCGCAAATACCCGCAGAAGATCAAGGGTGAGGTCTATCTGCATATACACCAGAACCTGATGGCTCTTCCGGGGCAGAAACTGGAAGACATCCGCGAGGTCCATACCCACTACATGGCCATAAACCAGACACGAGTATTCTTCGAGTCTGAATGTCCATGGATCCGCATGGTCGAGACCGAAGACACCGCCAAGAGCGCAGGCGACATAGCCCGCGGAGGCCTGAAAGGCGTCGGAGCAGTCGCATCATCGCTCGCCGCGGAAAAATACGGTCTGGAAATCCTCCGTCCCGAAATCGAGACATACAAAGAGAACTTCACGAGATTCCTCGTCTTCGACGAATCCCTTTCCGTACCACAGGAACTCGTCAACAAGGCGAGCCTCTGCTTCACACTCCATCATGTGCCAGGGTCCCTCGCGCACATCCTTACCATACTGTCCTTCTACGACATGAACCTCACCAGGATCCAGTCGCTCCCGATACCGGGAAAGAAATGGCAGTATTTCTTCTACGCGGACATCAAGTTCGACAGCTACAAGCGTTATACCCAGGCGCTCTCAGCCGTAAGGCCGCTGCTTGAAGATTTGGACATACTGGGCGAATATGTATCGGCAATTTAAAGTATTTTAATATGATCATCAAACCAGCCAAAAGGACAGAAAGTGTCCAGGAGTATTATTTCTCACGCAAGAACAGGGAAATGGACGCCCTCAATGCCGCCCGTGCAGAAAAGGGATTGCCTAAAATCATCAATCTCGGTATAGGCTCTCCTAACGGTGTCCCTCCAAAGGAGGCAATCGACGCTCTCATCGAGAACGCTCCGAAGCCGGATGTCCACGGATATCAGAGCTACATGGGTATTCCTGCCCTCAGAGAGGCCTTTGCCAAATGGTATGAAAGATATTACAACGTCAAGCTCGACCCTAAGACCGAAATCCAGCCTCTTACCGGATCCAAGGAAGGTATCCTCATCGCTACCCTCGCTTTCGTAGACAAAGGCGAGAAGATCCTCGTCCCGGACCCTGGCTACCCTACATACGCATCTTCAGCCCTCATGGCAGAGGCCGAGCTCGTACGCTACGACCTCAAGGCAGAGGACGGCTGGTATCCTGACTTCGATGCCCTCGAGAAAATGGATCTCACAGGCGTCAAGCTCATGTGGACCAACTATCCGAACATGCCGACCGGCGCCAAGGCATCCCGCGAGCTATACAAGAAGATCGTGGACTTCGGCCGCCGCCACAAGATACTTATCATCAACGACAACCCATACAGCTTCATACTTAACGAGGACCCTATCTCCATCTTCTCCATCGAAGGAGCAAGAGAGTGCTGCCTCGAGATGAACTCCCTCAGCAAGGCCCACAACATGGCCGGCTGGCGTGTCGGAATGATCGCCGGAGACGCCGAGGCCATCTCCCTCATCCTCAAGGTAAAGAGCCAGATGGACTCAGGTATGTTCAAGCCTCTCCAGCTCGCAGCCATCAAAGCCCTCTCACAGGGACCGGAATGGTTCGAGAAACTCAACGAAGAGTATCGTCGCCGCAGGGCTGCAGCATGCCGCATCATGGACACCATCGGAGCCAAATACAACCCGGACTCAGCAGGTCTGTTCGTATTCGGCAAGGTTGAGGCAGACAACCCTAACCTGACCGCCGGCTCACAGAAGACCCGCGGCGAGCAGCTCTCCGACAAGTTCCTCTATGAAGCAGGAGTATTCATCACTCCGGGATACATCTTCGGCCACAACGGAGAGAATTACGTCCGCGTATCCCTCTGCGCCAATCCGGAGGTGCTTGATGAAGCCAACGAAAGAATCAAGAAAGTTTTATGATCGTAGGAATCATAGGTCTCGGCCTCATCGGAGGCTCCATGGCTATCGACCTTAAACGCCGGGGATTCGCAGAAAAGATCCTCGGCGTCGAGGCTGATCCCGTCAACGCCGGAGCCGCCGAAAAAATAGGTCTCGCCGATGAGATCGTCAGTTTCGATGAATGCATCGACCGCAGCGACCTCGTAGTCATCGCCGTCCCTGTTGGCACCGCCGTGAAGATGCTCCCGCAAGTGCTGGACCGCTTCGCGGAGTCCGGAGCCAAAGACAAGATAGTGATTGACACATGCTCCACCAAGAGCCAGATCGTCCGCTGCGTCCACTACCACAAGATGCGCAAGAACTACGTCGCAACGCATCCGATGGCCGGTACCGAGTATTCGGGACCATGGGCGGCAATGCCTAACCTCTTCGACGGCAGGGCCTGCATCATCGCCAACGCCGAAGAATCCGGTGCCAAGGCCGTCAGCACGGTAGAGCGTCTGTACGACACGCTCAACATGAGGCCGCTGTACATGAACGCGGACAATCACGACGTCCATACGGCCTATGTATCCCACATATCCCACGTCACCTCCTTCGCCCTGGCCCTGACCGTGCTCGACAAGGAGAAAGACGAAAAGCACATATTCGATCTGGCATCAGGCGGTTTCTCCTCGACCGTGCGTCTTGCAAAGAGCAGCCCTGACATGTGGGTTCCGATCCTGTCACAGAACAGGGACAACGTCCTCCACGTCATCGATACCTATCTCGACAAGATGAAGGCCTTCCGCGATGCTATAGCCGACTATGACGAAGACAAAGTGCGCGAGCTCATCGAAGAAGCCAACCGCATCCGCAAGATCATCCGCTAAGGCAGTTTGTCTTCTATCATAATTTTTTATACATTTGTCCAAATACGATTTAACAATAGACATTTGATATGGGCAGAGAATTAGACCTGATCCCCGTTTCTGAATGGGGATTCTTTACACCCCCGAGACCAATGGTCATCGCCGGTCCGTGCAGCGCGGAGTCCGAAGACCAGGTCATGGAGACTGCCAGGGGGCTCAGCGAATTAGGAATACACGTCTTCCGTGCCGGAATATGGAAGCCAAGGACCCATCCTGGCTGCTTCGAAGGCGTGGGCGTGCCAGGCCTCAAGTGGATGCAGAAAGTCAAGAAGGAACTCGGAATGAAGATCTGCACCGAGGTTGCCAGCGAAAAGCACGTATATGAATGCATTAAGTTCGGTGTCGACATGGTATGGGTGGGAGCCCGCTCTTCCGCCAACCCTTTCCTCATGCAGGAAATCGCCGACGCCCTCAAGGATACTGACATCCCGGTACTCGTCAAGAATCCGGTCAACCCGGACCTCGATCTCTGGGTGGGCGCCCTCGAGCGTCTCAACAGGGCCGGAGTCAAGAAACTCGGAGTCATCCACCGCGGATTCTCCACATCCCAGAAGATACTCTACCGCAACGATCCGGGCTGGAAGATAGCCATCGAGCTTAGGACACGCTACCCTGAACTCCCGTTCTTCGCAGACCCGAGCCACATGGCCGGCGACAGGAAATACCTCCTGGAACTCTCCCAGAGGGCTCTCGACCTCGGACTTGACGGACTCATGGTCGAGTCTCACTGCGACCCTTCATGCGCCCTCAGCGACGCCAAGCAGCAGCTCACCCCTGCGGATCTCGGCCGCATGCTCGGCGAAATCGTCGTCAGGGACAACGATTCCGACAGCCTCGAATACAAAGAGAATATCGACCAGCTTAGGGCCCAGATCGACGTCATCGACGAAAACCTGCTTTTCCTGCTGAAGAACCGTATGGAAGTCAGCCGCAAGATCGGCCAGTACAAGAAAGAGCACAACATCGCCATCCTCCAGACAGCGAGATGGGACTCCATTCTCGCCGCGATGGTAGCGAAAGGCAAGGAGTACGATCTTTCAGAGGAATTCGTGACGGCATTCTTCAACGCCATCCACGAAGCCTCCGTCCAGACCCAGAACGAGATACTCGCCAAGCCTTCAGAAAAGTAATTCAGACAGACATCGTCTTCTTAAATACAGGACGCTCCGGATAGTCCTTACTATTCCGGGCGTCCTGAATTGCTTTCTCCGCCGTGGTAAACCTATTTCAGCACACTCCGGTATGTTATTTGCTGCGATTGAGGACCATATTAATTGATATTCGCATATGAAACATTTTGTTCTTATCCTTGCGATCTGTCTGACAGTTTCCTGTCAATGTAATTCCGTTCCACGACAAAGCAGCCGGGATACTGTTGCGGCTAAGAAAGTCGAAAAGGAATTCACCCTTCCGGAGGATTTCTTGAATGGCGTGAAGGTCCTTCCGGATGACGCATTCTCCACAGAGGAAAAGATTCTTGCCATCAAGGGTGATGAATTGTCTGACGATATATTGAATGGACTTGCAAATAGCAAGAATAGAAACCTATTACCTCTTATTTTTGTAGCGAGATATCCCAGGCGTGTCGACGAATCCCTCTATCTTGTCGGGAAATATGAAGTCGTAGATTCTGTGGATTCTTTTGTGCTTGTCAGCCGTTATAAATATGAAGATAATTGTGATGTCAATGTTTATATGGTGACATCAAAGAATGGCCGGCTTATAGATGCTATTTATATGGCTAATGCATCAAAAGACTATGCGACGGGCTTCGGCGGTCCATTAGGCGCAACCACTTGCGAGCGGACTATGCCCAATTACTTCTTGATAACAATTCCACCACATACAACCGACGTCATAGTAGAGGACAGTGATTATGAAGAAGAACTTCAAAAAATCACCCATACTCGCTTCTCCATCGGGGAGGATGGAGAAATAACCAGTAAACATCTCAACTACTAGGGAAGTGTGTACGATACGTAAAGGATGACAATGATAAAACGATTGAATAAAAGTGCCTGACGACTATGTATTTTTTTATCGATAAAGATTTAAAAGAGTGTTATAGGAAACGTGACGCTCTGTACAGCCGTCTAATGGAGGTTTACCGTAGTCTTTCTCTTTCTCGGTATCCGTATAATCTGTGTAAAATCAAAAAGAATAGTTTATATCCTCTAGGCCGTAAATATCTTATCTGGTTTCAGTTTTCGGATTATGTTCTTTCGGAACGTCAGAATAGGACTTGGAGGTTGTATTATAGGGAAAGAAATCTTCGTTGCGATTGTGGATATTATGATTCTGAAGAAGAGGCTTACGAGGCTTTTTATAATATAATAAGGGATTCTGCATATGATCATTATTACTATATTCATAAAATCAAAGGGCGTTATAGCGCTTATGTACGATCTGTACGCATGAAAGAGATAGATGCGTTGATTGATGACTATGTCGCAGGGAAGATAGATACTGATTATTTTGTCGACAGATTTCTGGCATTTTATAAGTCTGAAAAGTACGATGATAGTCTACGCTTAAGGGATATGAGCGAACTGATCGGCTTAAAGGAAAAGATAAAAGAATACAAAGCCTCGGAAATCAGTTCAGATGATTTGAAAGATGCTGCAGGTAAAAAAAGGTATGGAGAGAGAGCTATAGTGGAGTTTTACTATATCCTTAATGAGTTCGAAAAGCAAGAGGTTCCCTTATATCGTTTCGTCCGGGAGGTTACAAAAGTCATCAACGACTCCTCGGAATTCGATAAACTGCCGGCGGCTACCAGAAATATACTTTTGGACATAGCCGATTATTCTTCCAATTGTACAACCCATGGAGGTCAGACGGAGGACGGACAGACAATCCATTCGTGGAGGGATCTCCGCGAATATGTAAGGCCATTCGTCGTGAAACTGAAGCGGAGTATGTTCGACTATGACTAGCCCTTCAGGGCGTTGAGGAGAGTGGTTTCGAAGACGGCTTTTTCGTTGTCGGAGAGGAAGAAGACTTCGATTGGTATCCGGAACATCCGCTTGCGGAGAGTCTCGGGTACTTTTTTATTGTCCAGAACGCGCTGGCTGTCCTTCTCGGTGGTGATTACCACGGATGTCGCATACTCCTTGGCAGCAGCCGCAATCTCCCTTATGTCGGAATTGGAGAAACGGTGGTGGTCGCCGTATCGGAAGTGGCGCACAATCTTATATGAGTCGCTGAGGAAACGGCGGAGCGGAGTATCCTTCGCGATACCGGTAAACAGAATCGCCTTCTTGGAATAGATATACCTCGGATCCCCCTCCTCGTAGACAGCCTCGAGCTCGCTATAAGTGATACTCGTGAACACGATTGTCATCTTCTTGCCGTTCGAGTATGTGCCCACGCAAGTCTCCGGGTTGAAATTGCTTATCCCAAGCGGCTTGAGCCATTCAGTCCTCTCCCAGCTCTCCATGTACGCCGGGCACTTGGTGACCACTATGGTATCAGCCTCGGAAATCCTCTCCGGAAGATCACGCAGACGCCCGAAAGGCATAAGCCTGTCATCATAGATAGGACGATTATAATCGATAAGCACGATATTGTACTTAGCTTTCAGAGCCCTGTACTGGAAAGCGTCGTCAAGCACAATCACATCAGCTGCCGGCAGGTCCTTGTCAATGCATTTGCGGGCCTTGCGGGAAGTCTGGAGCTTATCGGGACAAGTAAGGAAATCGCAGCCCTCGAAACGGTTCTTGTCGACTGCGACGGTAACTGCCGGGAACTTCTTCTTTATCTGGAGAGGCTCGTCTCCGAAAAGCTTGGCGCTACCGTCTCTGCTGACCTGCTGGAAACCCTTGCTCCTGCGCTTGTAACCGCGGGAAAGCACGGCGATATTCTTCATTCCCCATTCCTCGCTCGCGAGAAGAGTCCTCAGAACCATCTCGGTATGCGGAGTCTTGCCGGTGCCGCCGACGGTTATATTTCCGATACATATAGTCGGCACGTCGCACGTATGCACTTTCTTCAGCCCGCAGTTATAGAGGCCGTTTCTGATCTTGAGCGTCAAGTAATAGGGTAACAATAAAACTTTATCCAGCATCGGTCAAATCTTCTAAATCATGCAAATTTAGCAAAATCCTGCGTAATAATTGTTAACTTTGCCGCGTAGATTTAAGGTATGAAAATAGGAAATATAGATCTTGGAGACAGGCCCGTCCTGCTGGCCCCGATGGAGGATGTGACAGACGCATCCTTCAGGGTGATCTGCAGGGAGTGCGGAGCCGACATGGTCTATACCGAATTCGTACCCTCGGAGGGCCTGATCCGCGACGCCTCCAAGGCCATCGCCAAGATGCGCACCTCCGACCAGGAGGCCCCGATCGGCATCCAGATCTACGGCAACGTCCTCGAGAACATGGTCGAGGCCGCCAAGATGGCCGACCATGCCGCTGAAATCGCCGGAGGTCATGGCTGCGACCTCGTGGACATCAACTTCGGCTGCCCGGTCAGCAAGATCGCCGGCAGGGGAGCAGGCTCCGGCATGATGCGCGAGCCAGACAAGATGGTCGCAATCACAAAAGCCATCGTCGAGGCTGTCGGAAAGCCCGTCACCGTCAAGACCAGGCTCGGCTGGGACGACAACTCCAAGATCATAGTAGAGCTCGCCGAAAGGCTCCAGGACGTCGGCATCAAGGCCCTGACCATACACGGGCGCACCCGCTGCCAGATGTACAAAGGCGAAGCCGACTGGACCCTCATCGGAGCAGTCAAGGCCAACCCGAGGATGACCATCCCGATCATCGGCAACGGCGACGTCAACTCTGCCGTGAAAGCGAAAGAAATGTTCGACCGCTACGGAGTCGACGCGATCATGGTAGGCCGCGCGTCTTTCGGCCATCCATGGATATTCTCCGAGATCAAGCACTACCTCGGGACCGGGGAAGAAATGCCGCCTCTAGGCGTGCGCGAAAGAGTCGCCCTGGCCAAGAGGCAGATGCAGCTTTCCCTCGACCTGAAAGGCCCCGTGACCGGAGTCTACGAGATGCGCAGACATCTCAGCTGCTACTTCAAAGGCTTGCCTGACTTCCGCGAGACAAGGATGAAACTCGTCACCACCAACGATGCCGACGAAGTCATGAAACTTCTCGACTACGTTGCAGAACGCTGGGGCGACACTCCTCTGTCGGAGACCGCCAGCGTCTATGGTCTGTGACGTAACTTGTCCACCACGTCCATGAAGTCCCTTCTGACTATGAAGGCAGCGAATCCCGCAATCAGCACAGTATTGGCCAGCAGGGCCGGAATCATGGAAAGACGGCCGTTCACGAATGTCATCGCAGCGAAGATCACGGCTGCGAGCAGGGCATAGACACCGATATCCCTGAGCTTGTAATCGATAGGATAATACTTCTGTCCCACGAGATAGGACAGCAACATCGATATGCCATATCCGGCCACTCCGCCCCATGCGCAGGCCATGTAGCCGAACTTCGGGATCAGCAGCACGTTGATGGCGATCAGCACCAGGCAGCCGATTCCCGAGAATACAGCTCCCCAGATAGTCTTGTCGATGAGCTTGTACCAGAACGAAAGATTGAAATAGATACCCATCATCAGCTCTCCCGCCATCACTATCGGCACTACCTTGAGACCTCCCCAGTAATCCTTCGGGACGATATACCTCAGTATGTCCATATAACCGATGACGCAGAGATAGGCCAGCAGGGTGAAGATGATGAAATACCTCATGCCCTTCGAATAGGTCTCCTTCTGGTCCGACTCCTTCTCCTTCGACGAGCCGAACACGAAAGGCTCATAAGCAAACCGGAAGGCCTGGGTTATCATGGCCATGATCATCGCAATCTTGAATCCGGCCGCATAGATGCCCAGCTGGGCGTTGCCGTCAGTTCCCGGATAGACCTTAGGGAAGATTATCTTGTCCGCGCTCTGGTTGAGGGAACCCGCGATTCCGAGCAGCAATATCGGCCAAGCATAGTTCAGCATTCGCTTGAGAAGGCTGAAATCGAAGCCGTCCCGCATGCAGCGAATCTCCTTCCAGAAGAAGAAAGTGATGGACGAAGTACAGAACAGGTTGATCCCGAAAGCATATCCGATCCCGACTGCAGGGTCATATATCTTTCCCACGAGCTCCGGACTCTTGGCGTAGAGCCATGGCAGGCCCACGAAGAACAGCAGGTTGAGACCGATGTTCAGGAAAATGAACAGAAGCTTCAGGAAAGCGAAGCGCAGCGGCCTCTTGCTATATCTCAGATATGCGAACATGATCGACTGGAACGCATCCAGGGCGACCACGATGGCCATCGACCAGATGAAGAACGGATGGTCCGGATATTTCATGAATTCCGAGACCGGACCGATGAATCCCAGCACCAGGGCCACGAAAACCACGGAAGTCGTAAATACCGACCACAAGGCCGTGGAGAACACCTTCTTGGGATCCTCGCCGTCCTTGTTGGCAAAGCGGAAGAAGGCCGTCTCCATACCATACGTCAGGATAACCAGCAGCAAAGCCGTGTAGGCATACACGTTGGTTATCACTCCGAAGCCGCCGCTCGCAGCGGTAAGCTTGTAGGTATAGAGCGGGGTGAGCAGGTAGTTAAGGAATCGTCCTATGATACTGCTCAGACCGTAGATGGCGGTATCCTTCGCCAAGGTCTTCATGCTTGCCATAAAAATCCCTATTTAGAAAAATCTATGTTTGCTCTCTGATAGAAGGCCTGGGCCTCGAGAAGCTGCTTCTCGTAAGGAGCCTCGGCCAGAGTCTCGTCATACTGCCAGCCGTCATGCTGCTCTATCTTGAACTGGCGCACCATCCTCACCGGCGAAAGCACGGTCAGCACTCCGTCGGCGAAATATCCCAGATCCTGATACGTAGCCATGAAAGCCCTCTCCTTGAAGTCCGGGTCCAGGATATCCTGACCATAGAACTTCGAGTCATAAGAGAAGTTCAGCAGCTTGAACAGAGTCGGCATCACATCGATCTGCGAACATGTCTTCGCAACCCTCTGAGGCTCGATGAAGCCAGGGGCGTAGATGATTGCAGGAATATGGTAGCAGTCCAGAGGCAGGCTGGTCTTGCCGGCGCTCGAAGCGCAGTGGTCGGCCATGATCACGAATACGGTATTCTCGAACCATGGCTTAGTCTTGGCCTCCTCGATGAACTTTCCGATAGCGTAGTCGGTGTATTTCACGGCAGCCGCGCGGGACATCGGATTGCCGTCATACTCGATGCGGCCCTCCGGATAGGTGTACGGGCGGTGGTTGCTGATGGTCATTATATGGGCGAAGAACGGAGTGCCGGAAGCGGCGTCCGCGTCGAAGCGTTTCAGGGCCTCCCTGTAGGTGTCCTCGTCGGATGTGCCCCAGATGTTCGCAAATATGATCTTGTCCTGCTCGTAGGTCTTCTTGTCGACGATCTCATAGCCGTTGCCGCCGAAGAATGTGCCCATGTTGTCGAAATAGCTGTCGCCTCCGTAGATGTACTTGCGGCTGTAGCCGAGACCCTCGAGAATGCTGCCGGTAGAGAACAGGCCTCCGTTGTCCGGGCGTTTCACGATGCTCTCGCCGGAGCTTGGCGGGATGCAGAGAGTGACTGCCTCCAGGCCGCGCACCGTCCTGTTGCCGGTCGCATAGAGATTGTCGAACACAAGGCTCTTTCCGACCAGGGAGTCCATGTACGGAGTGATTCCGCGGGTGTCCCCGTAGGTCGCCATGAAATCGGCGCTCATGCTCTCGATTGTGATCAGCACGATGTTCTTCTTTATCGGGTCGCCCTCGCAGCGGATCTCCTGGACGCCCTCGGAGTTCTGGTTGCAGAGCTCCTGCTTGATGGCCGTAGCCTCCTCCTCAGGGAGCATGCTGTAGAACTGCTCGTAGTCGAGCTCGTTGCTCGTGAATGCCTCCAGGAAGTCCCAGCAGCCGTTCTCCTGAAGCTGGGTCGCGAAGACATTGGCGCTGCCGAGGTTGCGGTAACCCCAGTGTAGCCAGAATATGCTCAGGGAGACTGCGGCGGCCATTCCTATGAAGGTAAGGATATACTGGCCGGGGCTGCCGATTCCGGACTCGCTGATAGCATGCTTCCGGGTCATGAACCAGCAGATGATTCCCGATACTGCCAGCATGGCGAGGATCATCGGAACCATCGGATAGGACTCGAAAATGTTGCCGATCACTTCGTGCGTATAGACGAGATAATCGACGGCGATGAAGTTGTATCGTACTCCGAACTCGCTCCAGAAGACCACTTCGCTGAAGGCGTTGGTGATCACGCAGCATGCATAGACCATCATTGTCAGCCAGATCATCGTCTTTCTCCAGCCTTTGCGGATGCCCGGGATGAAGAGCTTGAGGGAAAAACATACGAGGAAGAATACCAGCACGCCCTTAACGATGCGTGGAAGCGGTCCGCCGTATTCGTCAGTAATATCGTTGAACAGGAATACGTAGGCCGTCAGCGCGAGAAGAAGGATTTCGATTATCGCTCCGAACGGTTTGCGATATTTGGCGTCCGTCAGGAAAGAGTATATAAGGAACGCCGGCACAAGCGCGATCGTCGCGAAAGCAATGTCGTTGAGAGGTCCGATAAGGAAAATCTTTAGCCACTCCACAGCAGAGAAACTGACGACAGTAAGAGGGTGGAACAGCAGTATGATTCTGGTAATGAAGCCCACAATCAGCGCCAGAAGATAGAATTTGGGCGCATAGAAACCGAACCAATCGTAAACTTTTTTCTTTCTCATATCTTTTTGTTATCGGGGGCGGCAACGCGCAGCGCCGCCGGAACCATTGTTATCTTTATTTCTTTTCCTTCTTCGCAAGGGTCTCCGTCGTAGTGCATGGCTCCCTCGGTTGACCTTTGGATCATGACCTCGGCGCCGCGCAGACATACAGTCCTCCGGGACTTGTGCGCCTGTCCTGTCAGCAGTTTCAGCGCCAGAGCGGGAATCTCCCAGGTCCGGAACGGCTCGACGATAGTTACGTCGAAAAGGCCGTCAGTCACGGAAGCGAGCGGAGTGATCCGCGCCTGGTTGCCCCACTGATTGACATTTCCGACAGTGATCATGGCAGCGCGCCCGGCCCATTTCTGTCCGTCGACTTCGACCGTATAGCTCTCCGGCTCGAAGTTCAGCCAGTCCTTCATCGCTGTCGTGATGTATGTCCATAAGCCCCTGGACTTCGAGGAAGCGAAGTCTCGGCCCACGATTGCGTCGAAACCGACGCCGGTGGTGCAGAAGAACGGACGGCCGTTGACGATTCCATGATCCATCGACGTGACCGTCGCCTTGTTGAGCTGCAGTATGGCTTTTTTCGGGTTGCGGCTGATGCCCAGATGGAGGGCGAGTCCGTCGCCGCTGCCGCAAGGGATGATGCCGAGGGCTTTTCCGCTGCCGACAAGTCCCTGGGCGACTTCGCTGACGGTGCCGTCGCCGCCGACTGCCACTACTATGTCTGCATCGCAGTCTCTGGCGATTTCGGTGGCCTGTCCGCGGCGGGTTGTCTTTATTATTTCATACCCGAAGCGGGCTTTGTCTATCAGCTTGTCTATGAGCGCGATTATCCGGTTTTTGTCCTTGCCTCCGGATATCGGATTGACTATAAATAATACTTTCTCCACGTTACGGGCTTTTTTCAGAATGTAAAAATAGTAAAAAATTGTATTTTTGCATAGATATCAAAGACGTAGAATAAAATGAAGGATCTTCAGATGATGGATGCGGGAAGCGTCCTTATTGAGACAGGAGAGGGTTTTGGCAGCGTTATCGGATGCGTCAAGGCCGAACTCGCCGAATATGGTGAAGTCAAGGCAACCGATCTCGGGTTCAGCATGGACTTCTCCAATTCATGGAGGCGCCGCCGCATTTCATGCACTGTCGAGGATGCCGGCTCGACCGGCAGCAATGATTCCGAAGACCGGGAAGTCCGCCGCTACGCAGTGACTTTCAAGGAAGGGAACGCCTCCGGCTGGCTGCGTAAAGTCTTCTTCGCCGTCCTTCTCGCCGCCCTCGCGATTCTTACTTTCCGCTGCATTTTCGCCCTCGTCGGATTCCTTCTGGCAGCCTACTGGAGCATCATTCCAGCCTCATCTTCCAGACGTATTTTAGAAAGAATCAAAAGCCGTATTTCTTAATTTTCAAGCAGTTGCATAACGATTTTCGCAAATTGAACGTCCTTTTTACGAAAAATGCAAGTCAACGTGTGTTAAAATAAGCTAAGTTGGCATCGGGTTTTACCCAATAACTTAACTAACAACTTATTAAAATGCACAAACTTAGTTTTATTACAATGTCCATCTGCGCAGCTGCGATGGCATTGGCATGCCAGCAGGAAAAAGCCTGCTTAGACAATGAAGGTTCCGACAACCAGGAACAGACTTTCACTTTTACAATTGCTCAGGACGACCTAGACACCAAGGCCGGATACAATTCAGACAACAAGGTTGTATGGAAGAGCGGCGACAAGATTCTCGTCCACGGTGAGGGTTCAGGTTCAAGCTACAGACAGGTAGTCACTCTTTCTTCATCCAACATCTCTTCAGACGGTCTTACGGCTACCGTGAAAGTTCCGTCAGGGCTCAAGCCTTATGACCGTTCAGACAAGGGCTACATCAGCAAATACTATGCTCAGTATCCTGCAGACGCAGCTCCGGACGGCAAACTCTACTACTTCTCCGTATTCAACAGCACCAACAAGATCATGAGGATCGGCTGCGACGACGGAAACAAAAACTTCACTTTCTACAATGTGACCAGCTCCCTGTCATTCAAGGTAAAGGGCGACTTTGACGAATATGCCTTCTACGGAAACGACGGCGAGACCATCGGTTACAAGCACTACATGGCAAGGTACGTCCAGACCAACAGCGGCGTCATCAAGGAACTCCCTTACACCGGTTCCGACCTCGGCGGCACAGGCGAAAAGATCAAGAAGATCTACAATGATTATCTGATTACCGACGGTTCTACCAAGAACTATGTCCATGTGACCGACTACATCGACTTCAACAAGGGTATCACCATCGACTTCTACAAGAACGGAAACGTTGTTGCAACCTACACCACAAGCTCAGTCGTTTCTGTCAAGCGCGGCAGGGTGACCAACCTCGGCGACATCACCTCAGCCCTTTCTAACGGCGGCAACCCTGGCGGCGGCAGCGATCCTGGCGAGGTCAAAAAACCTTATATAAACTATGTTGCATGGTCAAAGTCACTCAAGAAGAGTGATAGAGATTATGTGGTCGAGCTTTCAGGTCTCTGCCTCAGCGAGGGCAAGGACTTCCTCTGGGGAGTAGGCGACAACGGCCATGTATACAAGATCAACCTCGACGGTTCATACTCATTATACACGGATTTAGATACCGACCTTGAAGGCGTCACCATGCATCCTGATACCAAGGATCTCTATGTTTGCATCGAGCCTAAGCGCATAGCCAAGATTGCGGCTTCAAGCTACAACAGCAGGACAAACGTCGCTACTGTTACCGATGCCGAGAATTATGATAACTCAGGTCTTGAGGGTATTACCTGGTACAAGGGTAACCTTCTCGTCGGAAGCCAGACCGGAGCCTATGTATGGGCATACTCTACAAGTGGATCCAAGGTCATGAACCGCAAGAGTCTCAGGGATATCGAATCCAGCATCTCCGAGGTGGCCGACCTGTACTATGATTCAGAGACCGACCTTCTCTGGGTTCTGGACTCAGAAAAATATATGATCTTCATCTTCAATGGTGCCATCACAGAGTTGGTTACTACCGTCGACATCAGCGGCTTCGCTGACTGGAACCCTGAGAGCATCTTTGTGGACCATAAGCACGACTGCGTATGGATTGCCGATGACTGCAGCGATGACCATCCTTCAATCCTCCACAAAGTCATCTTCCACAATCTTTAGTCCGATCACTGCTCATTGATTTTCTGAGAATCAGTGAAAGATTATATCCAGCGATACCGCCCTGCGGTATCGCTTTTTTTGCTCCCCCATTGAAGCCAAAATTTGAGGAAATTGTAAAAACGCTATCAATTTGCTTAAATATTGACTTTGGGTGTGCATATGGGTCCATTCCGTGGACCCATATGCACGAAAAAGGGGGTTAAACGTGTTTATGGGTCCAAACTTTGGACCCATACGCACACCTGGGCGCATATTGTCGACCAGGTCTTTTGCTCTCAAATTTTGAGGAAATTGTAGTTTTTGGCAAAATAAATTTTGAGGAAACTGTAGTTTTTGGCGAAAAAAATTTTGAGGAAATTGTAAAAACGCTATCTTTGTGTCGTGTAATCAATGAGTTATGGACGATAGACATCTCTTTAAAAGAAAGATATACGATCGCTTGCTAAGATGGAAGCAAGAAAGTAACGGTAAGAGCGCGCTTCTTATCGAGGGCGCCCGCCGTATTGGTAAGTCTACCATCGTTAAGACTTTTGCCCAAAATGAGTATGAGTCGTACATTCTTATAGATTTTACAAAATGCTCACAGGAAGTAAAAGACCTCTTCAATGATATTTCAGACCTTAGCTATATCTTCCTCAGGCTTCAGCTTATATATGACGTCCGGCTAGTCGAACGCAAATCTCTGATAATTTTTGATGAAGTGCAGTTCCAACCTCTGGCCCGTCAGGCGATAAAGTCTTTAGTGGAGGATCGCCGTTATGATTATATTGAGACGGGGTCCCTCATTTCCATCCGGAAGAACACTGAAAAGATACTTATTCCAAGCGAAGAAGAACGAATAAGTATGTATCCTATGGATTATGAAGAATTCCGTTGGGCTCTCGGTGATACGGCCACTGTTCCATTGCTCAACAGTGTATGGATGAATCCTCAGCCGTTAAATGAGGCCCATCGTAAACTCATGAGAGACTTTAGGTTATATATGCTTGTCGGCGGTATGCCACAGGCGGTCGAGGCATATCTGGAGTCTAATAATTTCGAAGTTGTCGACAGAGCAAAAAGGCTCATTCTGGATCTGTATGATGAGGATTTCAACAAGATTGATCCTTCAGGGAAGGCGGCCAGAATATTCTCCGCTATTCCGGCCCAGCTTAACAGTAATGCATCAAGATATCGGATCTCTCAGGTCATCCCGAATTCTCGTGCCAAGGACTTCATCGAAGTTATTTCTGAGATGGAAAAGACCAGGACTGTGAACATTTGTCACCATTGTGACGATCCAAATGTCGGCCTTGGCTGCTCAGAGGATTTGATACAATACAAGATGTATGTCGGAGATACTGGATTGTTCGTCACGCTTGCGTTCAGAGACAAGGCTTTTACTGAGAATGTCATTTATGAACGTCTCTTAAGCGATAAGTTGGCCGCAAATCTGGGATATCTCTATGAAAATGTAGTAGCTCAGATGCTTACGGCCTCCGGTAATAAACTATATTACCATACCTGGCCTACAGAGAATGGAAAGCATAATTATGAAGTGGATTTCCTTCTGTCACGCGGGACTAAGATACTGCCGATTGAAGTAAAATCTTCTTCTTATAAAACCCATGTTTCGTTGGATGCTTTTTGCAGCAAATACTCTTCCCGTATTACCAATGATCGTTACCTCGTCTATACAAAAGATTTCTTCAAGGATGGAGCCGTGAAGTACATTCCCGCGTATATGGCTTATTTCCTATAGTCGCCCTACCGGATTTCTTTACCGAACGGGAAGATGCTGGCGAGAGCCATGCTGAAATGCTTGAGCCCCAGCGGAATGCCGATGATGCTGACGCAGAATATGAGCCCGCAGAACAGGTGGATGATCGCAACCTCCCACCAGCCGCACAATATCCACAGGAGATCCATCACCACCGAGAGGCAGCCCGGCTCGTTCGGGCCGTTCACCAGCTCATGCCCGAAAGGATGCAGGGCATATGCGCCAAGCTTGAACAACTGCAGCCCGAACGGAATGCCGATGATGGTAATGCACATCAACAGCCCCACGACGAAATAGATTATGGCGACCACAAGTCCGCCCAGCACCAGCCAGATAAGATTTCCTATTATGCTCATATCTAATTTTTTCTGAAAGATAATTGATTTTTTTGATTTTTATCTACCTTTGCAGCGAGACAGTAACACCGTGGTACGGATGGGTAATCGAGTCGTGCAAAGTCCCCGCCCGCGAGGCCCTCGCTTTCGAAGTAATTCCGCCACGTAGTCTTGGGGCAAAGCTTACAGGAGGTCATTTTGGCCTCCTGTTTTTTGTAGCATCGATTGCCGTTATGCAATACTGAACCTTTGATTTATCGCTTTTCTTTACTCCGACCAGCATCTTGACCTGTCCTATCCCCGGGCAGTTATATGTCATTCGCAACATTCTCATGAATCCATGCTGGTTCTTTTTATTCTGGTTAATGGGTGTGGTCTCTACGAGCACAGCATTCGTCAGGATTGCATCCAGCTGAAGAACGGCGAGTGTGGATAAATATGTCAAAGATGCTTGCCCGGCCGTCTCCTCTAAAGAGACATACCTGATGTTAATATTGTCTTTAAGGTTAAGATTATACTTCTTTGCGTCCGGATTCCGTTCTTTCCATTTGTGATAATACGACAAAATGATTTTCTGTCTTTCCCTGCGATCCTCGTTAGAGTCTCCTCGTCATTCAGAAGACATCCGGTATGATTTCGAATATGCGAATAAGGAAGGGTATGAATTTTCACCTTTGAACCTTATAACGAATTTATTGCTTGACTCTCGCTGGATTTAACCATCTCGTCGTAATCGGAAGACAACTTCAGCAGCTGTTCTTCATAGGCGGGATAGCGCTTCTTGCTATAGATCATCATGGAATGCTTGTAGTTTCCATAAGGCGAGCGATTAGGCTCCATATGGAAGGACTCATTCTTCTCGTATTCCAATGCCACTGTTTCATTCTCCCAACTATGCTTCTCTTCTATAACTTGTATGACTGTAAGGTTTGAATTGCTGTTAGATTTAGTCAGATCAAAGGAATACAGTTTCCCGCGTCCGTTGCCATATTTCTCTTTGTAATGGGCGATCACCTTATCTTCGATCTTGTCATCAGGATAGAAAAAGATGGCCACTAAAGTATCGTTAAGGAAGGCCATATCAAAGGGCTCAAACTTCAGCATTCCAAGTGTAATCCCTGTTAGGGGGCTGGATGGCAATTGCTTCAGTCTTGACCCAGTTTTAGACTTCATCCACTTCACCTTGGGGTCTCCAGGAAGAACATGGTTTTCACCTTTTTTATTCCAGAAATCTATGCCCCAATGTCCGTTATACATATTGCTTTGCCTATCATAGATAGTTGTTGCAACTTTCTTAAAGTCTTTGTCATTAAGAACTTGCTTGAAGGTGGTTTTGCCTATGATGAATTGTCCGACCCCTTTGAGCTCAGCACATGCGGCGTAGAGTTCCTCATCAGTGGGATCGTATTTTTCATCGGTAACAGTGTGAGTGCCCGAAGGATTCGAACCGCAGGATACGATAATAATACATATTAGAGATAGGAAGATGCTTCTCATTGTAATTATTGCATTTACTGGTTTATCTCGTTAAGATGGATGGTATATGCGTCAAGCTTGAACAGCTGCAGCTCGAACGGAATGCCGATGATTGTGATGCACATCAACAGTCCCACGACAAAATAAATTATGGCGACCACAAGTCCGCCCAGCACCAGCCAGATAAGATTTCCTATTATGCTCATTTATTTAGAAGCTTTTTCGCCTGCAAAGCACATAAAGGGGATAAACCACTTAGAAAGTATGCAAATATAGAAATTATTTTGTTTTCTTTTATATGGAGCAAATGAACGACATTCTTAGATAAACAGTCTTAATTACGGATGTTAATATCCAACCCTTTGATGTTATGCTAACTATAGTATGTTGATAACTTTAGTTAGCATATCTACCTTTGTAATGAGTAGATCTAGTAATTACATAATGGAAAAAGAACCAGTTCTCAAGGCTTTCGGACAGAGAGTACGGGAGCTTAGAAAAAAACGTAATATGTCACAAGAACAGCTTGCTGACTTGGCAGGTGTACATCGAACATATATCGGTATGATAGAACGTGCAGAAAAGAATATTACACTTTGTAATATCGAGAGGATAGCTAAGGCACTCGAGGTCAATATCAAGGATTTATTCTAAAAGCAAAGCAATATGGAAACCCAAAAAACAGTCACTATCAAAGCAAATACTCGTGAGGATTATCACAAGCAGTTGATTATGCTTTTTCTTGAGGAACAGCACGGTACTTCAGAAGAATGGAATTACTACGATTATTATGTAGAAACCGGCAAAAACGGCAAGAGGGTGTATCTGCACCGCCCTGCGCATAAAAATAAGGGAATGGATTTCGAAGTCCGTGTCGAAGATTATCAGTTCAGATACGGGAAATATGGTAATGTTATCAGTACTGGTAACCGTCCTAGCCATCCTGAAATATGGAATGATGTTAAAGCAAAAGTTATTGAAAATCCAGAGGACGGGGAAAAACTGAAAGACTTAATCACTCAGGTCTATAATTGTGAGGAACCGAATGATAATGTTATTAATTCTTGTCGTTTCACAACCGGACTGCCACTTGATTTGCTGCTTTACACGATTAAATGGCTCTTTATAGAACAAGATATGACATACTGGAACCAGAGTGGAAGGGAAATGAACTACAATGGTTTAATGGAAATTTGGGAATAATCAGACTCCATATGTACAATCCGAAGTACTTCAAAAATGGTGATATGTGGCAGTACCGAGGCCCAAAGGGCCCTGCCATTCATACTTTTACTGCAGCTGACGGCACGGCTATCGGAATGTTTCAAGGAAAGAAAGGGGCTCGTCCAGATTTAGACTTCCGAGTGAAAATTCTTCAGCCAAAACCTGATGCAAGGCCATTTCTTCTTCCCCATAACGAATGGGTAGTAGACTTACTACTAAAAGCACAGCACCACAAGGAAGCGGTTGTTTGTTTACTGGATTATTATCTTGAGTTCTATGAATCATGCAAGCCTTTCGCTACACAGGAAGAACGTAAACTGTATCAGCCTCGCACCCTGAAAGAGATCGAGACAAAGTTTGCAAATGTCAGTACCCCAGGGACAATGTCCATTGGTGGAATTGCCATTATACTGGAGCTTTTCTGCTTATGTGAGAAACAGACTCCTGATGCGCATCAGTTTAAACTGGCGCTTCAGTGGACAAAAGAGTGTATTTTGGGTCAACGGGACTTCAAAAATGTCCTTAACTTGGTGATACGACACAGGGAGTATTAGAACGGCAATTCTAGCCCATAGTAGACTTCAGGCTCACAGAGAACACGTATGTCGCTATCTTGGAAGAGTTTGGCTTGCTTCTCCAGCTTCTCTAGCATCTCTCCTCTACGATTGATATTGTCCAGTTCTTCGCGACGGGCTTTGCTCATCTCGAGGAACTTTTCTTCTTGGTCAATACCTAAGAAACGGCGTCCAAGTAGATTTGCCGCTATGCCTGTGGTGCTACTTCCTGTGAACGGGTCTAGTATCCATGCTCCGGGTTTCGTGGAAGCCTGAATAATTCTCGACAAAACGCAAAGCGGTTTCTGGGTGGGATGCTTGCCACAAGACTTCTCCCAAGGCGCAATCGCCGGCAGTGTCCACACATCACGCATCTGGGTGCCGCCGTTGATTTCCTTCATCAACTCATAGTTGTAGTAGTGGGCCACTTTCTGTTCCTTACGTGCCCACAAAATATACTCAGCAGAGTAAGTGAAATATCGACAGGAAAGATTGGGCGGAGGATTTGTCTTTACCCATGTGATACAGTTGAGAATCTTGAAATTCAGTTCTGTAAGGCACCTAGCCACAGAGAATATGTTGTGGTAGGTCCCGCTAACCCAGATTGTGCCATCAGATTTCAAATGCTCCCTGCAGGCGGTCAGCCAGGTTTTATCAAATTTGTAGTCTTCTTCAAATCCCTGAGACTTATCCCACTTGCCTTTATTCACAGAAACAGGGACTCCACTCTGAATGCTAATTCCCCCGTTGGACAGATGGTATGGCGGATCTGCGAAAATCATATCGAACTTGAAATCGAAGGAGTTCAGAAGTTCGATACAATCTCCCTGCAGGAGTGTGAAGTTTTTATCCTGTGATTTGTAGTAGGCCGTGGGCATATCTTAAGCCATTCTCTTAAGTTCTTCGACGAAAGACGGGAGAGTTGTGAGGTTGTAAACGCGAGGGATAATACCATAGGCTTCCTCCAGTTTATTCTTAGCACTAAGCCAACCCTGCCCATCGGTTATCCATACAAATTCGTATTTCTTATTAGAGTTGATTTTTGGAGCAATATCTGAATATGAGCGCGCGACTTCATTGGGTTTAGAACCGCCGTCATTGTAGAAGTTAGTCTCGATTAAGAAGATTTTGTCCTTTTTCCTTATGACAAAATCGAATCGTTTAAGGTCTTTCCCGAGTCCTTTTAAGTCATTAAATGTCGCACTATTGACCTCTTCTTCATAAACTACGTTGGCTTCAGCAAATACTTTTGCAACAGCTTCTGCCATTAGTTTTCCGGAGCGATTCTTTCGTGCATTTGTATCAAGACCGACCTCGACACCAAAAACATAATCAACAAGATTGGTAATTCTCTTTGAGCGAAACACTTCCCCTAACCCTGTACCCTCAATATATTTGCAGATACTATCAACATCATTGAAACAACTCTCTAAAAGTACTGGCTGAAGCTTTTCGTTCAAGACTAATTTCTTGTCCTTCTTTCTCACTGCCACAAGAATGTCTAAGACTTCGAAGGCCTTAGGATTCTCGTTATAGACCAACTCAACAGCTGCGCGTAAGTTATCCTTGCCGAGAAGGTAATTAAGTTGATTGAGCTTAACTGCAATCTTGGCAACGCTTGAAGAGACTTTGGAAAAATCAGTGAAGAAGCCCAGTGTTGCATTTGTCTCCTTTAACTGGGAGAGGAAAACATCAAATTCAGCCATAATGCTAAGCGTTAACTACGTTGGAAATCATTAATTCAGAGATAGCCCCGCGACCGGAAGCATCCGAGTTTATCATTCTCGCGGCAGAGACTCTCTTGATGAAGAAATGATTGTATAAAGTATCGAAGAAATTTTCGGAAGGATTGACATCCTTCGGGTCGGAATTGCTGGCCACAAACAGGGCCTTCTCCTTACTAATTTGGTCACAGAAGTCACGAAGACGAATCTGCTCGTCATCATCGAATCCTTCTTTCGCGTAGGACGTGAAGGAGGAAGTCTCCGTGATAGGCTTGTAAGGAGGGTCGAAATAGAACAGCGTGTTGGGGGCGGCGTAGCGTCCTGTCTCGGCAAAATCACCACAAAGGATTTCCACCTTCTGCAGGACCTTAGAGCAGGCACGGAGGTTCTCAGCATCGCAAATGCGAGGATTCGCATACTTGCCATGAGGAACGTTGAATTCGCCCTTTGAGTTCACGCGGTAAAGGCCGTTGAAGCAAGTGCGATTGAGGAAGATGAACAGGGCGGCCGTTTCAACCGGAGTCGTCTTCTTCGTATTAAAACGAGCTCTCTTCTCTAAGAAATAAGCCTTGCGGCCTTCTGCCCCTAAGGGAATATATTCATCTTGAATATGAGCAAGTACCGCTGTCAATTCTTCGACATTCTCCTTGATAACTCGATAGGTACAGATGAGTTCCTGATTAATATCGTTGATTACAGCCCTCTCAATATTGGGATACTCCTGAAGAATCCAGAACATAACGGCACCACCACCGACAAACGGCTCTACATACGTTACGTGCTGACGGGATGCGAAATCGCGAGGAAGCAATTTACGAACTTCATCCAGCAGTTGTGTCTTCCCTCCAACCCATTTGATGAATGGCCGAGCTTGTGTTTTGTATTCAAACAGTCTCATAAGTAATACATATTTCTACAAAGTTACAAAAAGTTCGGATCGGTCAAAGTGAGAAGTTAAAAAAATGACAGAGCATAATAAGTGACATCCCATCAGTCGAATTTTTGCGGCAATAAAAGAAGCCAGGGTGGTGTCTATAAGACTTGAAGTGTACCGATTACTTTCATTATTTCAGCACCTCCCAGAAACTTTCTGGCAACCAGATGTTGGCGAGGGGGAGGGCGGAGTGGAACATGGGGGCGATGTCGGAGGGGGTGTAGCCGGCGATGCCGCAGCCGATCGGGGTGACGAGGAATGTCAGTTCGGGGTGGTTGCGGGCGTAGTCGATGAAGCGGCGGACGGCGGCGCGGGTGCTTTCCAGGCCTTCCATGGTCGGGATGGCATAGGACTGGCCCTGAAGGCCTTCGCCAGCTCCCCAGACGGCCCCGAAACGCTCCATCGCGACACGGGCCGCTCCGCCCATATGGCGTCCCGCCTGATTGCTTCCAAATACGAAAATCTGGCCGGCATCAAGCTGAAAAATCAATGGCGGAGTGGTCCTGGATTCCATTGCCGAATTAGATTATAAATTCAACAGAGAACGTGTAGATGACTTTTTGGGGACGTCCATTGACGGTGCCGCATTCCCATTTTGGAGAGGAAGACACTACCCTTACTGCTTCTGCATCTATTGATTCGTAGACACCAGAGACGATATTGATGTCTTTGACCGTGCCGTCGACATCTACTGCGAAATTCAATATGACAGTTCCTTGGATTCCTTTTTTCAGTGCATCTTTTGGATAAGCAATGTGTCTGTTGACCCATTTTCTGAACTTGTCGGGATCTCCGCCTTTGAATTTCGGGGCTACTCTTACTACATCAAGCTGTTCCAGAGAATCTATTTGTGGTTCGACAACTGGCGGCTCCTGGCAGAGAGCTGTCAGGGAAAACAGCACAAACAGTGCTGAAACAAGGATTTTTTTCATGATAAACGTGGTTTTTATTGCCGCGATAATAGCAATAATTACGCCATCGAATGTTGGAAAAGTGGAAATTTTGGCCAAAAATGCGTTGGAAAAATGGAAAAAATGAGTCAAAATGTGTTGGAAAAGTGGAAATTTTAGTCTAAATTGCGTTGGAAAAATGGAAATTGTATGCTTAAAAGGAAGATAGACAAGTACTTAAGAGACTACTACGAAAAGTCCAACAATGCGTTGCTGATTGCCGGCGCCCGCCAGGTCGGCAAGACGCATTCTATCCGGGAATTCGGCAAGACTTTCAAGAGTTTTATCGAGATCAACTTCGTCGAAAATCCTGATGCGGTAGGCTTGTTCAAGGACGCGGTGGGGAGCGATGATATATTGAGACGTCTGTCTACCATCACTTCTGCTCCGATGATCAAGGGCGAGACCTTGATTTTCTTCGATGAAGTACAGGAGTGTCCGGACATCGTCACGGCAATCAAGTTCCTTGTAGAAGAAGGATCCTATCGTTACATTCTCAGCGGTTCGATGCTCGGCGTCGAACTCAGGGATATCCGTTCCGTCCCGGTCGGGTATATGGGCGTAAAAGAAATGTATCCGTTGGATTTCGAGGAATTTATATCCTGCGTGGGGATAAATGACGAAGTGATAGGGCTGTTGAGGACATCCTGGGCGGAAAAGAAGCCTGTCGATGATTTCATACATAAAAAGATGATGGAGCTTTTCCGTCTCTATCTTATTGTCGGAGGCATGCCTGCCGCCGTGAGTGAGTACATTGACAGCAATAACCTGCAAAATGTGCTTGGCGTACAGAAAGAAATCGTCCAGATGTACAAAAAGGACATATCCAAATATGATCCTGAAAACAAGTTGTATATAGAAGAAATCTTCAATCTGATACCGCCGGAACTCAATGCTAAAAACAAGCGCTTTATACTGAAGCGTCTTAACGAGAATGCAAAGTTTGAACGGTACGAGAACAGTTTCCTCTGGCTGAAAGATGCCGGCGTAGCCTTGCCGGTTTACAACATAGAGGAGCCCAAAGTTCCCTTGCTGCTTGCGCGCTCCAGGAACCTTCTCAAGCTTTTCCTGAATGACATAGGCCTTCTCGCCTCCCAGTATGCGGATGGGATTCAGATGCGCATCATCAAAGGCGACAAGGATATCAATTTCGGATCCATCTATGAGAATGCCGTCGCCCAAGAGCTTGTCGCCCATGGTCTGGAACCATATTACTACAACAACAAGAAAAGGGGAGAGCTTGACTTTGTCGTCGAGATCGGCGGTAAAATCTTGCCTGTCGAGGTCAAATCCGGGAAAGACTACACTTACCACCGTGCTCTCTCCAATGTCATGGATTGCAAGGAATACAGTATCCCCGAAGCAATCGTCCTGAACAACGACAACATAGTCGTGGAGGGGCGGATTGTCTATGCTCCTGTCTATATGGTGATGTTCCTTGAGAAAGAGAATAATGTGCCCGTCAGTTATAAAGTAGATTTGACCGGGCTGAGGTAGGTGCAGTGTATCAATAATTTTCTTATTTTTGTAGATTGGTAGAAAATGGACACGAAATTATTCATAGAGATGCTTTCGATCGACTCGACCTCAGGGCAGGAGAGGGCGATGGGAGAGTTTCTTGTTTCATGTCTGAAGACCCCTGCCAACACAGTCGAATCATTCGAAGTGGGAGACGGCACAATCAACATCCTTGCAAAATGGGGCGAGCCGAAAGTGTACTTCTGCTCCCACATGGACACAGTCCCGCCTTACATCCCGCCACAGCTCCACTCCGACCGCATCACCGGCCGCGGCAGCTGCGACGCCAAAGGCCAGGTGTTCGCCATGTTCGAAGCATGCCGCAGGCTTGAGGCCGAAGGCCGCACAGGGTTCGCCCTGCTCGTGCTCTCCGGCGAAGAGACCGGATCCTTCGGAGCGAAAGCCTACACCAGGGACTGCCAGGGCGGCGAAATCGTCATCGTCGGCGAGCCGACCGACAACCGCATGGTCACGGCCAGCAAAGGCACCAAATCCTTCGACGTCAGGATCCTCGGCAAGAGCTGCCACTCCGGCTATCCCGAGAGGGGCGTAAGCGCGGTCGAGAGATTCATCGACTTCATGGAAAAGGTCCGCACGACCGGCTTCCCTGAGGACAAGGTTCTCGGCCCGACCACCTACAACGTCGGTCTTCTCTCCAGCCCGAACCAGCAGAACATCCTCAGCCCGGAGCTGACGTTCAGAATCTACTTCCGGACGACATTCGCCAGCGACGCTGCGGTCTGCGGGTTCATGGAGTCCATGAAAAACGAATTCACGGAGATCACCGCCCGGGGCGGCGACACTCCGATGGAGTATCTTACCGTCGCCGGAATACCGCAGACGACAGTGGCTTTCGGCAGCGATGCTCCCCAGCTCCACAAGTTCTCCCGCAGGGCGCTTTGCGGCCCGGGATCGATACTCGTGGCCCATACCCCGGACGAATTTGTCTTGCTCGAAGACCTCGAAAAGGCCGCCGGGCAGTATGTAAAAATGTATAAAGAGTTGACGAAATAATGATAGTCATGAAATTTGGCGGCACCTCCGTGAAGGATGAGGCCGCGATTTCCAGAGTCATCGGAATAGTGCGCGGAAGGCTCGCGGAGAAGCCTCTGGTGGTAGTGTCGGCGATGTCCAAGGTTACCAGGAACCTGTGTTCTCTCGGAGAGGCAGCCGCTGCCGGAAATGAGGCCGAAGTCTCCATGATACTGAAAGAACTGCGCGAGAGACATTTCGGCACCGCCGCCGAGCTGATGCAGGGCGGCCTGCTGGAGGAGACCAAGTCCAGGCTCGCGGAGATACTGGAGTCCCTCTCGGAGATGGCCGCGAAAGTCGCCGGGGCCGGGAAACTCGACGACGACATGAACTCGGCGATCATCTCCTGCGGAGAGCTGATGTCTTCGATCATCGTCGGCGCTGCCATGAATGCCGCCGGACTGCGCTGCACATGGCTGGACGCCAGGAAAATGATGACGACTGACTCTGCATGGCTCGCCGCCCGTCCGGATATGGACGCTACGGAGGCCAAGGTGCGGAAGGCTGTGGACGGTTCCGCAGAGGTCTTCCTTACCCAGGGCTTCATCGCCGCGGACACTGCCGGCAGGACTACGGTTCTCGGTTTCGAGGGCTCGGACTATTCGGCCGCCATCTTCGGGCGCTGTCTGGATGCGGCCAGAGTGGAGATATGGACGGACGTGGACGGCATCAGGAGCGCGGATCCGAGGATTGTCGAGGATACCTGCAGGATTGAGAGGCTGTCATACGCCGAGGCCGCGGAGATGGCCTACATGGGCGCGAGAGTGCTCCACCCGCTGACGATTTATCCCGCAAGGGAAAAGAACATACCTATCCATGTGCTGAACTCAGCCAGACCTGACGGGGCCGGCTCCGTGGTATGCGGAGACTGCGCCGACATTCCGGAAGGACCGAAGTCGGTGGCCCTGATGACCGCCGCAGACCTGAAGGAGGTCGTTTCGATGGCCGCTTCTGACATGGACGGAAAATCCAGGATCTCGGTGATCGGCAAAGGCGTCGCAGCCGTGCTGGACAAGATCGGGAAAGTGGCCGGAGAGGCCGTGGTTTCGGAGAACGGGCTAAGCGCCAGCGTTATGGTCCCTGAAGCCGATGCCCGCAGGATAGTAGTAGAATTGCATAAATTATTGTTCGTATGAAAGTGATGATATCAGGTTATGGCCGGATGGGCCATATGGTCGAGAAGGCCCTGGCAGCCAAGGGCGTCGAGTGCGCCGGCTGGACGGAGGACGTCGCAAGCGTCGACAAGGCTCTCGCCAAGGAGTGCGTCTGCATTGACTTTACGGTTCCGGAGGCTTTCCGGGCCAACTATAAGGTTCTTGCCGAGAACTTCAAGGCCGTCGTCGTGGGCACGACCGGCTGGTATGACATCAAGGATGAGATTTTTGCTTATTTCGAGAAATGCGGCACCCCGATGATCTGGGCGTCCAATTTCTCCGTCGGAGTCAATGTCTTCATGGCTGCGGTGGACCTCGTTTCGAAGTATCTCGCCGACGAGGGCTACATGCCGTATATCATGGAGAAGCATCATATCCATAAGCTCGACGCTCCGAGCGGCACTGCAAAGAGCCTTGCCGCTATCGTGGACGGGAACATGGGGCTGAAGACCGATGTCGGCGCAGTGCGCGTGGGCGAGCTTGCCGGTACCCATACGGTCGGCTTCGAAGGCAGCTGCGACCGCATCACCATGGAGCATGAGGCATTTTCCCGCGAGGGCTTCGCGATGGGCGCCGTGACTGCTGCCCAGATGACTGAAGGCCTGACCGGAGTGCATGAATTCAATGAATTATTCTTTAAAAAAAGACAATAAAATGAACGAACTTAAAGGTCTTGGAACGGCTCTCGCCACTCCTTTCAGCGGAGGCCGCGTGGATTATGACAGCTATGTGAAACTTGTCACCAGGCAGGTTTCCAAGGGCGTGGATTTCCTCGTTCCTCTCGGAACGACTGCTGAGACTCCATGTCTCGACGACGACGAAAAGGTCGAACTCCTCAAGCTCACAAGAGAATTGTGCGACAAGCCGGTGATCGCCGGCTGCGGCACCAATTCCCTTGCCGGGACTCTCCGCAACATCAAGCTTCTCGAGCCTTGCGGCCCGGATGCCTTCCTCGTAGTAACCCCATACTACAACAAGCCTACCCAGGAGGGTCTCTACCAGTATTTCAAGGCGGTCGCCGAATCCGCCGGGAAGCCGATCGTGCTCTACAATGTGCCGAGCCGTACCGGCGTCAACATGAAGGCCGAGACGACCCTCAGACTCGCAGCTATCCCCAACATCATTGCGGTCAAGGAGGCGTCGGGCGATCTCAACCAGGTTCTGGAAATCAAGCGCAAGGCTCCTAAGGGATTCTCAGTGCTCAGCGGCAACGACGACCAGACTTTCCCGTTGATGGCCGGCGGTGCTGACGGTATCATAAGCGTTGTCTCCAACATCGAGCCGATGCTGATGTCGTCCCTCGTCAGGGCCCTCCAGGCCGGAAAGATCGAAAGGGCACGCGAGCTCAACGACAGGCTCATTCCTCTCTACAAGGCATGCTTCGTGGAGAGCAATCCTATCGCCGTCAAGGGAGGACTTTCAGTCATGGGCCTTTGCCGGAACGAGTGCCGTCTGCCTCTTACCCCGGCGACCAGCCAGACCCTCGCATTGATGAAAGAAATTATCAAGGATCTTTAGGACATGAACGCAGAACTCGAAAAATTCTACGATACCATAGCGAAGCTCGAAAGCGGCGAAGTCCGTGTCGCCGAGAAACGTGACGGGCAGTGGGTGGTGAACTCCTGGGTCAAGGAGGTCATCCTCAGCGGTTTCCGTTACGGCAATCTCACCGACATGACCGAGGGCCAGTTCTCCTTCTTCGACAAGGACACGATTCCGGTGCGCAAGTTCTCCGCCGAGGACAGGCTGCGCATCGTTCCGGGAGGCAGTTCGGTGCGTCGCGGAGCCTATCTCGCCCCGTCGGTCATCATGATGCCGCCGTCTTATGTGAATATCGGAGCATACGTCGATGAGAGCACCATGATTGATTCCCATGCCCTCGTGGGCTCATGCGCCCAGGTCGGGAAACATGTCCATCTGTCCGCCGCGTCGCAGCTCGGAGGCGTTCTCGAGCCTGTCGGAGCCCTGCCGGTCATCATCGAGGACAATGTGTTCATCGGAGGAAACTGCGGCATCTATGAGGGCACGATCGTCAAGGAGTGGGCCGTCATCGCTACCGGAGTGATCCTGAACAAATCTACGGCAATCTATGATTCTACTACCGGAGAGTATATCCGGGCCAACGAGAATGGCCAGCTGGTCGTTCCTGAGGGAGCGGTGGTGGTTGCTGGCAGCCGTCCTCTTGCCAAGGGGCCGGGCGCCGAGGCCGGGATCCATGTATATACTCCGGTGATAATCAAGTATCGCGACACGCGAACCAGCGCTTCTGTCGCCCTTGAAGATGCTTTGAGATAATGTACGGCAAGTTTTTTTCTAAAGATACGACATCGTTCATGAGGTCGCCGGTCCGCGAGATATTCAAGCGCGTGGACCTCGGCAGCATTTATTCTTTTGCCGGAGGGTATCCGTCCGCGGATACTTTCCCGCTGGAGGATATCAGGCGTGCGACCGACATCGTGATCCAAAAATACGGAGCGAAGGCTTTCCAGTATGGGGCCACCCAGGGCGTGCCGGAGCTTCGCCAGGTGCTTTCCGAAAGGTACGGGGTGCCTCTCGAGCGTATCCAGGTGACGACTTCTTCCCAGCAGGGAATCGATGTGTGCACCAGGGTGCTTGTCGATCCGGGGGATGTCATCCTGACGTCCAATCCTTCCTATCTCGGCGCCCTGCAGTCGTTCTGCTCCTATCGTGCCGAGGTTGTCGGAGTGAGCCATGAACCTTCTCTGGATGCATTCAGGAAGGCTTATGTAGAGGCGATCGAAGCTGTTCGCGCCGCCGGCAAGAAACTGAAGTTCCTCTATATGATTCCGGATTTCCAGAATCCGTCGGGGGAGACTCTCTCTCTGGAGGAAAGGCTGGTGCTGGTGGAGCTTGCCGAGAAATATGATTTCCTGATCGTTGAGGACAGCCCGTACAGGGAGTTGCGGTATGAGGGTTCGGATGTTCCGACCATCTATTCGCTTTGTCCTGACCGGGTGCTGCATCTCGGGTCGTTTTCGAAGATTCTGGCGCCGGGATTCCGTATCGGATGGATCCTCGGTGCTCCGGAGCTTCTGGACATGATCTATGTGTGCAAGCAGTCCCTTGACCTCTGCCCGCCGATTTTCGACCAGTATCTGGCTGCCGAGCTCATGGGTTCGGGGCTGCTGGATGCTAATCTGGTCAAGAGCATCGCGCTGTACAAGTCGAAGCGGGACCTGTTGCTTTCGCTTCTCGAAGAATATATGCCCGAGGGTGTGTCCTGGACCCATCCTGAGGGCGGTCTTTTCCTTTTCCTGACGCTGCCTGAGGGCTTCGATACGATTGCCTTCTATGACAAGGCGTTGGATGCCGGAGTGGCTTATGTGGCCGGTTCGTTCTTCCATGTCGACCGTTCGATGGCCAGGAATACCATGCGCATGAACTTTTCGTTCATGACCCATCAGAAGATTACCGAGGGCGTCAAGCTTCTCGCCGGACTCATCAAATCTGAGCTGAAATGAAATTCATGAAGTACCATGGAGCGGGAAATGATTTCTTGCTCGCTGACAACAGGGACGGTTCGATTTCTCTCGATGCCGCCCGGATCGCTGCGATCTGCGACCGCCATACCGGTTTCGGGGCTGACGGGATCATGCTTCTCGGCTCATGCGAGGGCTATGATTTCAGCATGGATTATTATAATTCCGACGGCTCCGGGGGCATGATGTGCGGCAACGGAGGCCGCTGCATCGTGGCTTTTGCCCGCGATCTGGGGATCGTGCCTTCGGACGGTGATGGCCGTTATCGGTTTGTCGCCGCTGACGGGCCTCATGATGCTGTCCTTGTCTCGGAGTCCGGTCTTTCCAAGGTCGTCAGTCTGGGGATGAGGGATGTCTCAGTGGTGGACAGGCTTTCGGAGAATGAGTTTTTCCTGGATACCGGGACGCGACATTATGTGCGTTTTGTCGAAGGCCTCACGTCTTATGACGTGGTGGGAGAGGGCCGTGCTGCCCGCAATGAGGCCCGGTTCGCTCCTGTGGGGGCCAATGCCAATTTCGTGGAGGTTTCCGGCGGCGTTGTGAATGTGCGTACCTATGAGAAGGGTGTCGAGGATGAGACCCTGGCCTGCGGCACCGGCATCGTCGCTTCGGCGATCGCGTCGTTTGTCCATGGGGATTTCGATGAGCTTGAGACTCCTTTCGTGATTCCTGTCCGCGCGCGCATCAGCGACCTCCAGGTCTCTTTCGAATATTCTGCCGGCACCTTCCGCCGCGTTACGTTGATCGGTCCCGCCACCCGCGTCGGGATGGTGGAGCTGTGCTAGATTTTTCGTCGGTCGTTTCGTCGGTTTTTTCGTCGGTAAAATCCCCGTCGGAAAGTCCCTTGTCGGCAGCTTAGTGCAGTGCCTGGCTCAGGTGACTTCGGAGATCTTTTCCGGCCGGCCGGTGCCCGAGACGGCGGAGGAATTGAGGAAAAGCGTTAAGTGAGGGAGCGGCCACCGGAGCCGTCAAGAACGGCGTGTGTCTGACGACCGTTACGACGGCTCGCCGGCGTAAAAGGGAGGAGTTAGCCGTTTAGGCGACGGTAGCGACTGAATAGCTTTTCCGAACTTGACGGAGCTGGCCGGGCACCGGCCGTCACGAGAAACGTCTTACGTTACGGGAGTTATTGCTGGGTCACTTTGACGGTAGTGAAGGCGTCTCCGGCTTCCATGTCAATGAAAACCGTACGTTGTTTGCCGGTGGTGTTGGCATCGACTGTAACGACCAGTTTGTTGCCCCTGAGCGGGACTTTGGCATGGTACCATTCTCCATCCAGGACATCGAATGTGCGGGCTTCTTCTCCACCTGAAGAGGTGGAATATACATAGTCTACATCTGGGTGGTTTTCATACCCTCCGTTGATCCACCATCCGCTATAATTGGTTGCGGTCGCGGTCTGAGTCCCACCTTCTGCCGTAAATTCCAACGTTGGATTATCAACTTTAATCGGATCCCAGCCTCCGTATTTTGGATCTTCATCACATGCGGATAAAGCAAGGCATGTTGCCAGAAGGGCAAATATAATCGGTTTCTTCATGATTGTTTTTTTTCAATCTAAATTCTCAACGAAAGTAAACCTTGCATCGGCCGGCCTTAAATATCCGGTGGATGTTGGTAGGCCGAAAAACAGTGTTGAGGGTGCAGCGGTATGCCTTGCACTGCACTCTGTGGCACATCCTTGCCCCCTCACTGGCCGAAAAACAGTGTTGAGGGTGCAGGCGTATGCCTTGCACTGCACTCTGTGGTATGTCCTTGCCCCCTCACCGGCTGAAATAACTGTTTGAGGGTGCAGCGGTATGCCTTGCACTGCACTCTGTGGCATGTCCTTGCCCCCTCACCGGCTGAAATAACTGGTTGAGGGTGCAGGCGTATGCCTTGCACTGCACTCTGTGGCGCATCCTTGCCCCCTCACCGGCTGAAATAACTGGTTGAGGGTGCAGGCGTATGCCTTGCACTGCACTCTGTGGCATGTCCTTGCCCCCTCACCGGCCGAAATAACTGGTTGAGGGGGATTAGCCGAAGTATAAGGTTGAGGGTGCAGCGGTATGCCTTGTACTGCACTCTGTGGCATGTCCTTGCCCCCTCACCGGCCGAAATAACTGGTTGAGGGTGCAGCGGTATGCCTTGCACTGCACTCTGTGGCACATCCTTGCACCCTCATCGGCCGAAAAACGGTGTTGAGGGTGCAGCGGTATGCCTTGTACGGTTCTCTGTTGCGTATCCTTGCACCCTCATCGGCCGAAAAACGGTGTTGAGGGTGCAGGAGTATGCCTTGCACTGCTCTCTGTGGCATATCCTTGCCCCCTCACCGGCTGAAAAACAGTGTTGAGGGTGCAGCGGTATGCCTTGCACTGCACTCTGTGGCATGTCCTTGCCCCCTCACTGGCCGAAATAACTGGTTGAGGGTGCAGGAGTGTGCCTCAGACTTGCGTAGAATGGGGATCGCTGCACCCTTAGCGAGGAAGTGACTGAAAACGAAAAAAGTCCAGCCTGAAAAGACTGGACTTTTGTGCGGTTGGGGAGACTCGAACTCCCATGAGCCAACGCTCACTACCCCCTCAAAGTAGCGTGTCTACCATTTCACCACAACCGCATTGTGGATTGCTCCTTGACTTTGGGACTGCAAATATACGCACTCTTTCCAAAACTCCAAACATTTTTCTTAAAAAAATTCACTTTTTCGATCGGGTATTGCAGGGAATTCCATAATTATTCCTATATTTGCGGTCGCTTTCACGAGTTGGAAGCAATATGATTATTAATTTTTTATACTTAAAACAGATTTACAATGGCTGTTAAAATTCGTTTACAGCGCCACGGAAAGAAGAATTTCGCATTCTTCCACATTGTAGTGGCTGACTCTCGCGCACCACGCGACGGTCGTTACATCGAGCAGATCGGCTCTTACAATCCTAACACCAACCCTGCAACCATCGTCCTCAACGACGAGCGTGCTCTTGCATGGCTTAAGGTAGGTGCCCAGCCAACTCTTACTGCACGTCGTATCCTCTCTTACGAGGGTGTCCTTCTCCGCAACCACCTCGATGGTGGCGTAGCAAAGGGTGCTCTTACCCAGGAGCAGGCTGACAAGAAGTTCGCAGAGTGGAAGGCACAGCAGGATGCTAAGATCGAGGCTAAGAAGCAGGGTCTTACCAAGGAGGCTGCTGCAAAGGCTAAGGCTGCTGCCGAGGCTGAGGCTAAGATCAATCAGGAAAGAGCTGAGGCTATCGCCAAGAGAAAAGCTGAGGCTGAGGAAGCTGCACGCAAGGCTGCTGAAGAGGCTGCCGCTGCTGCTGCCGAGGAGACCGCTAGCGAGGACGCTGCTCCTGCTGAGGAAGCTGCTCCGGAGGCCTAAGCCATGTCTGAGGCAGGTGCAAATAGCTTGCTGAAGATAGCCCGGGTATTGAAATCCAATGGTACCGACGGGGAAATTCTTATGGGTTTCCGCGAAGTGTATCCTGAAGATATCGACCTTAATGAACCGGTGTTCATCGAATTCGATGGACTGCCGGTTCCTTTTTTTATTGAGGAATTCCAGCCGAAAGGCACCACGAAGGCCCTTGTGCGGCTGACTGGCGTCAAATCTCTCGCCGATGCCGAGGAACTCGTCGGAAAAGACGTGTCCGTCGAAGAAGGCACTCTTGACCTTGAAGAGGAAGAAGGCCTCGGAGACATCACTGGCTGGACTCTTGTCCAGGACGGCGGCACCGAGATCGGTACTGTCGAGGACTACGAAGACATCCCCGGCAACCCGTGCATCTATGTAGAGACCGCCGCAGGCTCGAAGATGATCCCTCTCCATGAGGATCTCATCGTCGATGCCGACCCTGAGGCCAGACGACTCACGATGAGGATTCCGTCTGGATTGCTCGACTGATATCCCTATTTCTTGGGATTTTATAAAGACTTTATAATAACTACCTTTGCACCGTATCCGAAATGAAGAAAATGACATCTAAAAGACATGACAACGAGAGGCACCTTTTCTCCGGCACCATGAAGATGGCGGACCTTCTCGACATTAATTTTCAGCTGATGGGTGTCCTTAGCAGGGTAGGAATCCCTTTTGGATTCGGGGATGATTCCGTCGAGGAAGCTTGTCAGAAGTATGGGGTGAGCACCAACACATTCCTGTTGATATGCAACGTCTATACTTATGACGGCTATATCCCGTCCGCCGAGACTCTCAGGAACATTGATCTCAAGGACATCGTCACATATCTTCGCCAGAGCCATTCCTATTATATGGGAGTGCTCATGGACCTGCTCGAAGGCGCCATCGAGAGGATGGTCCAGCCGTGCACTGACAAGTACAAGGCCATCATCCGCAACTTCTTCCTCCAGTACAAGGAAGAGCTCGCCAAGCATTTTGAGTATGAAGAAAAAGAAGTCTTCCCGTATGTGGAATCAGTACTGAACCACAGCGCCGGCGATGATTTCAAGATATACCAGTATGAGGAAAACCACAGCAATGTGGAAGAGAAACTCTGCGATCTCAAGAACATCGTGATGAAGTATATGCCTAAGGAGTGCGACAGCCAGAAGGTCTATCACGTCCTCCTCTATATCTTCTCCCTCGAGAAAGACCTTGAGAAGCATACTTCGATTGAAAACGACATACTCGTACCGGTAGTAAACAGGCTCGAAGAGCATGAAAAATAACAGCAGAAAGGTTTTGCTGATCATACCTTCGATGGTCGTCGCGAGAGGACTGGAGAATGTATTCAGCGACCTGGGGGAGTTCGAGGTGGTTGGCATCCTGCCCGACCTTTCCAGAAACAGCGAGACTCGTCTCAAGAACATAGATGCCGACGTGATCATATTGGATCCGATAGTGTTCGACTACACGTCGAGAGCTGTCGGCCGCAATGTCATTTCCGAGTATTCCAATGCCTCCGTGGTCGCCCTTCAGACCACCCTCATGGAAGAGGAATCGCTCAAACAGTATGATGATGTGATTGGTATCTATGACGATGCGACCACTATCATACGCAAGCTCCGCAACGCCCTCGAGACCCGTCAGGACTCTCCGAAGGTGGATGGGGAGGAACTCTCTTCAAGGGAGAAAGAAATCCTCGTGTGCGTGGCGAAGGGCATGCTCAACAAAGAGATCGCAGACCTCTACAGCATATCCATATATACCGTCATTACCCACAGGAAAAACATCACGCGCAAGACCGGAATCAAGACTGTCGCTGGTCTGACCGTCTATGCGCTGCTCAACAACTTAATTGACGTTAACTCTTTTGAATAAATGCATTTTTCAGGAATAATTCTCGGTGCCGCCGTGTTCCTTATCATCGGAATCGGACACCCGATAGTCATCAAACTCGAATATTACTACGGAAAGAATAGCTGGTGGGTCCTTTTTCTTGCAGGCGTAATCGCCGTCGTGCTTTCGCTCATAATTGAAAACAACCTGATATCCTCTATCTGCGGCGCCTTCGCTTTCTCCAAGTTCTGGGGAATCCATGAGCTTATAGCGCAGGAAAAGAGGGTGCTTCGCGGCTGGTTCCCGGAGAACCCTGCCCGTCATGAGTACTACGAAAAGCGCCGCCGTGAACTCGGCGACGCTATATATCCGAAAGGCAGGAAACCTCAGTCTAGATAGTAAACGTGGCGGCGGCGCCGGCCATCGCGGCCTTGTCCAGAAGGACGGAGGCCTTGATTTTTACGTCCATGCCGGCCTCGGCGAACTTCTCCTGCATCGGCCCGATGAACAGGTCGAGGCTGCGGGAAATGTTGCCTCCGAGAAGCAGGCTGTCCGAACCGAAGTTCTTGAGGATCGGAGCCGAGAACTCAGCGAGCTCCCTTCCGAAAGACTCGAACACTTTCCTTGCCGACTCGTCGGTATCATAAAGCTTGCGCACGTCGAGCGCTCCGCTCACTTCCTTTCCGGTAAGGGCCTTGTAGCGGCCTGTGATGCCCCTGGTAGAAAAAGCCTCGTCAGCGATTCCACTCCCGTACGGCAGGTTCCATACCTCTCCGTCAGGAGGAACTGAAGGCCCGCTCTCGACGATTCTTCCCTTGTCCACGAAACCGGAGCCGAGTCCTGTGCCGAGGGTCATCGCGACGACCTTTTCCATGTCCTTTCCAGCGCCGTAAAGGCTCTCGCCGAGGGCGAAAGCATTGGCGTCATTTATGAAACGGAATTCAAGTCCCGGGTATTCCGGAAGCCTGCTGCGGAGAGTGTCGCCGATGTTGATCCCTTTCAGTGCCGGGAATTTATGGTCCATGTGGGAAATGCCGAGCTTATAGTCGAACGGTCCCGGGAAAGCCATGCCTACGCCCACGATCTCGACGCCGGCGGCGCCGATCACTTCGCGAAGGTTCTTTTCCCATGCCGCCGTGATCTCCCACGCGCTTAGGGTATGTTCAATATCCGTGTTAACCGGCTTTCCGATGAAAGCCCCATTCTCGAGATCGACTACGCAAGAGCAAATGTGACTGCCGCCGATATCGGATCCAACTGCATATCTTTTCGTCATAGTGTTACTTTTATCTATCAAAGGTACTTTTTTTCGTATAAATTCACAACATTAAAGGATGCCGGAAACGAGAAATACCAACATATTGTGATGGCATTATTCGATGGAAAAGACTAATTTTGCCGCCGCAAAATTAAAGGATTGTATGAGATTATCGGAAATGCAGACGGGAAGCGTGGGCGTGATCGTCAAGGTAAACGGTCACGGCAGCTTCAGGAAAAGATTGATCGAGATGGGATTCATCGCCGGCAAGAAGGTCAGCGTGATACTGAATGCCCCTCTCAAGGATCCGATCGAATATGAGATACTGGGCTACAAGCTTTCCCTGAGAAGGGACGAAGCCCGCATGATAGAAGTGATAAGCGAGGAAGAAGCAAAGGCCCAGCTTATCAGCGAAGGCATGAAGATACCTCCGGTGGATGCCGATGCAGACGAGAAGGACTGGCTCGACCGCGAGATGGAGAAGCTGGCCAATGAGCGCGGCCATGTAATCCGCGTCGCCCTGGTCGGCAACCCGAACTGCGGAAAGACCTCCCTCTTCAACATAGCCTCCGGCAGCCATGAGCATGTCGGCAACTACAGCGGCGTGACCGTGGATGCCAAGGAAGGCCGCTTCGAATACGGCGGGTACAAATTCGTGCTCGTTGACCTGCCCGGTACATACTCCCTTTCCGCATATTCCCCGGAAGAACTCTACGTCAGGAAAAACCTGCTTGAAGCGATGCCGGACGTGGTAGTCAACGTAGTGGACGCATCCAACATCGAGAGAAACCTCTACCTGACCACCCAGGTGATCGACATGAACCTCCGCACCGTGGTCGCCCTGAACATGTACGACGAACTCGAGGCCAAGGGCGACAAGATCGACATCAAGCAGCTCGGCTGGCTTCTCGGCATTCCGATAGTGCCGACCGTCAGCAGGGACGGCAAAGGCATCCCGGAGCTCTTCGACACGGTCATAAAGATCTACACCCAGAGCGACCCGACTCTTGCGAGACATATACATATCAACCATGGTCCCGAAATCGAGAAGAGCATCGACCGCATCAAGCTGATGCTCCAGGAGAACGAGGAACTGCGCACCAGATACTCCACCAGATATCTGGCCATCAAATATCTGGAGAACGACTCCGATGTCGAGAGGATCGTCGAGAGCCTGCCGGGACGCAACCTGCTGATCGCCGCCCGCGTCGAGGAGCAGCGCAGGATCGAGGATCTCATGCATACGAACACTGAGTCCGCGATCGTCGATGCGAAATATGCGTTCATACAGGGAGCGCTCGCCGAGACATACACCCGGCACATCGAGAAGCGTCCCCGCCGCACCATAACCGACAAGATCGACGCCGTCGTCACCAACAAGTGGATGGCTTTCCCGATATTCGTACTGCTTCTGTACATAATGTTCGAGGCCACATTCGCCCTCGGCAACTATCCGATGGACTGGATCGACTGGCTCGTCGGCAAATTCGGAGAATTCGTCGCGATGTTCATGAAAGACGGCTGGCTGAAGGATCTCATGGTCAACGGCGTCATCGCCGGAGTCGGCAGCGTCCTGGTGTTCCTCCCGAACATCATGATACTGTATTTCTTCATCTCGCTGATGGAGGATTCCGGATACATGGCCAGGGCCGCCTTTATCGTGGACAAGCTGATGCATAAGATCGGCCTGCACGGCAAGAGCTTCATTCCTATGGTCATGGGCTTCGGCTGCAATGTGCCTGCAATCATGGCCACCCGCTCGATCGAGAGCCGCAAGTCCAGGCTCATAACCATCGCGATCATCCCGTTCATGTCCTGCGCCGGCCGTCTCCCGATATTCGTGCTGATCGCCGGAGCGTTCTTCCCGGCCAATGCGGCCCTGGCCATGCTGGGCATATATCTGCTCGGAATAGTGCTGGCGATTCTCTCCGCCACCGTGCTCAGCCGCTTCGTGAAGGATGACGACCTGCCTTTCGTGATGGAGCTTCCTCCTTATCGCGTGCCTACGGGCAAGGCTATCTGGAGACATACTTGGGAGAAAGGAAAGCAGTATCTGCAGAAGATGGCCACCACCATCCTTATCTGCTCGATAATCATCTGGTTCCTGGGCTTCTTCCCGAGAAATACCGAACTGATCGATGCCCAGGCTCGTTATGCCGAGCTTACCGAGCAGCCGGTACTGACGGAGGACCTCCAGGCTGAGCTTGATTCCGTCTCCGCAAAGGTCAATGACCTCTATGAATACCAGCAGGAAAATTCCTATATAGGAATGCTCGGGCGCGCTGTCGCTCCTGTGATGAATCCTCTCGGATTCACTTGGAAGATGGATGTCAGCCTCCTTACCGGCGTCGCTGCAAAGGAGCTTGTGGTAAGTACTCTCGGCGTTATGTATTCCCAGGGAGCGAAGATTTCCCAGGGAGAGGACCTTCAGGACGATACGGCCCTCCAGTCTGCCTTGGTGCAGGCCATAAGATGGCCGGCGGCCCTTGCCTTCATGGTCTTCATATTGCTGTACTTCCCGTGCGTGGCGACTTTCGTAGCCATCAAGAACGAGACGGGCAGATGGCGCTGGGCAATCCTCTGCTGTGCCTACACCATGGTCGTGGCCTGGGTATTCGCCCTCCTCGCCAACCAGATCGGTACGCTCTTCCTTTAGCGTAAGGGTTACATATATAAAAGTTAAGCAGCCGGCCTTTCACAAGGGCGGCTGCTCTCAACAACAATTAAAAGGATAACTCACTAAACTTGTTAACTATATGGCTTGATTAACTTTCATTAATCTTGATTTCTGATGCAAAGGTAATACGGCAGGCCTTTCGTGGCAATACTGAAAAGTTGGTATTTTCCCCGATTTGCCATACCAACTTATTTGAACAAATTACCAATTCTTGGTATCCTTAAAATGTTTTATCACAATTATTAAGGATTGTCCCGAAAACTCTCATGGACTAATTTTGTGAGCGTAAACAAAAAAGAGTCTATGAAAAAAATAATTCTGTTCTTCGTGCTGTTCTTTTCCCTTTCGGGAATCCTTTCGGCACAGAAACTTACGATAGGCGGATATGGCGAAGTCGCCATGACCAGGAACTATTATAGTGACAACGTATATCGCTATTCAAGCGCAGCATCACATAAGGATGAAAACCACGGACGCTTCGACATTCCCCATGCAGTAATATACCTTTCTTATGATTTCGGCAAAGGTTGGTTGATGCAGTCTGAGATCGAGTTTGAGCATCTCGGAACCGGAGCGGCTTCAGAGAAAGAATTTGAGGAAGCCGGAGAATGGGAGACGGAAATCGAGAAAGGCGGAGAGGTCGCCCTCGAGCAGTTCTGGATCCAGAAGACGTTCCTTCCTCAGCTGAATGTCCGCGTGGGCCATATCGTAGTACCTGTCGGAGGTCTCAACAATGCTCATGAACCTCTGGAATTCTTCACCGTGTATCGCCCTGAAGGTGAATATACAATCCTCCCTTCTACTTGGCATGACACCGGAATCAGCATCTGGGGCCGTGCCGGGAAATGGCGCTATGAGGCCATGGTAGTCGCAGGTCTCGACGCATTCATGTTCGGCCGCGACAATTTCATCAAAGGCGGGGCCGGCTCGCCGTTCGAATTCAAGGTTGCGAACAAATACGGCTATGCCGGACGTATCGACAACTATTCTATAAAGGGACTCCGTCTCGGTCTCAGCGGATTTTACGGGGAGTCCATGCACAATACCTACCCTGACGAGATGAGCACCGGCAAATATGCCGATATCAAGGGCAGGGTTCTTTTCGGAGCATTTGACTTTACATATAGTGGCCATAACATACTGGCAAGGGGAAATGCCGATTACGGCACTCTTTCCGATGCAGGTATCATCAGCAATGTCAAGCGCAACCGCACGGCCAACAATGCTCCATACGACAAGTCTCCTGTAGGAAAGGCTGCGTTCGCTGTCGGCGGAGAGATCGGCTATGACATCGCGGCGCACATCTCGAAGATGAAGTCCGACGGACAGAAACTCTACGTCTTCGGACGCTATGAGTGCTACAACCCATATATCGCCGATTCATCCCAGGAGGTAGCCGGTTTCACCAGGAAACAGCGTATCGCCGCAGGCGTCAACTGGTTCCCTATCCCGCAGATCGTGGTCAAGGCTGAATATTCGCACCGCTTCCTCATGAGCGGATATAACGACGAGCCGTCGGTTTCCCTCGGCATCGCATATATGGGATTCTTTACGAAGTAAATTCATATAAGGTTATAAAAATGAAAAAGACGTTCAAACTACTTGCAGCCGCAGCATCAGTTGCTGTATGTCTCGCTGCATTCTCATCTTGTGACGACAAAGATGACAACAAGACTTCAGAGCTCTCCTCGGAGGAGGCCGCCATCAAGGCAGCCGTAGAGGAGTATGTTCCTAACGTGATTTATAAGATTTATGGCAACCTTGCCGATGAGACCGAGTCTCTCAACGAGCAGCTCGCCGCTCTCAAGGATGCTTTCAAGAAGGATCCTAATTCCGTGTCACAGGCCGATATCGACAAGGCCTGCAGGACTTTCCTCTCTGCCCGTTCATGGTGGGAGCAGTCCGAGGCTTTCCTCTACGGAGCCGCTACCCAGTTCGGTATCGACCCGCACATCGACTCTTGGCCTCTTGATAAAGATAAGCTTGCAAAGTCCCTCAGCAACGCCGTGACTATCGCTGACCTTGACGAGGAAGGCGCCGGCGCAGTGGACGAGGTGGGCGCTGCTTCCCTCGGTTTCCACGGTATCGAGTTCATACTTTTCCGCGATGGCGCCAGCCGCAAGATCGCAGACCTCAAGGGCAATGAGACCGACGAGGCCTTCGCTGATTATTCAGTCTCAGGAGTCTCAGAGATCATCTTCGCTTCAGCAGTCGCAGAGGACCTCATGAACTACTGCTTCGAGCTTCAGGTTTCATGGGACCCGGACGCTCCGGCAGACCGCCGCGAACTCGTAGAGGATGAGCTTGAGCTGAATACCACCGTCGCAGGTTCAGACATCTCTTATGGCGAGAACCTCCTCCTTACCGGTAAAGCCGGAAGTACCTACAAGACTTGGCCGGAGGCTGCTGCCAAGATCCTCATCGCAGGATGCTCGAACATCTGCAACGAGGTAGCCAACACCAAGATCGGTACAGCCCACTATGTAAACGGCGAGGAGTATGACCCGGACTACATCGAGTCTCCATACTCAAAGAAATCTTACCAGGACTTCAAGGACAACATCCTCAGCATCCAGTATAGCCTCTACGGTGCTGCAGGCGCCACTTCAGCCAGCTCAAAGTCTCTCATGACCTTCCTTAAGAGCAAAGGCTATGCAAACGCTTCAGCTCTCGAGTCCGACCTCAAGGCTGCAATCGCATCCCTCGATGAATGCCTTGCGAGCGGCGTAGCTTTCGTCGATGACCCTACTGCAGCCGTTGCCGAAAAGGCCATCGTAGCCATCAACAAGCTTGACGGCGACCTTAACGATGCTGCCGACTGGATTTCTAAGCTGTAGTATAATTTTTCATGGGATCTGTCCTGGCGATTAACCAGGACAGATATCCTGTTTATAACCTAAGATTTAATGGATAATGAATAAGTACTTGTTAATTGGAGCATCCTTGGCAATGCTGGTGTCATGTCACATCAGCGATCAGGCCCCGGCTCCAGAGAAAATTGAGTCCGACGCGAAATATGTCGGACAAGCTGTCGGCAATTTCCTGGCTGAAGAATGGTATCCTGGCGGCGAGCTCGGAACCACTGATGACGTTTCAGAGGGTTGCTACGAAAATGAGGCTCCGGCTGTAAACGAGCAGGGGCTCATAAAGGCTTTCAACCACGGAGAGATGTTCTTCGAAAGGAACTTCACTCTCAATACGGCCCCGTTCAAGGGCCTCGGTCCTGCTTCCGTCCGTAAATCCTGCCTTGACTGCCATCCGGGCTACGGCCATGGCGCATGGCAGAGCTCTTATGAGGCCAACACCAGCCGTGCGTGGAGCAACGGTTATCTTCTGGTAGTTTATTATGCTCCTGACGGTACGAGCAATGACGGCCCTTATGTAGGAGAAGTCACAGGCATGCCTCAGACTATGGCCGCCGAGCCGTTCCTCCCTCCGATCGACGAGACAAAGATCCAGCTCAGCTGGTCTTCTGTCGCAGCCATGGAGAGCGGCCTTCCGATGAAGTTCGAAGACGGAGAAACGTATGAGCTAATCTATCCGACCCTCTATATCCCTGAAGATGCTTTCAATACAATCCCGACTCCATACGACAACGTGAGGAACCCTGAGAATGCCAATTACGGAAAGACCGTGGCATTCAGGCTGGAATCTACGATCGGAGTGATCGGCACCGGCCTCATCGATGCCATTCCGCAGGAAGCCATCAAGGAACAGTACCAGAGGGAGGCTCCTTACGTAGAGCTTAATCCGGCTTTCTGGGACAAGGACGCCAATGATTTCGCAGCCAGCGCATTCTATCATAACTGGCAGAAAGGCGACCTCGGAGCGGGGTATGATGCCAACGGCACATATTACCCGCGTGACACCTATATGGATGGCAAGCATCTCAAGAAATTTACTTATGCGATGACCCGCTCCACCCTGCAGGACGGAGCAGGCGCAAATGCAATCTGGAACATCACCAATGTGTCCCGCCCGGACCGCCCGTATCTCTATACTACTGTGGCATGGGCGAAGGCGATGTCCGAGAATCCGGATGTGATCGCTTCTATCCTGGCTGACAAGAATTCTCCATATCGCTGCGATGTCGATAAAGACGGCACAGTCACCGCCGAGGAAGTCAAAGAGGCCGTGTATGCCCTTCTGAGTCCTTCTACAAACCAGTTCGACAACGCTTACCACAACTTCCAGCCGGAGATGAGCGCTGATGATTTCTATGATTTCATGGTATGGCACCGTGGACTTTCGATTCCTCGTGCCCGCAATCTCAATGATCCTGCCGTCCAGAAGGGAAAGGAGATGTTCATGAGCATAGGCTGCGCAAACTGTCACCGTCCGAAGTGGGAGACCGCGGACGACAACTACTGGTCTCCTGCAATGAACGGAGGAAAGCCTCTCCCGAGATATCAGAACCAGACAATCTATCCATACTCAGACTTCATCCAGCATCGTCTGTACATGAAGAATGACATTCATGGTACATGGTGCCGTACTACCCCGCTGTGGGGCCGCGGGCTTTCAGCCGAGAACTCCGGAAGGGGAGACCGCTTGCATGACTGCAGGGCCAGGAACACCCTCGAAGCTATCATGTGGCACGCTTACAGCAAGGATAGTGATGCTTACAGTTCTGCCGAGAAATTCTACCATCTTTCCAAGGAGGAAAGGGATGCCGTCGTTAAATTCATCGACTCAATCTGATGCTTCGAATAATAAAGAAAGTTGCATATTGTGCTATGGCAGTCCTCGTCTTGATGATGATGGCTGCCACAGTCATTGAGAAAATAAGCGGTACACCGGCCGCTTTCAGGCTGGTGTACCATAATCCTTTGTTCATAGGACTCTGGTCTGTCGCCGCCATATCTGTCATCATCTCTATTTGGTCGAACCGCAGGTCCATCCCTCTCTTTACCAAGGCCCTGCACCTTTCATGTATCCTTATCCTGGTTGGGGCTATGGTGACTTTCCTTTTTGGGAAGAAGGGAAATGTCCATTTATACTTGGACGAACCTGAAAGTGAATGGAACTGCACTGACGGTCAGACCAGAGTATTTCCTTTCGTGCTTACCCTCAAGGATTTCCATGTGGAGTACTATCGCGGCTCGATGGCCCCGTCCGATTATGAAAGCCGTCTTACCGTGGACGGCGAGCCTGTGACTGTTTCCATGAACAATATACTGCGCCGTGACGGATACCGGCTCTATCAGACCAGTTTCGACAGGGACATGAAAGGCTCCCTGCTGACAGTAAGCTATGACCCTTGGGGCGTCGGGATTACATATGCCGGATATCTTCTCTTGCTGCTGTCGATGATTGGTTTCTTCTTTCAGAAGGATACTGCTTTCAAGGCCGTTCTCCGCAGGGTTGCAGCGGCATCCGCGGTGACCGCTTTGTTTGTGGTGTCGGAGGCCGGAGTATCGGCCAAGACTGTCGTTGATACTCCGAAAGTGTTGCCGGAGGAAGTGGCCTCGCAGTTCGGAGACCTGTATGTCTATTATAACGACAGGATTGCCCCCGTCCAGACAATGGCCAGGGATTATTGTCTCAAAGTCTATGGCAAGAGCCATTGGAAAGATTATACCGCAGAGCAGGTCTTTACCGGCTGGCTGTTCTACTATGACTGGTGGAGGGTTGTCCCATACAAGTTGAAGGCAAAGGATAAAGGCACCCCTGCCGAGGGTGAGAAGGAGTTTCTGGTACGGAGCGTCGCTTCGGGTGACGCCCTTAGGCTGTTTCCCATCGCTGATTCCGCGGGTGTCGTGAGCTGGTATGGATGCAACGACACCCTGCCAGCCGAGGTGCTCGACAACTATGAGCTTTGGGTGTTCATACGAAAGGTGATGGACGTGGTCAACGAGTCCGTGCGGGCCGAAGATTGGGACGAAGTTTCGAGACTGCTCGGCCGTATCAAGGCCTATCAGGAAAAGACCGCGATGGCGGTGTTGCCGTCCGCGGACAAGGTCCGGGCCGAGAAATTTTACAACCGGATTTCCAGGCCTATGGTGCCGTTCATGGCTTCAGTGACGCTGGGCATGATCCTGTTCGTCCTTTCCGGAATCTGGATATCCAAGGGACGGAAGACTCCGAAGGGGCTGCAGCATGTTCTTGCTGTGATCTCCGGATTGCTTTTCATTTATCTGACGGCGGTTCTGGGCCTACGTTGGTATGTTTCCGGACATGCTCCTTTCGCCGGAAGCTATAGCGTGATGATGCTGATGGCATGGATGTCAGCCCTTTTTATGACCATTGTCTATCGCAAGTTCCCTCTGGCGCAGCCTCTGGGGTTCTTGCTGGCAGGCTTTACTATGCTGATGGCGTCCATGGCCTCTGCCAACCCTCAGATAACTCATCTGATGCCGGTGTTGCAGTCGCCGCTGCTCTCGATCCATGTCCTTGCCATGATGATTTCCTATACCCTTTTCGGGTTGATAGCGTTGAACGGAGTCATGGGACTGGTAGTGCCGGCAGGAGAACCCAAGGACAGGCTAAGGGATATAAGTCTTGTGATTCTTTATCCGGCGTTGTTCCTGCTTACTTTCGGAACCTTCCTCGGTGCTGTGTGGGCCAATATTTCCTGGGGCAGCTACTGGCAGTGGGACCCTAAAGAGACTTGGGCTCTGGTTACGATCCTGGTGTATCTTTCGGCCCTGCATGGGACATATCGCAGCGCGAGGGCCTTCCATTTGTTCTGCATCTTCGCCTTTCTGTCAGTGCTGATTACATATTTCGGTGTGAACGTAATTTTAGGGGGCATGCATTCATATGCTTGACGAAATGTAAATAAGGTCGAAATAGTATTGTATTTTGGTAGAAAACTATTACCTTTATTTCCAGAAATCGGATAACATATGACCCTAAACCGCTATCGAATTCCTTTTCTGGTACTAATATCGTGTGTTTTAGCTTCTGCCGGCTTGTCTGCCCAGACAGTCAGGACAGACAGCCTCGAGTTCAGCGTTTTCTTCAGGCAGGGACTTTCTGAGGTTGACCTCAATTACAGGGACAACGGGAAAAATCTCCAAGACTTCGCCGACACTGTCGCCACCCTGCTCGAAGACCCCCTTTCAGATTTGAAACATGTTTACATTGAAGGTGCAGCCTCTCCTGAGGGAGCTTCTGACCTTAATGTCAGGCTTGCCGGAGACCGCGCCCGCAATATAAAGGAATGGCTCGTCGGGAATACCGTGCTCACCCCAGGTCAGATATCCACTGGCGGCGTCGGAGCCGACTGGGCCGGTCTCGCCAGACTGGTCAGCAAGACCGAATGGGAGCATAAGGATACCGTCTGCAACATTATCAGGACCACTCCGGTCTGGATCCGCAAGGACGGAGTCATCGTCGATGGCCTCAAGAAAAGGTTGATGGAACTTTATGGCGGTACTGCATGGAACTGGATGTATGCGAACCTGTTCCCGGAGCTGAGGCAGGGCGGTGCTTCAGTCAAGTGCTATATCACCAGGGCCGCCGATCCTGTGGAGGCCCGGAGAGATACCGTCGTGATGCGTCAGGTCGATACCGTATATGTAATGGTGCCGGCTCCGGCGCCGACCGTATATATCCCTACCATTGAGAAAGACCTGCTGATGGCCGTCAGGACCAACCTGCTTGCCCCTCTCATGAACTTCGGAGTTGAGGTTCCCCTGGGCAACCGCTGGTCTGTCGGGGGAGACTGGTACTATACATGGCTGTGGAGGCACTGGTCCAAGGAACTTGACATGACCAACTGCATGCAGCTTCTCGGCGGCGGTCTGGATGTGCGTTACTGGCTTGGCGAAAGCCATGCTCCGGGCTCGCACAACAGGGCAAACCGTCTGCTCGGACATTCCGTCGGCGCCGATCTCTATGGCGGCTATTATGACTTCGAACGTGATTTCAAGGGGTATCAGGGCGAGTATTTCGGTCTGGGCTTTGATTATAAATACACAGCCCGTCTCAACAGGCGACGCTATGGCCTCAGGATGGAATTCACCATCGGCGTAGGCTATATCCACAGCGACGCCCGCGAGTACAAGGTGTTCACTGCCGGCGGAGATGCTATCAAGACCGGAGCCACCAAGAACATTAACTGGTTCGGCCCGACCAAGGCCGGTATTTCGCTGGTAATTCCTATTACCCGCAATGTCGTACATGAATAGAATGAGGATGAAAGGATATTTTGACCACATCAGGTATTTCAGCGCAGCCGTACTGATCGTCGCTGGTTTGTTTTCAGCATCCTCGTGCAAACGAGTTCCCCTCCATGACCCGGAGTCGTCCATTTATCTGGAACTGAGTCCGAGGCTCGATGTCGGCATCGCCGTCCCGGACACGATCGACCTGCAGGCCAATCCGCAGTACAACAGCAAGCTGCATATCGCCACGCCTTCCCGCATGGTGGCCTGTTTCTATGATTCCAAGACCCACAAGCTCGCAGACAAGGAGTATGTGGACGCTGAGGGCGGCTACATCTCGTCGCTTCCTGCCGGCACCTACGACATGCTCGTCTATCAGCTCGGCACGAGCAGCACCCAGACGGAGAAGGACGGAGTCAGGGACGAAATGAGGGCCTTCACCTCCGACATCACCGCAAGCGCCGGCCGCTGGCGCCGCACTTCCGCGGACCCGCGGACCAAGGCGAACAATGACATCGTGATCGTAGAGCCGGACCATATCCTCGTCGCCAGGCTCGCCAGCGTGACGATCCCTGAAAATGCCGGTTCCGACGGGCCGTTTGTCATAAAGGCTGACGCCGCTACTTCCCTTGATACATATTCATTCATAGCAAGGAATATCCAGGGCATCGAAAATGCCAGGACCGTCCAGGCCATGGTCACGGGCCAGGCGGGCAGCAAGTACCTCTGGGAGGGCAACTATCCTCTGTCTCCTGCCAACCTTCTCACTTCGGCCGTGGTGGATCTGCCCCACAAATGTTTTTACGGAGTATATAACACCTTCGGAAACTTTTCCGGCAAGGTCTGCATAAATCTGATCATCATCGCCACCGATGGCCAGGAGCACATATTCTCTTCGGACGTGACCGACCAGGTCAATGACCCGGGGAACACTGACCATGTCATATATATCGACGACCTCATCGAAATCACCGTCTCCGGCGATTCCGGCGAGAGCGGATATAATCCGACAGTGGATGAGTGGGATGATGAGATCATCGATATACCAATCAGCTGACAATTATATTAACATTAACAAATACCCTATTTATGAAAAACAGTTTTCTTTACTTGTTGGTTGCAGGTGTGGTAGTCGCATCCTGCGCCAAGTCAGAAACAGTTGATTCCGCCAAGGAAGTTTCTTTCGAACCTGCCAGTATTCCAGTTACAAGGGCTGCAGTTGCAACTACGGCGTTCCCTGATGACAACGTAATCTACGTGTCCGCTTCGAACAACAAGACCAAGTTCTTCGAGGGCAAGACCTTCAAGAAGGACGGCACTGTATGGAAGAATTTCGAGGGCGCAGTCCAGACTCCTCTCTACTGGCCTCTCGGCGGTGCAGGCAGCTTCGACTTCCTCGCCTACAGCACCACTCTTGACGCTACTGCAGTATGGGGCGACGGCGACCCTGCATCCGACGATGATGTGGCAGGTCTCGTAAAGATCACCTATCCTGCCAACTATGCTGCTCCGGCAGCAGGCGTGAAAGCCACCCAGGACGACCTGCTCTATGCTACCACTTCTTCTTCATCAAGGAATAACGCTCTCCCTATCGAGTTCAAGCATGCTCTCGCATGGGTAAACTTCATGGTTAAGTCAAACATCCCTGTAGACATAAAGAAGATCGAGCTCGTGGATGTTTTCACTGAAGGTGTCTTCACCATCGACCAGACTTCCAACACCCCTCAGGTTTCATGGGAACCTGGCGCCCGTGCCGACAAGGCAATTCTTACCTATGTGGATGACGATACAGAGAATGTATTAGCTTCAGTCGATATCGACGGCTCTGTCAATGCGCTTGATACAGACCATGCATTCGGCGACATGGGTATCCTTCTCCCTGCGCAGACTATCCCTAACTTCAGGATCACCTACAGCACTGACGGCGTAAACGACCTCGTCTATGTCGTTAACAGCGTGCGCAGTACTTGGGAGAACGGCAAGAAGTATACTTACAAGTTTGCCATGACTTTCAACGAGATTACTCTTGATCCAAGCGTAACTCTTTACGACGAAAGTACCGGAATGCCGATTAACCTCTAGTAATGGGTAACAAGATTATCAATATCGTGTCTGCTCTGCTCCTGGTTGCAGGATTTGCTTCCTGCGACCGGGAGGGGCGCATGATACCTGAGCCTCAGGAAGAGATAGCCGTATCTCCGGGCTTGCAGACACGCGCGGTAATCTCGGGCCCTGAAATGCCTGACGGTTTCCATATCTGGGTCTCATCATGGCTCAATGACGATGTGTATCCCGGCGGCGGACTGAACTATTTCACCGGCGTCGAGTTTGCCAAGGACGGCACTGAGTGGAGATCGGATCCGGCAAGATATTGGCCGCTGTCCGGCACCCTTGACTTCCTGGGCATAGCTGCGGATCCGGCTGAGCTGACCCTTGGATTCAACTGGGATTCTGCCAAGAATGTAAGCCGGGTCGAAGTTGATGTCCCGGATACATATGACTCGCAGTCAGAGGTGTTCTACGCTGCATCATACCCTCTCGAGGGCTTCCACGGCAGCGTTCCGATGGAGTATCACCGCAGCCAGGCCGTGCTTCGTTTCATGATCAGGACGGACGTGCTCGACCTGATAAAGGTCGATGACATCACTATCAAGGACCTTTATACGGCAGGCACCCTGACGGTTGAGGGAGACGGTCCGCTCAAGGCGAGCTGGGATTTCAGCTCGGCGACCGCTTCGGACCGCGCAGTCCCGAAGCCTTCGGCTACATATGTCTTCGAACCGGGAGGCTCCTTCGAGGAGTTCGGTCTGGGCATCTTGGTGCCGGAGCAGAAGAACAAGACGTTCACCATAACCTTCCGCCAGAGGGCCAATACCGGCATCGCCTGGGACTCCGACCTGGTGCTGGAAGAGACTTTTACCTTTGACGACAATTTCCGTATGTGGTTCATGGGCAAGCAGTATGTCTATAAAATCGACATTTCCCTTTCGACAATTACTGTCGAGCCTGTAATAGAAGACGGATTTATTTAATGAAGACAGCATATCATATAGTTTATTTCGTACTGCCGCTTCTTTTGGCTGCGGGAGCATGTTCGGAACATAACGGACCGGAATCGCAGGATCAGCCTGTCGCTGACCATGATTCCCCGATCGTCGTGGATATGCCCGGGACAAAGGGCGTCGATCCGCTGACGACCGCCACCCTTGTCGATTTCGACATGTCTGCCATATGGAATTTTAACGGGACTTCCACCAACACGTGGTACCTGAAGCAGGAAAAGGTGACAAAGTCCGGCTCGGTCTGGACCACGACCCCGCCTTCCTACTGGACGGTCACCGGCAACCTGAGCTTCTTCATGTATGCTCCTTCTTCCGCTTCATCCCCGGGCATAGAACCTGTATTCCCGACGACCGGGATGCCTGGAGTGCGATATACTCCGAGCGTGACCAACATCGAGAACCAGGCGGACCTGTGCCTGGCCCGTCCTGTCCTCAATGCTACCAAGCACATCGGTCCTGTTCCTGCCGAGTTCCACCACTCCCTTACGCAGATCTGGTTCGACATGAACTATAAGGGCACTCCTCCGGGAACGTATTCCGTGCTGGTCGAGGACATCAGGCTCCGCAACGTCAGAGGCGTCGCTACGGCAACTTTTTCCGCCTCCGCCCCGTATTTCGACTGGACTGACTATGGTCCGGCCGACTGCACTTATGAGCTGAAACTGTCTTCCAGCCACCTCAGAAGCGATTACCTGCCGGCGTGGCCGGCTGCCGAGATCCCTGTCCAGAACACTCTGGGACGACTTTATCTCCTGCCTCAGACGCTGGATTCTTCGGCCGACATCGAGATTACATACAGTTTCTTCGATACGTCCCATACTCCGAATGTCCGCCAGGCTACCTTTACGAAGACGGTGTCCATACCTTCTTCTTCGCAGTGGCCGGCAGACCGTTCAGTCCATTATAAGATCACTCTCGACGTGGGTGAATCTACGCCGGTCAGCCTTACCGGCTATACGATCGACGACTGGACCGAATCCGGAAACAACCATGTAGATATTGAATTTGACTGATCATGAGACATCAGATTGCAGCATACGCCATATTGGTCCTCGCGATCGCCGGATGTTCCGGCTCTCGCGGGACTTATGAGCCTTATCCGAAGCCGAAGGACCCCGTGGCGACCAAGATATCGATTTCGGGAAACAGCTTCGTGCAGTATTCCACCTTCGGACTCTTTGTCTGCAGGCACGAGGACCAGGCCGCCAACCCGGACAATCTCGAATTCGTCGAGCACAATGTCGGATACAACAACATCAAGGTGACCAAGACGGCTACTGCGTGGTCGTTCTACAACCAGATCCTCGGACTGGACCTTTCCAAGCTCTATCTTTCGACGGCGGAAGGCAACTACACTGCGGATGTCTATGCCTATGCCCCTCATATCGAGGGCGTTTCGTCGCCTGACTCGATCGCCTTCGACGTCAACTCCAACCATGACCTTATGTACGTGGCGGAAAACCTTGACAAGAATGTCAACAAGGACCTCCAGCCGGGAGTCGATGCCGACGGCCAGCTTACCCTGACCTTCAGGCACGTCATGGCAAGGCTGAGGTTCGGCATGAGAATAAAGAATACTTCTCCTGTCAGCGTCCATACCGTCGATTCCATAGTTATAAGGAAGTCGGGCGCCGCCCATACCGAGCTGTACAAGACCGGAGTGCTCAATGCCATTACCGGAGAGGTACTGCCGCAGACGACGTCGGACAGTGTCAGCGTAAAGCGTTTCTTCTTCAATTCCAACGGCTCCGGTTCGTTCAATTCGGGGACGTACAAGTACTTCGACATGATGATCTTCCCTGTGGAATACCAGTCTGACGGAGACTATGAGGTCATCATCGTGGTGGACGGATTCCGCAAGGCATTCCCGATCCGCCGTGCCGATGTCATGCATTCGGACGGCACTACATGCGGCTTCCTTGCATCAAACAGCTATGTGTTCAACATAACGATAGACAATTACATCCATATGGACGGAGTCGAGATCAAGACTGACTGGGAAGAGGAGGAATTGTCAGATGAGATATAGGACGGATATGCGAAACTTTACCATTATATTGTTGCTGACTGCAGCCTTGGTGACAGGATGCTCCAAGGATGGTTCCTCGTCTGCCGGCGGGGAGTCCGGGGCAATCGCGTTTTCCATGAAGACCAAGGACGGCTCGGCGGCAAGCGCCACCTATCGTATGGTATTGTTCGGGTACAATGCCGTCAGTTCGACTTACTCTGCCAGATCCCAGGGCTCCTATCGCGACAAGGATGCCAAGGACTGGATGACCCCTTGCCGTGTCGATCCTGCGACAGGAGAATGGATGGAGGACGGCAGCGTATATGGACTCCGCTCCACTTATAATGGCGATTACATGCTCAGCATAGTGACTCCGGCCAGACAGCCGGACTATCTGGTCACGGAGCCCAATTCCAGCGTAAGAGGCTGGGGCTACAATCTTGAGAGGACGGGAGATGCACTTTTGGTCAGCTCTCCTGTGAAGGTGACCGTAACCGGTAACCATCTGAACCGGAAATATGTATATCAGGCCGATGCGAGCCTGCTGAGGGACTGCCGGTCCAAGCTCACCGTGAAGCTTCAGTGTGGAGACGACCTGACGTCAGTCCATGTCAATAAGCTTACCATCAGGAATTTCTACTCTGCCATGTCGTATGATTTCGGCTCAGACAGCCTGGTCAATCCGACTCTTGACGCTGTCGGTCTCGTAATGCACGATACGACGGACCCTGAGATAGAATTGCTCCATGGGGAGCCGGCTGAAGAGGTATTCTCGGATTTCTATCTTTTCTCCCTGAACTATGACAAGATAGACGATGAATACCATTTCGTGTATGATGTCCCGCAGCTGGAAGTGACGATCGGCTCGGGCGTCGTATCCGTTCCCCTGCACTATGAATTCAAGCCGCAGCATACCTATACTTACACTCTCTCCATCAACTCGGCGTTCGTGAAGATGTCGGTTACCGCTTTGCCGTGGAACGACCTCTCGGGGAGCCTTGATGAGACGATAGGCGAGCCCAAGACTGAAGTATTCACGTTCGATCCCGGAACATGGGACCTCGTCGACGGGGGCAGCGGCACAATTTAATGGACATTTGAGATGACATATAGCATAAGGAAAATATTCACATTTGCGGTCGCAGCCATTCTGGCGGCCGGATGCGCCGATGAAGACCTTCGTCAGCCGGACCTCAGGGAAGACGATCCGGTGGACGTGCGCTTGTCCCTTGACGTGGCTCCGGTTTCCGAGCATGTGATCGGGACCCGAAGCGCATTCGTGGACGAGTCCACCATGGAAGACGGCACCATCCACGACCTCTGGGTGCTGCAGTTCGCCGGTACCGACGGGACTGCTCCGCTGCGCGAAGCCAGATACTACAGCAGCTATGATCCTTCCCAGATGTTCAAGCTGATCGCTTCGTCGGTGCCTAACAGGGTGGTCCTGGTGGCCAACACATTTGACGATGCGATAGCCTTCAGCCACTGCGTGGACCTGGCGGAGTTCATGGAGTCGTTCAGGGCAGTGAGACAGGAGGAAGACCTTACCACTGTCGTCGGGGGCAAGCACAGCTCGCTCATGAGCGGATACAGGGATGTCATCCTCAACGAGGCCGGCGCGGAAATCGACTTCGAGCTGATCCGCACCATCTGCAAGGTAAACGTGAATATTACTAATACTACAGCAGAGACCGGAGCCAAGGATATCGAAATCAAGAAGGTGACCATGCGCTCGGTGACTTCCAAGTCGTTTTTCTTCAACAGTTACGAGCTTCCGGAACGGTATCCGGCCAAGTATGAAGGAGACCGTATAGATTATCCGGGCAACGAATGGACCGACGGCACGGGGACCGGAGATACCCGCAGTTTCACTTTCTACCTTCCGGTCAACAAGAGCGGGACGATGGATGTTCCCCATAACCCGTTGATGCGTTCCGCATGCGCGCCTGACGGGGCGACATATCTGAGCATCAGCGGTACATATGACGACCCGGATGACCCGACCATGAAGCGTCCTGTAGAGTTCAGGCTCATGCTCGGGGCGAGCGAGACGGATTACAACCTTCTCCCTAACAGCAAGTACGACATCTCCGTGACAATCGACGACATGTCGGACGCGCTGCTGGACAGCCGCCAGGCGGAGCAGGGCGTGGTGGATTTCCGTTCGGACGAACATGCCAACTCCTACATAATAAACCCGACGACTGTCGAAGGTACATGGAAGAGCTACCGCATCCCGGTTGCCAAGTGCCATGATTTCTGGAATACCTTTGACGGCTATTATAAGGATGCGGGCAATGCGCTGATGCCGGGAGGCTATGGCTGGGAGGTTGAGATCATTTGGAGCGAGATGCCGATCACCTATGATACCAATTTCAAGTGGGTAAAGGATGAAGGCACTGACTATCGTGATTATTTTGAGTTCGCGCTGCCTTATGGAGTTGAGCACGGCAATATGGTCATAGGCCTCAGACGTTATCTCGATGCCGGACATACCCAGCTTAGCGACGTGTTTACATGGAGCTGGCATATGTGGGTTACCGATTATAATCCGAATGCGGCGCTTCATTATGCGCCCCAGGTTGACGTCGACGGGAACGAGAGCCGTTTTGCCTATTGCGTCCCCGGAGGCGATGTGCATCGCTATCCCGGCGCTGACTGGAAGCGGGGCGCCAAATATGACGGCTGCTACATTATGGACCGCAATCTTGGAATGCTTTCGATGGAGCATTATGCCCCCAAGGCCAAGGGATTCCTTCTGTATTGGAACGGTCGCAAGGATCCGAATAGTATCAACCAGAAACAATATCCCGGACCGCTGGGACTGATTTCCGCGAGGGTGGACAATCAGGCTGACAATATTCTGTATTGCATTCAGAATCCGACCAAGTTCATAGCTGGCAGTGAGTGGTCTGGAGAGTGGCGCAACAACCCTGAATACGCACAGGCAGGTTTGACGTGGAGCGACCCCAAAAGCCGGGCTGATGAGACAAAGAGCGTGTTCGACCCATGTCCTCCGGGTTGGCGCCTCCCGGTAAAATCTGCTTATAACGGCCTTACATCGTGGGCCCAGGACGGTAAATATTGCAGGACGGCGTTGATTGGGAACGGCCTTTATATACACGGTCCGACAGGAATAACCCGTTTTGCATGGGGCGTTTATAATGATTTTGTATACCCGGGCTATACATTCTTCTGGTGTACGGACGGTTTCTTCAGTAATGGAGGATCCCTTGCGTCGAACCTTATAGGAAGACCTGCGCGTTGTGTCTCTTATCCGAGTGTTTATTGATTATGAAAAGACAGATTGCTTTTATATTGGTGATACTTGCTATGTTCGCGGGCGGATGCACGGAGCAGCCGCTGATTCCTGACGAGCAGCGTGAGATAGATGTTTGTCTGAATTTCAGTGCGGTCCTGCCGGAATCTTCGACAAAAGCCTCGGCGGATGTGACCGCTCTTGAGAGCACGGATGTCAAGGACCTTTGGGTGCTGCAGTTTAACGGCACATCCGCCAGCTCGGGTCTGCTGATGGCAAGATACTATCCGGACTATGCGCCGGGCACGAAGGTCAAGCTGCTTACGTCGGATGTCGAGAATTACCTGCTCTTCGTCGCAAACAGTCATAATCCTTCGATAGAGTTCGGGAAAGGACGTACTCTGGATGAAGTCAAGGATATAAGAATCGCAATACTGACCGATACCGAGGCTGCCGGGGAATTGCATTCCGGTCGCTACGACATGATAATGAACGGACATGTGCAGACTGTCGTGAGCGGGGCGTCGCTCTCTCTCGACGTGCCCCTTAAGCGCAACGCCGTCCGTCTGAATTTCAAGGTCACCAACACTACCGGCGGTACGGAGAATCCTATAACGATAGATTCATTGAGACTTTGCTCCGGAACGGCATATATGAGCTATTACACAGATTATGAGCTCCCTGACAATTATCCTGCAAAATCTGCCATAAGACCTGTTTCCTATCCTTCAACCGCTTGGAATGACGGTTTGGAAGACGGATCTGCCCGCCGTTTCACTTTCTACTGTCCGGCCAACAAGAAGGGTACGGTGCCGACTGATGATCCTAAGCAGAAGCTGCTTCTTGCTCCATATGGCGTAACTTATCTTCAGGTTGTGGGTACAGACTCGCAAGGCCGTAGAGTAGCGTACAAGTTCGCTCTGGGCAGCGACCTGGTGACGGACTGCAACCTTCTTCCAAATACTGACTATTCTTATGACATCATCATAAGCAGCCCTGGCGATTATGTTACGGACAGCAGGGTCGAGAACCTCTATATGCAGGACTTTACCGACAAGCCGCTTGCCAATTCTTACATGATCCAGCCTCCTACCGTAGAGGGCGTATGGAAACATGTGCGCATCCCGGTAAAGCGTATATATGACTTCTGGAATATCACGGACGGTTATGAGAGGGTCAGCGGCAACGCCCTTGACGCCGGTTCATTCGGATGGCGGGCCGAAATATTGAAGAGTACCGTGGAGCTGGTCGAAGATGTCAACTTCAAGTGGATTAAGCGTGACGGAGTTGACTACAGGGATTACTTCGAGTTTGCCATCGCAGCCGGTCTGGAGGGTAATTTCATGTTGGGAGTACACCGTTTCACTGACGTCGGCCGCACCCTGCTCGACGACGTGTTCCTGTGGAGCTGGCATATGTGGGTGACTGACTACAACCCTGACGCTACCTTACCGCTGCTTACGCCGCAGGTCGACGGCAACGGCTATGAGACATGTTATGCCTATGACGTGGCGGGCGGTCAGGTGAACCGCTATTACGGCAATCTCTGGAAGGTGGGAGGCGTGCTTGAAGGCCGGTTCATGATGGACCGCAACCTGGGCGAATTGTCGGTTGACAAGAATGCCGCCACTGATATCCTTACATATCAGTGGGGTCGCAAGGATCCTTTCCCTTATGAGTCTTCCAACAGCAATTCGCTTCATAAGACAATGACTACCTATAACAGGTATAACGATGGAAGCTCTTTCCCGTACAGGACCCAGGCCCAGCTGACCGAAGAGAACGTTACTGACGGGGTTGTCTATTCTGTCTATCATCCTGACACATATATTGCCATTTTCAGCAATTGGATGCTTCAGGACAGGAATGCGGACAATATCCTATATAATGCAGCCTATAGCTGGAATGATCCTCGGTTGGGTACCGGAAAAACAATTGATTACAACTCAAAGAGCATATTCGATCCTTGTCCGGCAGGCTGGAGGGTTCCTCCTCAGGGTGCGATAGAATTCCCGGCCAATACTAAAAACAGCACGAATTCGCTCGTGCATAAAAGGATTCTGCCGAACGGCGTTGTCATGAGATACCCTGTTACCGGAGTCAATAACGGAGTGAATGGTGGCACCGTCCAATACAATGTCAACAACTCATGGGGATTCTGGTCTAACAGGGCCAGCAACATCAATAACGCGTATTCTTTGTTCGGAAACGGTACCAATGTCAATCAAATGAGTGCCAATCCGGCCAAAGGCGTAGGTATGCCCGTCCGCTGCGTCTCATATTCGGAAGAATGAGAAGGATAGGATACATATTCATGGTGATGTCGCTCATGCTGGCCGGGTGCTCTGAACGGGAGACAATCCCGGATGAAGACGGGGTGGTCATGCTGTCCGGAGTCTCAAAGGCAGGCTCGTCGGCTGACGATACCTACATGGCCCTGCTTCTTGACAAGAGTTCCAGGCTTTTTACCGGGTTGAAGGGAAGCTATCGCCAGAAGGCCGCCAAGGAGTGGATGACCCCATGCCAGGTCGATGCGGAGGGGACATGGATAGCCGATGGAAGCCTCTACGGACTGCGCTCGAACAATATCAACTCCAACACCTACCAAATGACGGTGGTGTCTCCGGCCATCGCTCCGGACTGGCACATGCCTGCCGTAGTCGACCCTCCGACACCCGAGAGATGGGGCTTTAGCATTGACAGGGAAGGTCCGGCACGGTATATCAGTCATCCTGTCACGGTCACGGTAAACGGCAACCATGTCAACAAAAAATATGTCTGGCAGTTCCCTGAGGACAACAAGCTTACCGACAGGCGTGCGAAGATCAGTCTCAATCTTCAGTGTGGAGAGGACTTGGAACTGGTGACCGTGGACAGGGTCGAGATCAAGGATATCTATTCATCCGCCAAGTATGACCTCGCCCTTGACAGTCTCGTAAGCTATTCAGTGGATGCTGTCGGAAAGGTCCTGTACCCAGATACAGATCCCGTGATCGAGCTAAGGCATGGCGAGCCGGCGGTGACCGTCGCTTCCGGTTTCTTTCTCTTCGCCCTCGACTATGTGGCCAGGGATGAAGAATTCCATTATCTGCATAAGATCCCGAGGATTGTCCTGAGCATGAGCGGCAGCGAGGTTTCGGTGCCGTTCTACCATAAGCTCAAGCCTCAGTATGACTATACATATACGCTGATTATCAACTCAGCGTTCATCAAGCTTGATGTCACGGCTGAGCCGTGGTTCCCGTATCCGTCCCGGGACCATGAGATAGACGGTCCTCTGACCGATACATTCACATTCGACCGGAATGGATGGCATGACTGGGATGGCGGTACAAGCACGATCTAGAGAGCATGAGAACTATCGTCAGAATAATATTTTCCGTGTTGTCGCTTTGTCTGGCCGGCTGCGTTTCAGAGACGATGCCGGTTCCCGTCGTGGAAGGCGAGGAAATAGAGGTATGCATGTCTCTTGCCGTAGAGCCGGAACAGTTGTTCGGAGAGGCGACCAAGGGGGCGTATGTGTCCGATGAGTCCGTCCAGGAGGACGACGGCATCCATAACCTGTGGGTGCTCCAGTTCGGAGGAACGACAGCCGACGCACCGCTACGGGAGTCCCGGTATCTGGAGGACTTCGACCCTTCTGAGCTGATCAAGCTTATTGCCACGTCAGTGCCGAACAGGGTGATTCTGATCGCGAATACCTTCGACTCTAACCTCGCCTTCGCGGATTGCGAGAATCTTCAGGAGTTCATGGGGGCCTTCAAGCCGATAGCCGACGAGTCCGATGCTACAAAGGAAGTCGGCGGCAGGCGCTGCCCGATAATGAGCTCATATAAGGATCTGGTGCTGACAGAGTCCGGGGCGACCGTCTCGTTCCTTCTCAGGCGCTGTATCAGCAAGGCGGACGTGACGATAACCAACAATACGGTCGATAACGGAGCTCCGGTGGTGACGATCAAGTCCGTAACTGTATGCTCAGTGCCGAACAAGCTTTTCTTCTACACGAGCTATGAGCTTCCGAAGAGGTTCCCAGTCGCGTGCAATGCGGACAGGATCGACTATACGGACATGGATTGGACGGACGGCGCCGGGGACGACAGGACCCGCAGCTTCACTTTCTACCTTCCGGTCAACAAATGCGGTACCATGCAGGAGGTCGTCAACCCGACGATGAAGTATCGTCAGACCCCTGCAGGAGCTTCTTACCTGCGGGTGCTGGGAACATATGTGGACGAATCATCCATTGAGAGGGCCGTGGAGTATCGCATTCCGTTCGGCTCCGGCGCTGACGACTGCGACCTTCTTCCCGGCGGCAAATATTCATGTTCCCTGACAATCAACGACCCGTCAGACAGGGATGCGGATGGTCGTGTGGCAGGGGATGCCCTTGTGGATTATTGCCAGAGCGAACTTGCCAATACGTATATCATAAACCCTCCGAAAGTTGAGGGCGCATGGAGAAATTTCCGCATACCCGTGTCGAGAGTGTTCGATTTCTGGAATCCCGCCTTCGGTTATTTCAAGGAGCCAGACAACGCCCTGCTGCCCGGATGTAACGGTTGGCAGGTAGATATCCTCTGGAGCGAATTCCCGATAGAGGAGGACGTGAACTTCAAGTGGGTGAAGCGGACTGGCGACGATTATAAGGATTTCTTTGAGTTTGCGATAAAAGAAGGGGCCGGGGAGGGCAACTTCGTGATATGCCTGCGCCGGTTCCTCGATTCCGGAAGGACAGAGATCGGCGACGTGTGCCTGTGGAGCTGGCAGATGTGGGTGACTGACTACAACCCGGATGCCGCCTTGAACTATGTCCCTAATGTGGACGACGGCGGCAACGAGCTCCAGTTCTCATATCCAGTAAGCGATGGCGAAGTGCACAGGTATAATTTCCCTGCATGGAGGACGGGGATATATCGCGACTGTTTCATCATGGACCGCAATCTGGGAAACATAGCTGCCGCTCCATACGTCAAGACAGCCAAGAAGGGCCACCTGTATTACCAGCACGGGCGCAAGGACCCTTTGACATCGATGAGTGGTTCCGGATCGACTCTGCATGCCGTATATAATCAGCTTGAGGGTTTTGCCAGGGCGCTGGTGGGTGTTGCCGGCACTGGATTCCAGGATAATGTCCCATATAGCGTTTATTATCCTACCCATAAACTGGGATGGAGCATCAATTCCTCCGTACCGTGGCAGTACGACAAGTATAAGTATTGCGATCCCGTATGCTATTGGGGTGATCCGAGAGCTACAAAGCCAAGTACCAAGAGTCTTTTCGATCCTTGTCCTCCAGGGTGGATAGTGCCGGACTGGAGTGTGGTGCAGAACAAGTCGGTCATAGCCAATATCGTCTTGTCGGAAAATGTCACGGCAATAATACCGGGGGCGGGTTTCCTTGGCGGCAAGAATGGCACTGAGGAATACGTGGGATGGGCAGGACAGCAGGGCGTAGGGCTGTATTACTCAAACATTGCAGGCGTAGCAAGTATTAATGGTGCAGGCTGTAGCAGTCCTAATGTGGGCGGTGTCCCGGTGCGCTGCGTCACGGATAAAATTTCAGAGTGATGGATTCTATGATAAGGAGATACTTCATATATTTGGCTGCATTGCTCTCTGTCGTTGCCGGATGCGACGGGGGAGTCGAGATTGATATGCCGGATGTGTCCGGTCATGAGATAGAGGCCTCTCTCAACATCTCTGCCGAGCCGATGCCGTCAGGGACGCCTTTATCCAAGGCCGGATTCATAGACCAGTCGGAGGAGAGCGTCGAGGTCAGGGACTTGTGGGTGCTCCAGTTTGACGGCACCGACGAAAGTTCCAAGTTGCTGAAGGCCTGTTACTATCCGGAGTATTCGTCGGCGACGAAAGTAAGGCTGCTCACATCCACTGTCGAGAATACCATCATCATTGTCGCGAATACGGGGGATCCGGCTGCGGGACTGGGGCGTTGCCGCACTTTGAGAAGTGCTGCGGATATCGGCAAGACCGTGATCGATGATACTTCGGCCCATGGCGGCAAGACTGAGGGCAAGTGGGACGTGATAATGAACGGCAAGACATCTGCGACCATAACGGATTCCATGGGCCCGCTCAGCGTCTCCCTGAAGCGTAATGCGGTTAGGGTGGACGTGACTGTCGTCAATTCTACCGGCTCGACAGCCAATCCTGTCACGGTCAGCTCGGTCGCCGTCTGCTCCGGCGTACAGCGTCTGTATTACTATACCGACTTCGATTTGCCGGAAATCTATCCGTCCAAGGTCAATGATCCCCCATATATATACCCGGCCACGGACTGGGCTGACGGGACTGGAACCGGCGATACACGCAGGTTTACGTTCTATGTCCCGGCAAACATGCGTGGCAAGACGGTGAATTCGGACCCTTCCTGCAAGCCTGTCCTTGCTCCGTCCAATTCTACATACTTGCTTTTGCTTGGCACGGATTCGGAATCCCGGAAAGTCGTTTACCGTTTCTATCTCGGGGCCGACATGATGCAGGACTATAACCTTATCCCCGGTTACAGGTATTCATATGAGATTAATCTTACCAGTTCGGGCGACTGTTTCTCCGACAGCAGGGTGGAGAATCTCTACATGCAGGATTATACAGCCGCTCCTCTGGCCAATTCGTATATGGTGCATCCTCCTACGGTCGAGGGAGTATGGAAAAACGTCCGCGTGCCTGTGAGGCGTATCCATGATTTCTGGAATACCACCAACGGCTATGAAAAGGTCGCCAGCAATGCTCTCGAGACTGGTAGTTTCGGCTGGCAGGCGGAGATAGTGCTGTGCACCGTGGAACTGGTGGAAGACGTCAATTTCAAGTGGATAAAGCGCATCGGCGATGATTATACCGATTATTTCGAGTTTGCCGTTCCGTCCGGTATCGAGGGCAATTTCGTCGTGGGCGTGCATCGTTTCACGGATGCCGCCAGGACGTTGCTGGACGACGTATTCCTCTGGAGCTGGCATTTCTGGCTGACCGCTTATGATCCGGACGCGTCGTTGAGGTTCCTGACTCCGGAGACCGATGGCAGCGGCAACGAGACGCGTTTTGCCTATCCTGTAAAGGAAGGGCAGGTCAACCGTTTCCTCGGAAATATATGGAACAGCAACAGCGGCGTCCTCAGGGGCTGTTTCATGATGGACCGCAACCTGGGCGCGCTGTCGACGACTGAGGCCAGGGGTCCTGGATCATTGTACTATATGTGGGGCAGGAAGGACCCTTTTCCTTACTCGTCGGCCAACTGGCATGCCATCAAGAATGGTGTCGTCATATACAACAGGTACAATAGCGAGAACATGATTCCTTACAGGACTCAGAACCAGCTCGCGAACATCGGAATCACCGAAGACTTTATCCGTTATTCCGTGTATCATCCGGAGATTTATATTGCGATCTCCTCAAACTGGAGCCTGAATGATGTGGATTCGGACGGGGCTGCCTACAACAATGCCGGAAATTGGTTCGACACAAAGCTCGGTAATGACCTTGCCGCCAAAAGCATTTTCGATCCATGTCCTCCCGGGTGGAGAGTGGCGCCAAACAACTGCTTTGCAACACCTTCGGGCACAGTCACTGTCGCGAACTCATATACGCAGACTCGCACCCTGCCGAATGGGGCGGTGATAACTTTCCCGTGCCAGAGCTATTATTCCGGGCTCGTATGGTCCAACTCCGTACAGTTCCCGGGGGAGTGTACTTCGTTCTCCCCGCCATGGTCAAACCAGAGGTCGAATGTCAATAATGCATTTTACTCGACAGGAGGCAACTCCGGGACCGGAACCGGCCGTCCCGTCCGCTGCGTCTCCTACGCCGAGTAATGTCCTTTTATATATCTGTATTGGCGGGAGTCCTCTGGCCTCGGCGAGCGTGGCCACCCTCGGCCACGTTAGAGGGAGGGGCCCGCTGGATACGAGTTCTGCGGAGCAGGACGAAGTAGACAGTGGGAGGGATGGAGCCGACGTAGTCGGCGGAACAGAGCCGAGACCAGAGGATTCCCGCAAACAGCAAAATGTAATGGAAAACTTTGCGATAGGAAAAAATGTGTATATTTGCAGGCTGAATTTTAGTTGGTTATGAAAAATAGTACAAAAGGATTCAACTTCTGGTTCAATATGTTCATACTTGTCGGTATGATCGTCGCAGTATGCATTGTGAACTGGTTCAAGCTGCAGGAACCTGATGTGGTAGCAATCAAGCAGATTATAATCGCAGTCGGTGCCGTGATGGGCGTTGTCAACACGGTGCTGGTCGCAAACGGCAATATATGGACCTTCCTTTTCGGCGTCATCGACGTCTGCATCTGTTCATATGCAAACTATGACAGCGGCAACATGGGCCAGTTCCTCCAACACGTCCTCTACTTCCTCCCGATGCAGTTCGTCGGCCTCTGGCAGTGGCGCAAGCGCGGTGCCGGAGTGAAAGTCAACGAGGACGGCAGCAAGGAGACCGTGAAAGTCCGCGCACGCAGGCTCTGCCCTAAGCACTGGGGATACGTCATCGTCGGTTTCGTCTTCGGAACAGCCATAGCCTATGGCATCCTCTATTGGATAGACATGTCCCAGTTCAACGCTGGCCGCATCGCCGAGGTAGACAAGGCAAAGCTTCTCCTGGACGCTTCCGTCGTCGTTCTCAACATCATCGGCCAGATCCTGCTGTCTCTCGCATACGCCGACCAGTGGTTCATCTGGAACATGGTTAACGTCTTCTCAATCATGCTCTGGACCAATCGCCTGACGGCCGATGCGTCAAGCTATACGGTAGTCATGATAGTCAAGTACAGCTTCTATCTGCTGAACTCTATCAATGGACTGCGTATCTGGCTCAAACTCAGCAAGGAAGGCTCTTCTGAGCTCCCTGAAAAGGCCGGTTGCTGCTGATGGGAAAATGTCGTTTTTGGGCAAAAAGTTTTATTTATAGCGTTTTTTTGCTTACCTTTGCCGAAATTTATGCGACTAAGAAGATAATTAGTGTATTTTAAATCATAAACTATTTAAATCATTACATTATGGCAAACGAAGCTGTAGTAAAAAAAGTAAAAGACATCATCGTTGACAAGCTCGGCGTTGAAGAGTCAGTAGTTACCGAGTCAGCAAACTTCACCAACGACCTCGGTGCAGATTCTCTCGATACAGTTGAACTTCTTATGGAGTTCGAGCGCGTATTCGGCATCAAGATTCCTGATGAGGATGCTGCCAGCATCGCTACTGTAGCTGACGCAGTCAACTATGTAGAATCTAAACTCGAAAAGTAAGCTTATAGTCTATATCTATAGCGAAAAAGAGGATGACCGTAAGGCCATCCTCTTTAATTTTATTCTGATCTCTCGATAGAGTATGTTATCTTGATCTTAGGACCGTCGGCTGCAGCCGGACCACGAAGTTTCGCGCGATAGAAACGTATGAAATCCATCATCTGCTGAGTCTGGGTCTGTGTCGTGGATGAATTCATCATCTGAGCCATCATCATATAGTTATAGTAGTTGCTATATGCGCTGCCGTAACCGCCGTAACCACCATAACCGCCATAGCCATAGCCGCCGTATCCGCCATACATGCTGTTGTAATAGTTGGCGTAGGCCATCTGCTGATAATACTCGCTCATATCGTTGTTGCCCGACGTAGTAGTCGTTGTCGTCTCGTCTGCAAGAGCCAGGAACCATATGTCATAGTTCTCGATCTTGCTCATGTCCTCGAGTTTCAGAAGCTGCTGGACATGATGAGTGATGTCCGGGCTGTAGACGCAGAGCGAACGGTTGATATCACCGTGGTTCTCGCTGGAGATGCTGGCGTCCGTGATTCCGGCGAAGGTTATGCTCTCGTCTTTGTTGACGATTCTGCATGTAGGACTCAGATATTTCGGGAAGAGCCTCATCTCGAGATAATCCTCCGGGAAGTCATAAGGCATGACGACAGTAGCTTTGTTGATGATAGCCTTTGCCGGGTCGCCATGTTCGCTGATTATGTCCAGAACCTTTTCCCTGATTCCTGCAGCCTTGACTACCGGCTTGAGGCCGTTTCCGCCTTCGAAGTAAACTACGTCTGACGCAGGGCCTTCCAAGCCCTCCGAACTATGGGTGGTAAGGTTGTAGGCAACCTGAGGATATTCGGAAACCGAGGTACTGGAAATCTCGGAAAGGTCATATTTCTTGACCGGACCGAGGTAGAAAAGGAATGTGGTATCTACCTGACCGCGTCCCTCATATTCTGCTGAGAAGGTAAGGGTAGCGTAACTTCCGGTTATGCTGCCGCTGCTTACGGCAAGAGGAAGCTTGAACATATTGATTCTTCCGCCTTCGCCATGAGGTGCGTCGCAGGTAAGGAAGATTCCCGGGAAACGCTGCTCATACAGAGGAAGGGAATCCAGTTCTTCCTTGGTAATCGTAAGGTATTCTTTTCCGAACGCTTCTGTAAAGTCTATTGAAAGCGAATCGCTTCCGTTGAGCACGGGACTTGCCTTGGCGATGGATACCGAGCCATGCTCGATCTCCGGCCTGGAACTGTTCTTGTCAAGGGGCTTCAGGAGCGCATAGACAGAAACGTTCTGAAGTATGTTCGCCTGTTTCGGATCGCAGGTCGATATAGAGTCGTTCACGGCAGTCAGATGGAAATTGCGGAATACCTGGGTGCCAGGTTTACCGAAATCCAGGTCGTCAAATGCCGGAACAAGCGTAAACGCTGCGGAACGGGTCGTCAGACCGAAATCCGCATCACGGACGGCACCAATGCTGAATCTGTAAGAGCTATAGCTGGAAAGGCTGTCCGGCTGCCTCAATTCTATATCATCAATATCGAATTCGGCTGTATACAGGTCATATTTCATGTTGGTGGCAAGATAATTCTCTCCGAGAGAGTTATCTACGCTGACACATGAATATAGAAGAGCCGATGCGGCAAGAGCCGCGATTACTGGAAACTTCAGTTTCATTTACAACTGATCATAAAAACTGTTATACTCATCCATGTAGGATCCGTCTTCCATGGCGGCTTCGTTGAACGGAAGCATAGGGAGACCGAGACCCTTGCAGTACTCAACGACTTCGGCCGGGACCTCCTTAGCCCCGAGGATGATACCGTCAGAGTACCGTGCGGCAGTTTTAGCAAGATTTATGCCATCAGCTTTTTCGAGAAGACTGAACTCTTCCGCATCGGCGCCGCCGAATCTGGCGAGTTCAGCGAAGTCGGCTGCGAATGGTGCAGTCGGTGTATCATCATAAAGAGAAAGTACAACCTTGCTTTCAGAGAAGATAGGATCGTCTTTGTACGCCTTCTTGAGATAGGCGGGAAGAATATGCGAAATCCAGCCGTGGCAGTGGATTATATCCGGAGCCCAGCGGAGTTTCTTGACGGTCTCGAGCACGCCGCGGGCAAAGAATATAGCCCTTTCTGCGTTATCCTCGAAGAATACGCCATTCTCGTCGCAATATGTCTGTTTCCTTCTGAAATAATCCTCGTTGTCGATGAAGTAGATCTGAAGTCTGGCGGCGGAAATCGAAGCGACCTTGATCACGAGAGGGCGGTCCACGTCGTTGATTATTATATTCATGCCGGACAGGCGGATGACTTCATGAAGCTGGTTCTTCCTTTCGTTGATACAGCCATAACGCGGCATGAACGAACGGATTTCCTTCTTCCTTTCCTGGATGCCCTGAGGAAGGTATCTTCCGATGTTTGCTATCGGAGACTCCGGGAGGTAGGGATAGATCTCAGAATTGACAAACAGTATTTTTTTTGCGGCTTCTCCCATCTTAAACAAATTTTGTTTTACCAAATACAAAGGTAAGATTTTTTTTTCATATTTCCATAAATTGCTATCTTTGGAAGATATTTGGAGAACTATGTCTAAAACGGAAAATAAACTAATGCGCAGGCGTATGGTGAACGCCTACCTGTCTTCTGTGATCAGCATCAGCATGGTCCTGCTGCTGGTCGGAATCGCCAGCATGATCCTGGTCAATACGGACAGCATCTCCAACTATTTCAAGGAGAACATGAAGATCAGCGTGATAATGCTGCCTGAAGTCTCCGAAGAGCAGGCTCTCGATTACAAGACGACCGTCGATTCCAGACCGTTCATCCATACGGCCGAATTCGTGTCCCGCCGTCAGGGAGAGGAAGAGATGAAGCAGATGCTCGGCGAGGACTTCCTCAGTGTATTCGAGACTTCTCCGATCCCGGTTTCCATAGACATAACCCTGGTTGCCGACTATGTGGTCGAAGACAGCCTGGAAGTCGTCAAGAACATTCTGTCGGAGTCGTCGCTGGTCGATGAAGTCGTATATCAGAAATCACTGGTCGATGATCTCAATGCCAATCTCGGAAAGATATCGGCCATACTTGGCGTATTCATAATCCTGCTGCTCTTCATCTCGTTCGTGCTGATAAGCAATACGGTCCGGCTGAATGTCTATGCCCGGCGTTTTACGATCCATACGATGAAGCTGGTCGGCGCGACCAGATCCTTTATCCGCGGACCGTTCCTGGCCAGGGCTGCGATTCTTGGAGTATTTTCGGCGCTGATTGCCATAATGATCCTTGTCGGCCTGCTGTTTGTAATAAGAGCAGAGCTTTCAAGCATGTTTGAACTGTTCGACCTGCGGCTGCTGCTCCTCGCCATGGGCATTGTTCTTGCCTCCGGAGTGGTGATCTGCGTGGTCAGCTCGTACTTTGTGGTGAACAAGCTGCTGTCGCTGGATAAATCTGAATTATACTATTGATATGGATAAGAAGTTTGCAATGAACAAGAAGGGGCTGAGAATGCTTCTGGCCGGTCTGCTCGTCATGGTCGCCGGTTATATACTCATGATCGGTGGCGGAAGCGACGACCCGGCCGTATTCAACTGGTCGATGTTCGATTTCCGCAGGCTGGTCGCTGCTCCGCTGGTAATCATCTGCGGAGTCGTCGTGGAGATTGTCGCTATCATGGGCTGCTTCAAGGGCGGTAAAGACGCAGAGGAGAAATAGATATGGAGTGGTGGCAGGCGATACTTCTCGGAATAGTCCAGGGACTTACTGAATTCCTTCCGGTCAGCAGCAGCGGGCATCTTATGATCTTCAGGGAACTGCTCGGCGCTGATGCCGAAGGCTTCCTGGATTTTACGGTCACGGTACATTTCGCTACTGTGCTCAGCACGGTCGTGGTATTCTGGAGTGCCATCTGGAATCTTCTGAAAGGCTTCTTCAAGTTCAGATATAACGACGAGACCGATTACGTCCTGAAACTTCTGGTTTCGGTCATCCCGGTCGGCATCGTCGGATTCATGTTCAAAGACAAGGTGGAGGCCTTCTTCGGGGATGACCTGACCACCGTCGGCGTCGGTCTCTGCATCACGGCCCTGCTGCTCTGGCTTTCGGATTTCCTGGCAGGACGCAGGTCCATAGTGAAGGAAAGCCAGGCCCGCAACGGCATCAGCTACTGGCAGGCTCTGCTGGTAGGTGTCGGCCAGGCCTTCGCAGTCGCTCCGGGAGTCTCCCGCAGCGGAACCACTATCGCGACAGGACTTCTGAGCGGCGTAAGGCGCGATGTCATGGCCCAGTTCTCTTTCCTCATGGTCCTGATCCCGATCATAGGGGAGCAGTTGCTTGACCTGCTGAAAGTCGCGACCGGAGAGGTGTCGTTCGGCGACGGTGTCGGACCGCTGGCGCTTGTGCTTGGCTTCATATTCGCATTTATCTCGGGACTTTTCGCCTGCAAGGTGATGATCGCTCTGGTGCGTAAGGCCCGTCTCGGCTGGTTCTCGCTCTACTGCGTGCTGGTCGCAATTCTTATATTCATATTCGCATAATGGCGGAAAGGACGCTGACATTCTTCGCATCTGACGTGCATCTCGGACTCGATGTCAAAGACAAAGACAGGCGGGAAGCCAGGTTCGTGTCTTTTCTGAATGCCATTCCTAAGGACAGGACGGAATCGCTCTTTCTGCTCGGGGATATATGGGACTTCTGGTATGAGTACCGGGATGTCGTCCCGAGAGGGTATGTGCGTGTCTTTGCGGCCCTGACTGCCCTGATGGACGCAGGAGTCAAAGTCTATTTCTTCCCCGGGAACCATGATATCTGGTGCTACAGCTACTTCGCTTCGCTCGGGATCACGGTCTTTGAGCAGCCTTACAGCTGCCGGATCGGGACGAAGACTTTCTGTCTGGGACATGGCGACGGACTCGGCCCCGGCATGCACATGTACAAGCTGATGCGGTGGACATTCCACGAGCGCTTCTTCCAGCGTCTGTTCTCGACTCTCCATCCGAGGATAGCCTTCAGCCTGGGAAACAGCTGGTCCAAGAGCAGCCGTCTGGCGAAGAGCCTGGAGTATCATTTCAGGGGAAAAGACGAGCCTCTGTACAAATGGGTCGTGTCCGAAGAGGCCAAGGCCCATGCGGACTATTATATCTTCGGCCATTTCCATACTTCTGTGGATATGGAGGTTCCCGGGGGAGCCAGGCTGATGATTCTTAAGGACTGGATGGATTCTTCCCCTTATTTCTTCTTCGACGGCGAGGCGCTGAGGTCGGCGACGTATACTTCTGGCGGATATGTGCCGAATATAGAGTAATACAGGCCTTCGAAAGTATCGTTCTCCCATGATTTGACGAGGTCCTCTATGGCCTTGTCTTCCTGTTCCGGATCATAGTGTCTCTTCAGGTCTCCTCCGAAGATCTTCGCGATTCCCTGCCAGAAACCGGCGGCGACTCCGCTTTTGTAGTTCTTTATGATCTCGTATGGAGTCAGGCCTGTCTCTCTTCCGATAAGCTGGATCAGCAGTTTGCCCTGCGATACGGTCATTTTCCTGATGACCGGCTCGTAGTTGTCGAGAACGTTGCTCTGGATCGCGTTTATGTATTTGTCTCTTTTCCTTCGTCTTAGATGGTCCGATGCTATCGTGCTGTCGACTTCCCGGATCATTTCCCGGGCCTGGATGGCGTAAGGGTATGTCTTGCTGAAATTATGGACCAGCTTGTAGTATTTCCTCCACTGGCGGCCTTTCTTCTTGCCGGTGTAGGTGTATGCCGGTTTCAGGACGTCGACGAAGACGGTGTCTCCGTTCTCGACTATGTATGTCATGTAGCCGCGATTCTGGGCGCCGGCGTCGAAGCCCGCGAGAATCGCCGCTGTCATGATCATTATATATATTGTAATCCTTTTTCTCATCTTTTTACAAAAATACTCATTTTTCAGATAATATGCCATTGTCCGGCGGCCTGTGTCGAAAAGTTACGCGAATATTTTTCGACACTTCTCATAAAGTGCTGAAAAAGCGACAGATAGCTGCGAGATTTTTGTGTCGAAAAGTTTGAAAATTTTTTCAGAAAATGTTGGTTAATCAGATATTTTTCGTAACTTTGCAATCCCAAAATTGAGGTGAACTATGCCCAAGAGATTGGAACTCAATTAGTTAGGGAATTTTTAGGAAAATTAATAAAAGTAATACAGCAATGTTACAACCTAAGAGAACCAAATTCAGAAGGGAACAGAAAGGTGTGATGAAAGGCAATGCCCAGAGGGGAAACCAGCTTGCCTTCGGATCTTTCGGTATCAAAACCCTTGAAAATTGTTGGCTTACTGCACAGCAGATAGAGGCTGCCCGTCAGGCAATCACCCGCCGTATGAACCGTGAGGGTCAGGTATGGATCAGGGTATTCCCTGCTAAGCCTTTCACTAAGAAGCCGTTGTCAACCCGTATGGGTAAAGGTAAGGGAGACCCTCAGGGTTTCGTTTGCCCTATCACCCCGGGACGTATCCTCTTCGAGGCAGAAGGTGTATCGCTCGAGACAGCGAGAGAGGCTATGAAGCTCGCAGCTTCCAAGCTTCCTGTAGACACCAAGTTCGTCGTTCGCAGAGACTATGTGGAATAATTTAATGGTAGAGAGAAAATGAAAATCAAAGAAGTACGCGAGATGTCAATAGCGGATCTCAAAGACCGCATCGCAGCAGAGAAAGCTAATCTTGATAGCCTCAGGGTTAATCACGCAATCTCTCCATTAGAGGACACTTCCATTTTTAGCAAGACCAGAAAGGATATCGCCAGAATGATGGCCGTCCTCGCTGAGAAAGAAAACAATCAGTAAATTGAAGTCCTATGGAAAGAAATCTTCGTAAGGAAAGAATCGGTATCGTGGTCAGCAACAAGATGGATAAGACCATCATCGTTGCCGTCGAGACAAAAGAGAAGCATCCATTATATGGAAAGTTCGTAAACAAGACCACAAAGTTCGTCGCACAGGACGAAAAGAATGAGTGCAGCGAAGGCGACAAGGTTCTCATCATGGAGACCCGTCCTCTGAGCAAGACCAAGAGGTGGAGATTAGTTGAAATCGTAGAAAAAGTCAAGTAACAATGATACAGCAGGAATCACGTTTAAAGGTGGCTGACAACAGCGGTGCAAAGGAAGTCCTCTGCATCCGTGTCCTCGGGGGTACCCACCACCGTTATGCATCTGTAGGCGATCAGATCGTCGTATCAGTAAAGAGCGCCATCCCTGGCGGCGATGCCAAGAAGGGTACAGTTTCAAAGGCTGTTGTAGTGCGCACTAAGAAAGAAGTCCGCAGACCGGACGGATCTTACATCCGTTTCGATGACAATGCATGTGTTCTTCTCAACAATGCAGGAGAACTCAGGGGCACCCGTATTTTCGGCCCTGTAGCAAGAGAGCTGCGTGAGAATTATATGAAGGTTGTTTCACTGGCACCGGAGGTCCTTTAATCTATAAGTATCATGAAAAAGTTTCATATCAAAAAAGGAGACACCGTTTTTGTGAACGCCGGCAACGATAAAGGTAAGACCGGAAAGGTCCTCGAAGTCCTCAGAGACAAGGATCGTGTCATCGTAGAAGGAATAAATGTAGTAAGCAAGCATACCAAACCTAATGCTCAGCACCCTCAGGGCGGTATCGTAAAGCAGGAAGCAGGAATCCATATTTCCAATGTCCAGCTCGTAGATCCTAAGTCAGGTGCAGCTACAAGGGTCGGCTACAAGGAAGTAGACGGCAAGAAGGTTCGCTATGCTAAGAAATCTGGAGAGGAGATTTAATTATGGCAAAGAAGAAAAACGAATCTGTTGAGGTTATGGAGCTGCCTGCAGGCTACGTTCCTACTCTCAAGAAAGTATATAAAGAAGAGATCGTTCCTGCTCTTATGAAGCAGTTCTCTTACACTAGCGTAATGCAGGTTCCGAAGCTCGTCAAGATTACCATCAACGAAGGTATCGGCGACGCTACCCAGGACAAGAAGCTCGTTGAGGAGGCAGCTGAAGAGCTCAGCCTCATCACCGGCCAGAAGGCTATCGTTACTTCTTCAAAGAAGGACGTTTCCAACTTCAAGCTCCGTAAGGGTATGCCGATCGGCACCAAGGTTACTCTCCGTAATGTAAAAATGTACGAGTTCCTCGAGAAGCTCATCCGTGTATCTCTCCCTCGTATCCGTGACTTCAACGGTATTTCAGAGAAGATGGACGGTCAGGGTAACTACACCCTCGGTCTCAAGGAGCAGATTATCTTCCCGGAGATCGATATGGACAAGAACCCAAGGATCCACGGTATGGAGATCACTTTCGTGACCACCGCCAAGTCTGACGAAGAGGCTTATGCACTTCTCAAGGCTATCGGTCTTCCATTCAAGAAACATAACAACTAAAAGAGTATACAATGGCAAAGGAAAGTATGAAAGCCCGCGAAGTAAAACGCGCGAAATTAGTTGCTAAATACGCCGAGAAGAGAAAGGCTCTCAAAGAGGCAGGCGACTGGGCAGCTCTCGACAAGCTTCCTAAGAACTCAGCTTCTTGCCGTCTCCACAACCGTTGCTCTCTCACCGGACGTCCAAAGGGATATATGCGTGCCTTCGGTATCAGCCGTATCCAGTTCCGCGAGATGGCTTCCAACGGTCTCATCCCGGGCGTAAAGAAAGCAAGCTGGTAGTAAATATTACACATTATATATTATTAACAACAATCGGATATCGGGCGTCATGACGCCGGTCCATAAAAAAAGACAAAAAAATGACTGATCCAATTGCAGATTTTCTGACCAGAATCCGTAACGCTTACCGTGCAGGTAAGAAGGTGGTCGAGATCCCTTCATCTAAGCTGAAGGTCGCTATCACAGAGATTCTGTTCGAGCAGGGTTACATCCTCAGCTACAAAGTAGTCGAGGGCCAGCCTGCAGACACAATCAAAATCGCTCTCAAGTATCATCCTCAGACCAAGGTCGCTGCCATCAAGGGTCTCGACCGTATTTCTAAGCCAGGTCTCAGGAAGTACGTTGACGTAAAGGACATGCCTCGAGTTCTCAATGGCCTCGGTGTAGCTATCCTTACTACTTCAAAGGGTGTCATCACTGACAAGAAGGCTCGTGAGCTCGGCGTCGGCGGTGAGGTAATATGCTATGTATATTAATATTAAAGATTAAGAAATGTCAAGAATAGGAAAACTTCCTGTAAACCTTCCGTCCGGAGTTAAGGCAGAGCTTCTCCCCGGCAACGTCGTTAAGGTTAAAGGTCCTCTTGGTGAGCTCAGCCAGAAGGTTGATCCGGATATTACCGTCACCATTGAGGATGGCCAGATTAAGTTTACCCGTCCTACCGACCAGCCACGCCACCGTTCTATGCACGGTCTCTACCGCGCTCTCGTGAACAACATGGTTGTCGGTGTTTCTACGGGTTATGAAATTAAGCAGGAGTTCGTCGGTGTAGGTTACCGCGTAGAGGTTAAGGGCCAGCTCCTTACCTTCGCTCTCGGTTACTCCCACGATGTCCAGCTCCTTCTCCCAGATGAGATCAAGGCAGAAGCCGCTCCGATCAAGAAAGGTGAGAACCCTGTTCTCATCCTCAAGAGCTCAGACAAGCAGCTCATCGGTCAGGTAGCAGCCAAGATCCGTTCACTGCGTAAGCCTGAACCTTACAAGGGCAAGGGTATCAAGTTCGTCGGCGAGCAGCTCCGTCGCAAGGCCGGCAAGACCGCATCCGCTAAATAATAGGAGGACACAATTATGGCATTGAGTAAAATAGAAAGAAGAAGAAGGATTCACTACCGCATCCGTAAGCATGTGAACGGTACTGCTGAAAGGCCAAGACTTGTTGTCTTCAGAAGTAACAAGCAGATTTACGTGCAGGTTGTTGACGATGAGCAGGGCGTAACACTCGTCGCTGCCGCTTCAAATGATAAGGCTCTCGCCGCTGAGTGCAAAGGCAAATCCGGAAAGGATGCAGCTGCTGTAGTCGGAAAGGCAATCGCAGAGCGCGCTATCGCCAAGGGTATCAGCGAGGTCTCTTTCGACCGTGGCGGATATCTCTACCATGGCAGAGTTAAAAGTTTGGCAGACGCTGCCCGTGAAGGCGGCCTTAAATTCTAATCGGGACTATGGCAAATACAAATGTAAAAAGAGTCAAGACTTCAGAGCTTGAGCTTAAGGACAGACTGGTAGCCATCAATCGTGTCACCAAGGTGACCAAGGGTGGCCGTCACTTCCGCTTTGCGGCTATCGTAGTCGTAGGCGACGAGAATGGTGTCGTAGGTTATGGTCTCGGTAAGGCAAATGAGGTTACCGCAGCTATCCAGAAGGGTATCGAGGATGCTAAGAAGAATCTCGTCAAGATTCCTGTAATCAACAAGACAATCCCTCACGAGCAGGTTGCAAGGTTCGGTGGAGCAGAAGTGTTCATGAAGCCTGCAGCTCCTGGTACCGGTGTTAAGGCAGGTGGTGCCATGCGTGCCGTGTTCGAGTCTGTAGGAATCCAGAACGTGCTTGCAAAGAGCAAAGGTTCTTCAAACCCTCACAACCTCGTTAAGGCTACCGTTGCAGCCCTCACAGAGATGCGCGACGCTTATACCGTTGCAGGTCTCCGTGGCGTGCCTATGACAAAAGTATTTAACGGATAGGAGGACCAGAACTATGGCAAAATACAGAATTACACAGGTTATCAGCAAGAACGGCGAAACCAAGAGACAGAAAGCTAACCTTTCTTCACTCGGTATCCGCAGAATGCATCAGACCGTAGAGGTTGAGAAGAACCCTGTTACAACAGGTATGTTGGAGAAGGTTCGTCACCTCGTGAAAGTTGAAGAAATCTAATTTTAGGAGGAACAAATGATGAATTTGCATGATCTGAAACCTGCTAAAGGTGCTACAAAAAGTTCAAAGAGAATCGGCCGCGGCGAAGGCTCAGGCAAGGGCGGTACCGCTACCCGTGGTACCAAGGGTGCTCAGGCACGCGCCGGATACTCTCACAAGATAGGATTTGAAGGTGGCCAGATGCCAATCCAGCGCCGTCTTCCGAAGTTCGGCTTCAAGAACCCTACAAGAGTTGAGTTCAAGGCAGTCAATGTTGCCGATCTCCAGAAGCTCTACGAAGCTACAGGTATTTCTGAGATTAATCTCGACGTTCTCGTTGAGTACGGTCTCGCACCTGTAAAGGAACTTGTAAAGGTTCTCGGCAACGGTGAGCTTACCGCAAAACTCGAAGTTTCTGCCGACGCTTTCTCAAAGTCTGCAATCGCTAAGATTGAGGCTGCAGGTGGCAAGGCAACAATTGTTGAGGAATAATCAAGACAAGATGAAGAAGTTTATAGAGACAATCCAAAACATCTTCAAGATCGAGGAGTTACGCAAGAGGATCGTTTATACGGTTCTCTTGGTACTCGTTTATCGACTGGGATGCTTTATCGTGCTTCCGGGCATCGATTCAAGGCTCCTTGCCAACTTCCAGAGCAGCACTCAGGACGGCCTCGTAGGTCTCCTCAACATGTTCTCTGGCGGTGCATTCGGTAGAGCATCGATCTTCGCACTGGGTGTGATGCCTTACATCTCGGCATCCATCGTGATCCAGCTCCTCGGTATGTTCGTGCCTCGTTTCAGAAAACTCCAGATGGAGGGCGAGAGCGGCCGTAGGAAAATCAACCAGTACACCAGGATCCTTACTGTAGCTATCCTTGCTGTGCAGTGCCCTGCATACATGGCTGCCGTATACAATGAGATCCCTGGATCTGCATTCGTTGCTGTCAACCAGCTTGGATGGAGCACTGTTACATTTAACATCGTCTCTACCATTGTTCTTATGGCCGGCTCGATGTTCGTGATGTGGCTCGGCGAGCGTATCACTGACCGCGGTATCGGAAACGGTATTTCCCTGATCATCATGATCGGTATCGTTGCCCGTCTCCCTTACGCCCTCGTCGGTGAAATCGGTTCCAAGTTTACTGCATCAAGCAACGGAGGACTTCTCTACATCGTAGTTGAACTTGTCATACTCTTCCTCGTTTTCATCGCTGCCATCGCACTTGTGCAGGCAGTCAGAAGAGTTCCGATCCAGTATGCCAAGAGAGTAATCGGCAACCGTCAGTACGGCGGTGTCCGCCAGTATCTTCCTATCAAGATGAATGCGGCAGGCGTTATGCCTATCATCTTCGCCCAGGCGTTGATGCTCTTCCCGCTTCTCTTCCAGCGTTTCGATGCTACCCGCGGTCTTGCAGCAACTCTCAGCAACTATACCGGATTGTGGTATAACCTTATTTTCGGCTTCCTCGTTGTAGTCTTCACATACTTCTACACCGCCGTTACTGTCAATTCGACAATGATGGCTGAAGATATGAAGAAGAACGGAGGATTCATCCCTGGAGTAAAGCCTGGAAAGGCAACCGTAGCGTACCTCGACTCAATCCTTGACCGAGTTACCCTTCCTGGTTCAATCTTCCTCGCTATCATCGCTATCCTTCCGGCATTCGCGATGAAACTCGGAGTCAGCAACTCGTTTGCAAGCTTCTTCGGAGGTACTTCCCTCCTTATCCTTGTAGGTGTAGTTCTTGACACTCTCCAGCAGATTGAGAGCTATTTGTTAATGCGTCACTACGACGGTCTCATGAAGACCGGTCGTCTCAGTGGACGTTCAGGTATGTAATTTTTGATGGTTAAAGGTAGATGGTAGCACCAAAGACAGAAGAAGCTATTGAGCTGCTCCGTATAAATGGAGAGCTGACGTCTAGAGCGTTGGCAGAAGTCGGTAAAGCAGTTGCCCCTGGTGTGTCAACTAAAGAGTTGAATAGGGTAGCTGAGACTTTTATCCGTGACAACGGTGCCGTTCCTAACTTCTTGGATTACGACGGCTATCCATATTCTATCTGTACCTCAGTAAACGATGTAGTTGTCCACGGTTTTCCGTCAGACTATATTCTGAAGGATGGAGACATAGTTTCCGTAGACCTTGGAACTCTCTACAAAGGATATAACGGCGATTCGGCATACACTTTCCCAGTCGGGGAAGTGGACGCCGAGACCCGGAAACTCCTCGATGTTACTAAGGCATCTCTTTACAAGGGTATAGAGCAGGCTGTGGCTGGCAATCGTACCGGCGATATCGGACACGCGGTGCAAACGTATGCCGAATCATTCGGATTCGGGGTCGTCAGGGAACTTGAGGGCCATGGAATCGGACGGGACATGCACGAGAATCCGGGCGTTCCAAACTATGGACACCAGGGTCGAGGGCCAAGGCTCGTCGAAGGAATGACAATATGCATCGAACCTATGATCACGGCGGGCAACCGCAATGTGTATCTTGCAAGAAACGGTTGGGCAGTACACACGACTGATCATAAGAAGGCGGCGCATTTCGAGCTTACGGTTGTTGTCCGTAAAGGCAAAGCGGAGCAGCTGTCGACTTTTGACTTCATTGAGAAGGACAATAGTATTAAGTTTTAAAGTGGTATTTTAATGTCTAAACAAGCAGCAATCGAGCAGGACGGAGTAATCGTCGAGACTCTCCCGAATGCAATGTTCAAAGTAGAATTGGAGAATGGTCACGTCATCCTTGCCCATATTTCCGGCAAGATGAGACAGCACTTTATCCACATTCTTCTGGGTGACAAAGTTAGAGTTGAAATGTCACCTTATGATTTAAGCAAAGGAAGAATATCCTTCAGATACAAATAAAATTTTTGCAATATGAAAGTTAAGACATCCATCAAAAAGCGCAGCGAGGATTGCAAGATCGTTCGTCGTAAAGGTCATCTTTACGTGATCTGCAAGAAGAACCCTAAGTTCAAGATGCGCCAAGGATAATATTCAGTTGTATAACTAATAAAGTAAAGATAATATTATGGCAAGAATAGCCGGTGTTGATTTACCAAACAACAAAAGGGGAGAGATAGGTCTTACCTATATCTTCGGAATCGGCCGCTCATCCGCAAGGAAGATCCTTGACAAGTGCGGAATCGATTACGACACTAAGGTCAGCGAGTGGGACGATGACCAGATCGCCAAGATCCGTACCGAGATCAACGAAGAGTACAAGATCGAAGGTGAGCTCCGTTCTACTGTCCAGATGAACATCAAGCGTCTCATGGACATCGGTTGCTACAGAGGCATCCGTCACCGTGTAGGCCTTCCTGTACGCGGACAGAGCACCAAGAACAATGCCCGTACACGTAAGGGTAAGAAGAAGACTGTTGCAAACAAGAAGAAAGCAACTAAATAATCGATGAATTATGGCAAAGAAAACAACAACAGCAAAAAAGAGAGTCGTTAAGGTTGAAGCCGTTGGTGAAGCACATATTTCATCAACATTCAACAACGTTATCGTATCCCTCACCAACACTGTGGGCCAGGTTATCAGCTGGTCTTCAGCAGGAAAGTGCGGTTTCAGAGGTTCTAAGAAGAACACTCCATATGCTGCCCAGATGGCTGCAGAGGATGCTTCCAAGACCGCTTTTGACGCAGGTCTCCGCAAGGTGAAGTGCTATGTGAAGGGCCCTGGCGCAGGACGTGAGTCCGCTATCAGGACTATCAATAATGCGGGTATCGAGGTTACCGAGATCATTGACGTGACCCCAATGCCACACAACGGATGCCGTCCAAAAGGCCGTCGTAAAGTTTAACGTTATTTTAAGATTCAATTACTATGGCAAGATATACTGGACCAAGTACCAAGATCGCCCGCAAATTCGGCGAACCTATCTATGGAGCTGATAAATACCTTGAAAAAAGGAATTATCCTCCTGGACAGCATGGCGCCGCACGCAAGCGTGCAAGAAAGTCTACCGAATACGGTAGCCAGCTTAGAGAAAAGCAGAAAGTAAAATACATGTATGGTGTTCTCGAGCGTCAGTTCCGCAACACATACGAGAAAGCATCACGTCTTCCTGGCCAGCCGGGTGAGAACCTTCTCTTCCTCCTCGAGTCAAGACTTGACAACCTCGTATACCGTTTCGGTATCGCTCCTACAAGGGCAGCTGCACGTCAGCTCGTTCTTCACCGCCATATCACTCTTAACGGTGCAGTCTGCAACATTCCTTCTGCACAGGTTAAGCCAGGTGACGTAATCGCTGTCAGAGAGAGATCAAAGAGCCTCGAAGTTATCACGAACAGCGTTGCAGCAGCAACCAAGTTCTCATGGATCGAGTTCGATGCTAAGACTCTCACTGGCAAGTACCTCAATGTTCCTGCAAGGGAAGACATTCCTGAGAACATCAACGAGCAGCTGATCGTCGACCTTTACTCCAAGTAATAAATAAACACCTAAAAAGAAAAATTATGGCAATCTTAGCATTTCAGAAACCAGACAAGGTAATAATGCTCGAAAGCACCGATACCGTAGGTCGTTTCGAGTTCAGGCCTCTTGAACCTGGATACGGACAGACTATCGGCAACGCCCTTCGCCGCATCCTGTTATCTTCACTGGAAGGCTTTGCCATCAGCGCCATCAAGATCACCGGAGTGGACCAGGAGTTCGCTACGATCCCAGGCGTTATCGAGGGTATGCAGGACATCATTCTCAACCTCAAGCAGGTAAGATTCAAGAGAATGGTAGAGTCTGTTGACTCCGAAGTGGCAAACATTACTATAAGCGGTAAGCAGGAGTTTACCGCAGAGGATATTTCCAAAGGATTGTCTTCTTTCAAGGTGCTGAATCCTGAGCTGCATATCTGCTCACTCGAACCGTCAGTGAAGTTCGAGATCTCCATCACCATCACCAAGGGTCGCGGCTTCGTCGCTGCCGAGGAGGAAAGGGATGAGAACACACCTATCGGAACTATTCCGGTAGATGCTATCTACACTCCTATCCGCAAGGTGAACTGGACTGTCGAGAACTGGCGTGTCGAGCAGAAGACCGACTACGAAAAGCTGAACCTGGAGATTGTAACCGATGGTTCCATCTCTCCTAACGCAGCTCTTCAGGATGCAGCCAACATCCTCATCTACCACTTCAAGTTGTTCACAGACGACAAGAAGATGACCCTCGAGAGCACGGTTGAGACCGACTCTAAGGAACTCGATGAGGAGTCACTCCGCATGAGACATCTCCTTCTCACCAAGCTTTCAGACATGGGCCTTTCTGTAAGGGCTTACAACTGTCTCAAGGCTGCCGATATCGACACATTCGCTGACCTCGTTTCTTACTCAAGGGCAGAGCTCATGAAGTTCCGCAACTTCGGTAGGAAGTCGCTCAACGAGATCGATATCCTCGTCGAGAAGATGAAGCTCTCATTCGGCATGGATGTCAGAAAGTATAATATTGAACCTAAGAAAAAGAACGTATAATCATGAGGCACAATAAAGCAATCAATCACCTTGGACGTAAGAGCGGTCACCGCAAGGCCCTTCTCGCCAACATGGCTTCATCACTGATCCTCCACAAGAGAATCAATACTACCGTTGCCAAGGCAAAGGCTCTTAAGATGTATGTCGAGCCGCTTATCACCAAGTCTAAGGATGACTCAACCCACTCACGCCGAGTTGTCTTCAGCTACCTTAAGGACAAGTACGCTGTATCAGAGCTCTTCCGTACTATCGCTCCGAAGATCGCTGACCGTCCAGGTGGATACCTCCGTATCCTCCACACCGGTTTCCGTCAGGGCGATGCTGCAGAGATGGCTCTTATCGAGTTCGTTGATTTCAACGAGGCAGCTCTCGCAAGCGCAGCTCCTAAGAAGGAAGAGGCTAAGAAGACTACCCGTCGTAGCCGTGCAAAGAAGGCTGAGGCTCCTAAGGCTGAGGCTGCAGCAGAGGCTCCGGCAGCTGCAGCAGAGGCTCCAAAAGCAGAGTAGTCAGTCTCTGACTGTCAACATAAAAAGGGATGGACCTTCCGGTCCGTCCCTTTTTTGTATCCTCTCCTCCCATCTGCTTGCCTTCAGCGGCGGGATCCTCGTGGTCGCGGCTCTGTTCCGCCGACTCTGTCGGCTCCATCCCTCCCAATGTCTACTTCGTCCTGCTTCGCAGAACTCGTATCCATCGGGCCCCTCCCTCTGACGTGGCCGAGGGTGGCCACGCTCGCCGCGACCAGAGGACACCCGCCGCTTTCTCGCCACTGCTGCCCTCGTCAATCTATCGCCGTCTGCCAATCCTCTGACTTCCTACGGCGGCCAGCTGACGGGCCGCCTCCGGCAGGTTCGGAAAAGCTGCTCAGTCGCTGTCGCCGCCTAAACGGCTAACTCAGTCCTTTTACGCCGCCATCGTCGCTTCGCTCGATGCCGTCGTAACGTCCTTCAGACACACGCCGTTCTTCACGGCGGCGCCGGCCGCTCCCTCACTCACCGCTTTTCCTCAATGCCTCCGGCGTCTCCGCCAGCTGGCCACGGTATCCGCTGCCAGCAGAGGTTCGGACAATTGACACGCCCCCGCTTTACGAGTCCTCTAATCTGTCCGATAAAGCGCTGAGGGTGCAGCAATATGCTACTGAGCGACCTGTACTGTGGTATGCCGCCCCCTTAATCTTGTTTTTTTTGCATTGAGGGTGCAGCACTGTGCCACTGATTGCCCTGTACTCTGGTTTGCTGCACCCTCAACACTAAAATGGTCTGCGTCGTTCTTCACGGCGCCGCCGACCACCCGCTATCTCCGTCAATCGCTCAACCCTTCTCCATCCGTCCCTGCCAGCTACTTCGATCCTCCTTTTACTCTACCAAACTCTTTCTCTGGCCCCATCCAATCCATCGGATTGTGCCAGGTGATGCTGAAAATGAACCACCTGGTGCACTTTTGTAGGGAAACCGTGCCAGGTGATGCTGAAAATGAACCACCTGGTGCACTTTTGTAGGGAAATCGTGCCAGGTGATGCTGAAAATGAACCACCTGGTGCACTTTTGTGGGGAAACCGTGCCAGGTGGTGCTGAAAATGTACCACCTGGCGCACTTTTACAGGGAAACCGTGCAAAGGTGATCAAGAAATATCACCGTTTCCGAATACGAAGGTCCGGCAATCCGGGCAATCTGCCGAATATGAGTTCTCTGCACATCACGTATCTCAGAAGTATCTTTTTGCTCTTTAATTCCCCGGGACCAACCGCGCAACAGTCGGGCGCGAGGAGGGCCTTCAGGGCCAGAGCTCGCCGCAGCGCCCGATCTGTAGCAGCCGGAGAGCGTATATTCCGGCTGCGGTGCCGGAGATCTGCAATTTTTGAGCAGGCCACCAACGTTTTCGGGCCTATAGTGCCGGAGGTCTGCGATTTTCAAGCAGACCACTAGCGTTTTTGGGCCTTTAGTGCCGGAGGTCTGCAAATTTTCAGCAGACCGCCAGCAGTTTTGCTCCTTCAAAGGCTGCTTGTCAAGGATCTTTGGCCGACAGGGAGAGAAGGATTCAGCGTTGAACTTGTACCCTGGAAATTGGAAGCTTTACCGGGGTATAACGAAAAAAGGATGACCTTTGAAAGATCATCCTTTAAATTCTGTCGGGGTACTGTGACTCGAACACAGGACCCTCTGGTCCCAAACCAGATGCGCTAGCCAACTGCGCCACACCCCGATAACATCCCTTCGGGTTCGCCCCTCAGGTCCCATCGCAAACATTCGTTTCGATTGGGATTGCAAAGGTACTGACTTTTTTCAAAAAAACAAATTTTCTCGGAGATTTTGTTAAAAATCGCGATTCGTTTTTGTATATTTGTTCCCAAAGGAACGCAATATGATAATCCAGGCAAAGGGAATAGAAAAAAGTTTCGGGAACCTTAAAGTCCTCAAGGGAATAGACTTCGAAGTGAAGAAATCCGAAGTCGTATCCATCATGGGTGCCAGCGGAGCCGGCAAATCGACCCTCCTCCAGATACTCGGTACCCTTTCCACCCCTGACGCCGGCAGCCTCGTCATCGATAATACCAACGTCCTCAGCCTCGGATCCCGCGCACTCTCCGAATTCCGCAACAGAAGAATTGGCTTTGTCTTCCAGTTCCACCACCTTCTTCCGGAATTCAATTCCCTTGAAAACGTAATGATCCCCGGGTTCATCGCCGGCCGCCAGGACCGCGAAGTCCGTGCCGAGGCCAAGCGCCTTCTCGAGACCCTCGGGCTTGCAGAAAGGATGGATCATAAGCCATCGGAACTCTCAGGCGGTGAGCAGCAGCGCGTCGCAATCGCCAGAGCCCTGATCAACAGCCCGGCAGTCCTCTTTGCCGACGAACCTTCCGGCAACCTCGACAGCGCCACCAAGGCCGACCTGCACAAGCTCTTCTTCGAGCTCCGCGACCGTACGGGCCAGACGATAGTCATAGTCACCCATGATCCAGAGCTCGCCGCGATGTGCGACCGCACGGTCCATATGCGCGACGGACTTTTCGAATAGCCATGGAGACCTTCCGGTTCAAGCAGTTTGAAGTCATCAACGAGCGTTCCGCCATGAAAGTCGGGACCGACGGAGTCATTCTCGGCGCCGCCGTGACCCTCGAATCCGGCGATGCTAGGATTTTGGACGCCGGCACCGGCACCGGAGTCGTCGCCCTCATGATCGCACAGCGCAGCGGGGACGGGACCATGATAACGGGCATAGATATCGACCCTGCGGCGGCGGAGGAAGCGGCCGCAAACTTCCGCAACTCCCCGTGGGCGGAAAGGCTCGCCGCGGCCAATCTCCCGATTCAGGACTGCGAAGGAGAGTTCGACCTTATAGTCTCCAACCCGCCGTATTTCGACGAATCCCTCCAGAATCCTGACCCGGAGCGCACCCTGGCCCGTCATACCGGCACCATGTCCTACCGGACTCTGCTGGATTTTGCAAAGGATCATCTGACCGCCGACGGCCGGCTTTCCATGATCCTTCCGACAGACCGGGAGCGCGACCTTATGCGCTACGCCAGGATGGAAGGCTTCTTCCCGTTCCGCATCCTCCGGATCCGGACTGTTGCCCGCAAAGAGCCGATGCGTATGGTCGTGGAATTCCGCAGGGGACGGGACCATGAACTCCGCGAAGAGGAGCTCATAATACAAGAAAAAGGCCGGTATACCGTGCAGTACACCGACCTGGTAAAAGATTTCTATCTCTGGGCTTAATTGTCCTTCTTAAACCCTTTGTGCTGGCCTCCGCGCAGCCTTGCAATCTGCTGACGGCGGAATTTCTCCTCTCCGATGATAAGCTTGGCGACTTTATCGACCGGAATAACCTTGCGGTAGCGCTCGAGATATTTTACATCGACTTCTCCGGAGGCTTTTTCAGCTTTGAGATAGTTCTGGAGAGCCTTCTCTATCTCTTGCTCCGAGGCTTTGTCCTGGATTGCCTTCTCAAGCTTTCCGAACGCATCCATCACTTCTCCGAAGGCCTTCATCCTTTCACCCTCAGCCTCATTGTACAGCGCCCAGAATTTAGCGGCTTCGGCCGGAGTCAGGTCCATTTCAGAAGTCAGAAAAGCGATCCTTTCGCTTTTCACTTTTTCATGCCAGCCTTTATTCTGGTTAGGCTGGGCGGCTGCCCCGAAAGAGAAAGCCGCAATCAGGAAGAATGTAATCAGTGACAATTTAGTTCTCATTTCCTAAGTATGCTATCTGTTCGACTGATGTATTCGAATTTAAAAGATACTCGAGTATATCATCTTCCGAAGAAACCGGCTCCTCGGAGACTTCGCTTGAGTAATAGATATAGGAATCCGTAGAAGGGATTATCTCGGCTATCCCGAAATCGTCATAATCCTGGGCGGCAGGACTTGTGGAAAGCCGAAGTACGGCCGTCCCTACAGTCACGATAGCCACGAAAGCCGCCGCGAGAGCCACATACGGCCTGAGTCTTTCCCAGCCCGAAGCATGCTCTTCCTGCGGAATAGCCGAAAGCCTCGTCTTGAGGTCTTCGAAATACCCTTCAGGGACGTTATGATAAATCTTCTGGTCCATATCCGATTCTTTAGACACTAAAACAGTCGCAAGGTTAAAAATTTTCTTTCAGAATCGCCTTCATCTTTTCATAGGCGAAGTGGTAGGACGCTTTGAGCGAACTTACAGACGTATCCATTATTTCGGAGATATCCTCATATTTGAGATCCTCGAAATAACGCATTGTAAATACCAGACGCTGCTTTGTAGGAAGCTTCTGGACTGCTTTCAGCAGCAGGCGCTGCGCTTCGTCCCCGTTGAAATACGGGTCGTCATCCACCAGTCTTTCCAGTTCCGCGGTAAGGCTCCCTGAAGAAAGCAGGCTGCGGAGTTTCTGGCGCCGGAGGAAATTCAGCGTCTCGTTAGTCGCTATGCGGTATATCCACGTAAAAAGCTGCGCTTCCCCCCTGAAGGATGGAAGTGCAGCCCATATCTTTACGAATATTTCCTGAAGAAGATCATCGGTGTCTTCGTGGCAGCAGGTAAACCTGCGGACGTGCCAGTAGAGTCTTTCGCTATAGCCCGAGACTATCTCGTTGAAGGCTCTTTCGTGCTGACCGCTGTTCCAGAGACTGATAATCTCCTTGTCGGACATTTATCGGTTCATTACTTTCTTGGCGGCCTTAGCGATGTGCTCGGCATCGAGTCCGTAGGCAGCCATCAGTTCCTTAGGAGTACCTGACTGACCGAAACGGTCTCCACCGTTGACCATCTCCATAGGAGTAGGTGCCCTGCGTGCGAGGACGCCGGCAACGAGTTCTCCGAGTCCGCCTGCGCTGTTGTGCTCCTCGGCAACTACGACGCCCTTGGTCTTCAGAGCTGAAGTCACGATCGTTGCCTCGTCGAGAGGCTTGATTGTAGCGACATTGATGACCTCGGCGCAGATGCCTTCAGCCTCGAGGGCTTCGGCAGCCTGGAGAGCCTCCCATACAAGGTGGCCCGTAGCGATGATGGTGACATCCTTACCCTCGTTCATTACGTAAGCCTTGCCGATCTCGAACTCTTCATCCTCCGGAGTGAAGTTCGGAACTGAAGGACGGCCGAAACGGAGGTAAACAGGGCCGTTGTATTTTGCTGCTGCGATAGTAGCGTTCTTGGTCTGGTTGAAGTCGCAAGGGTTGATCACTACCATGCCCGGAAGAGCGCGCATGAGAGCGATATCCTCCATTGTCTGGTGCGTAGCGCCGTCCTCGCCGAGAGTGATACCGGCGTGGGACGAAGCAAGCTTGACATTGGTATGGCCATAAGCGACCTCCTGGCGGATCTGGTCATATACTCGGCCTGTGATGAACTCTGCGAATGAACCTGCGAAAGGAACCTTGCCGGTGATGGCGAGACCTGCTGCGACGCCTACCATGTTGGCCTCGGCGATGCCGCACTGGACGAATCTCTCAGGGAACTCTGCTGCGAAAGCATCCATCTTGAGAGAGCCTTTGAGGTCGGCTGTAAGTGCAACGACTCTCGGATCTGCCTTACCTGCCTCGAGGAGGCCTACACCGAATCCGCTGCGGGTATCTTTCTTACCTGTGTCGATATATTTCTTCATAACTCTTTCAAATTAAAAATCACCCAATGTCTCTTCGAGCTGCTTCATAGCCTCGGCGCACTGCTCCTCTGAAGGGGCCTTGCCGTGCCACTTATGTGTTCCTGCCATGAAATCTACTCCGTGACCCATTTCGGTGCGGAAAAGAATCATGCAAGGCTTACCGTTGCTCTTGTTGATCTTCTTGGCCTCGTTGTATGCGTTGAGGATGGCCTCGATGTCATGACCGTCAGCTACGATGGTGTTCCATCCGAAAGCTTTCCACTTAGCCTCAAGGTCTCCCTGACCGGAAACCTCGTCCACCGGACCGTCGATCTGCTGACCGTTCCAGTCTGTCATGGCGATAAGGTTGTCGAGATTGTGGTGGGCTGCAAACATGGCGGCCTCCCAGAACTGGCCTTCCTCAGTCTCGCCGTCTCCGCAGAGAACATAAGCGTAGCTGTCTTCTCCGGACATCTTCTTGCCGAGGGCAAGGCCCGCAGCTACGGAAAGACCCTGGCCGAGAGAACCTGAGCACTGGGAAACACCAGGAAGCTCATGCTCTACAGAAGGGTGTCCCTGGATTCTGGAACCATACTGTCTGAGTGTTGCAAGTTCGCTTGCAGGATAGTAACCTGCGCGGGCGAGAACGGCGTAGTAGACCGGGGCGAGGTGGCCTGCGGAAAGGATGAACATATCCTGACCCTTGCCTTCGCGGGTCCAGGTTGCAGGATCCTGTTTCATGACGCCGAAATAGAGTGTTGTCAGGATATCGGTGCTGCTGAGGGATCCGCCCGGGTGACCGGACTTCGCCATGCATACCATCCTGATGATGTCCCTCCTTACCTGAGAGGCGACTTTCTTCATTTCTTCAATAGTAGCCATATTTTTATACGATATATGTTTTCGAGCTGTCAAAGATAGCAATAATTTTTCCAATTTGAGTTATATTTGCAGTCAAAGAAAATTATAAGAATGAAACATATACGCAATTTCTGCATAATCGCTCATATCGACCACGGCAAGAGTACTCTTGCCGACCGTCTGCTCGAGCTCACGAAGACTCTTGCCGACCGCGATATGGAAAATCAGGTTCTTGACGACATGGATCTGGAGAAGGAGAAGGGAATCACGATCAAGAGCCACGCGATCCAGATGGACTATACGTACAAGGGCGAAAAATATGTACTCAACCTGATCGATACCCCGGGGCATGTCGACTTCTCTTACGAAGTCTCCCGATCTATCGCTTCCTGCGAAGGAGCGCTGCTCGTCGTAGATGCCTCCCAGGGCGTCCAGGCCCAGACAATCTCGAACCTCTACCAGGCGATCGACCATGGTCTCGAGATCATTCCGGTACTCAATAAGATAGACATGGATTCGGCGATGGTCGAAGTAGTCACCGACGAAGTCTGCGACCTGCTCGGCTGCGATCCGGAGGATGTCTATAAAGTCTCCGCCCGCACCGGCGAAGGAGTGGCTCCGCTGCTGGACGCCATCATCGAGAAGATCCCAGCCCCGAAAGGCGACCCGGACGCTCCTCTGCAGGCCCTTATCTTCGACTCCGTGTTCAACTCCTTCAGGGGTATCATAGCCTACTTCAAGGTAGTCAACGGAAGCATCCGCAAAGGGGAGAAAGTCAAATTCTTCAATACAGGCAAAGAGTATGAGGCCGACGAGATCGGAGTCCTCAAGATGCAGCTCAAGCCTACCGACTCTGTTTCCTGCGGCGATGTAGGCTATATCATCTCCGGAATCAAGGCTGCCGCCGAGGTCAAGGTGGGAGATACCATCACCCATGTCGAAAACCCGTGCAAGGAAGCCATTGCCGGTTTCGAAGAGGTCAAGCCGATGCTCTTCGCCGGCATGTACCCTGTCCAGGCCGACCGTTACGAAGACCTCCGTTCGACCCTCGAGAAATTCCAGCTCAACGACGCCTCGTTCGTCTATGAGCCTGAGTCGTCTCTGGCCCTGGGCTTCGGATTCCGCTGCGGCTTCCTCGGACTTCTGCACCTGGAAATCGTGCAGGAGAGGCTCTTCAGGGAGTTCTCCATGGACGTCATAACGACAGTCCCTAACGTTTCCTACAAAGTCTATACGACCAGGGGAGAGGTCATCGACGTACATAACCCTTCGGGCCTTCCGGCGCCGACTCTCATCGAGCATATCGAAGAGCCATATATCCGCGCCCAGATAATCACCAACACCGAATTCTACGGTCCGGTAATGAAACTCTGCATGGACAAGCGCGGAGTCCTCACCGGAGAACATTATATCACCTCTACCCGTGTCGAGCTGACTTACGAGATGCCTCTGTCGGAGATAGTGTTCGACTTCTACGACAAGCTCAAGTCCATCTCCAAAGGCTATGCTTCCTTCGACTACCATGTCATGGGATACCGGCCGGCCAGACTCGTCAAGCTTGACATCCTGCTCAACGGCGATCCTGCCGACGCCCTGTCGTCGCTCATCCATGAGGACCATGCCTATGACTTCGGCCGCAAGATCTGCCTCAAGCTCAAGGATCTTATCCCGAGACAGCAGTTCGACATCGCCATCCAGGCCGCCATCGGCGCCAAGATCATCGCCCGCGAGACCGTCCGCCAGGTCCGCAAGGATGTTACCGCGAAGTGCTACGGAGGCGATATAACCCGTAAGCGCAAACTGCTCGAGAAGCAGAAGGAAGGAAAGAAGAGAATGCGCCAGATCGGTACCGTCCAGGTGCCTCAGAGCGCGTTCATGGCTGTACTTAAACTGGATTAGCCATGCTCGGAGTCGCTGTACTGCTTACTGTCTTCAACCGCCGCGAGAAGACTCTCGCGTGCCTGGACAACTGCTATCGCCAGATCGACGGCATGAAAGCCGCCCGGGAATATGAATTCACTGTATATCTGGTCGATGACGGAAGTACCGACGGTACCTCCGAGGCAATACGCGAGAACTTCCCGCAGGTAGAGCTTATCCAGGGTGACGGAGGACTTTTCTGGAACAGGGGAATGAGGCTGGCCTGGGAGAAGGCTGCCGAGAAGGATTATGATTTCTACCTCTGGCTCAATGACGATACTTTGATGAAAGAGGGGGCTCTGGCCGCCCTTATGGAGACATCCGGATTCCTCAAGCATAAGGCCATAATCGCCGGGACCTGCGAGAATTCCGCCGGGGAACTTTCCTACGGAGGCCGCACCAGGTCCAACAAGCTGATCGCGCCCGATCCGGCAATCCCGGTCCCATGCTATATGTTCAATGGGAATCTGGTCCTGGTCCCGAAGGCGGTATACGAGGTGCTCGGCTCGCTTGAGCCGAAGTATCAGCACACTTTCGGAGATTATGATTACGGCGTGCGCGCCGTCAAGGCCGGGATCCCGAGAGTCGTCGCCCCGGGAGTGCTGGCTTCATGTGACCGCAACCCCGGAATCCCTAAATGGAGGGACTCCTCATATACGCTAAAGGAAAGAGTCCGCTATCTCATGACCCCGAAAGGCCGTCCGCCTAAGGAACAGTTCCTTTTCGACAGCCGGCTCAACGGTATCTTCTATGCGATGGGCCACGGGCTTTCGCTTACTTTCAAACTCCTATTTCCAAAACGGAACATTATCTGATGGGAAAGATCGACGCTGCCGTGAAGTCCATGCGACTTCGTACTTTACCGCTTTCGCTTGCCGGGGTAGTGCTCGGCATACTGCTCGCCTATGCCGACTATCAGGTCGACTGGAAGACGGGCGTGCTTATAATGCTGACCTGCGTCAGCCTGCAGATTCTTTCGAATCTCAGCAACGAACTCGGGGACGTGCTCCACGGGACCGATTCCGCCGATCGCGTAGGTCCGCAGTACGGACTTAATTCCGGAGTCCTGACGATCCGCCAGATGAAGGGACTGGTCGCCGGCGCGGTAGTCGCATGTCTGGTCTTCGGGGGCTGGATGATCCATCAGTCTTTCGGGACTCTTCTCGGTCTGGAGCCGGTCTGTCTGATGATGCTTGGAGTCGCGGCTATCAGCGCTGCGATGAAATATACTCTCGGCCGTAATCCTTATGGCTATCGCGGGCTGGGGGATATTTATGTATTCCTGTTCTTCGGCATCGTTTCGGTGCTCGGAGCGTATTTCGTGGCTGCGCATACGATCCCGTCGTGGATCCTGCTGCTTCCTGCCGCCGGAATCGGATTCTTGAGTATCTGCGTCTTGAATGTCAATAATATGAGGGACATGGAGACAGATGCCGCCAACCGCAGGACTGTTGCGTTGAGGCTCGGACTGAAGGGCGCCCGTGTCTACCAGACCGTGCTGACCGTGCTGGGCTGTCTCTGTCTGGTGCTTTACAGCAGCCTGAGATTCTTCGACGTATGGCATTATATGTTCGTTCCTCTGTTCGCCGGTTACGCCGTAGGACTCCGAATGGTTTGGACTAGGACAGGAAGGGAACTGGACAAGGCCCTGCCTTTGTATGTGATTGTTACGTTCCTCGTCGCAGTGACGATGGGACTCGGATATATTGTATTCTTGTTCTGATATGGCTGACAACGACTGGAAAAAAAGACTCGGGGTAGTCTTCTCGACCAATCCCGATTTCGCTTATGAGGAAGAGGCTGCCGCTGAAGTGGAGACCCTTTCTCCTGACAAGCAGAAACTTATAGTTACCATCGACCGTCGCAACAGGGGCGGGAAGCAGGTTACTCTCGTGACCGGCTTCGTCGGCTCCGAGGACGACCTCAAGGAGCTCGGAAAGACTCTGAAGGTCCGCTGCGGTGTCGGAGGAACAGCCAAGGACGGGGAGATAACGATCCAGGGCGACCTTAGGGACAAGGTCACCGCCCTGCTTAAAGATATGGGCTATGACAGGACCAGGAGAGGTAACTGACGCCTTCCTTGAAGGACAGCTGCTACTCTCCGGAGAGAGCGGCAGCCAGGCTGCGGATATCGCCCGCGGGTGGGCTGACTGCCCGGTCAACGAATACCTGGTAGTCGCCGCCGTGGTGATAGCTGTCGCCAGCCTGCGCCAGATCGTCAGTATCATGCCACGTCTGGTCGGGGGATTCTTCCGGACGAAGGAACTCGTCAATATCGAGGCCAGCATGAACCTTGCGCATAAGAGAAATATCGCTGCTCTGGCGATGCTGCTGCCTTTCTGTCTGGTGGCGGATTATTTCGGATTGTTCCATCCACGGTTCCTTTCCGGACTTCCATGTGTCTTCGGGGTCGCATCGGTCGCCGCCGCCCTTCTGGGATTCCTTTTCCTGAGGACGATAATGAGATACATGGTCATTCCGGCCAATGTAAGCCATGAGACGCTGAAGGTCGCTTACCGTAGTGCATATGGATTTTTCGTGCTTCAGTCGGTGGTTTTCATGATTCTTGCGGGCATCGCCTCGCTGTTTCCGGATAGTATGCTGATAGTCAGAAGGGTTGCCGTGTACTCTCTGGGGCTGTTTTATGTGGTATTTCTGGTGCGAAAAATGCATATTTTGGCAAACTCTTGCAATCAATTCGCAGCATTTTTGTATCTTTGCGCCCTTGAAATAGTACCTGCCGCGGTGCTGGTCGCTACGGCTATATTATTGTAAGGAATATGAGCGCTAAAAAAATATTGATTTCGCAGGCGGCACCTATGAATGCCGCACCCTACGATGTGTTGAAGGAGAAGTTCGGCGTCGACATCGAGTTCCGTCCTTTCTTTCTTATCGAACCTCTTTCTTCGAGAGAGTTCAGAACCCAGAGGATAAACATTCTTGATTATACGGCAATTGTCTTCTCTGCAAGACATACCATTGACGCGTTCTTCCAGCTTTGTGAAGAGCTCAGGGTCAAGGTTCCGGAGACGATGAAGTATTTCTGCACCACCGAGCAGGTGGCCATGTATCTGCAGAAGCATATCGTCTTCAGAAAGCGTAAGATCTTCTACGGCACCGGTACTCCGCAGTCAGTGCTGGATCTTATCGGCCCTAAACACAAAGGAGAGAAATTCCTTATCACCACTTCCGGTTCAGGCAGCAACGATTCGCTCGCGAAGCTCTTCGATGCAGCCGGCCTGGATTATTCTACAGCGGCTTTCGTAAAGCCGGTTTCGCAGGATGTCAAGGATCTGAAGATCGGCAACTACAACGTCATCGTGTTCTACAACCCGGCCGACGTGAAGTCCCTCTACGAGAACTTCCCTGAGTACAAACCTGCAGATACCCGTTTCGTAACGTTCGGCAGGCAGATTGTCGCATCCATGGAGGATGCAGGCCTTCCTGTGGAGATCAAGGCTCCTACCCCGGAGGCACCGTCTGTAGCCAAAGCTCTCGAGATCTATCTCGGAGCTGCGAAGTAATGTTCACGCTTCCAAAGAAGGAGAGAATACATGGCACGCAGGCTGTTTCAAGGCTTCTTGCCAAGGGTCGTTACGGATATTGCGGAGCGCTGAAGTATTGCTGGCTCTTCCCCAACGGAGAAGAGGAATCCAGGATCATGGTTTCAGTATCCAAGCGTTTCTTCAAGAGGGCGGTAAAGAGAAATCTTCTCAAGCGCCGTCTGCGGGAAAGCTATCGTCTGCAGAAAGACCAGTTCCCTGCAGGTCTGGATATAATGTTCGTTTACAACTCGAAAGAAATTCTGGAGTCTGGGGACATCTACGCCCTTGTAGGCGAGATAGCCTCCGAGCTCCGCTCTAAGCTGGCTTCAGATGGGCAAGGCGACTGAAATACTAAAGAAGATCGCAATCTTTCCTTTCGTAGTTCTGATCCAGTTCTACAGATATTGCATATCCCCGCTTAAACCGCCTTCATGCCGGTTTACACCGACATGCTCCCAGTACGCGCTGGAGGCATTCCGCAAACACGGACCGTTCAAAGGACTCTATCTCTCGGTCCGCAGGATATTGCGCTGCCATCCTTTAGGAGGGAGCGGATATGATCCAGTTCCATAGTATGCCAAAGAAAGAATACATAAGAAACATGTTCGACAGCATCGCCGGAGACTACGACATGCTGAACCATGTGATGTCCCTGGACATCGACAAAAGCTGGCGCCGGAAGGCCATAAAAGTCATCGCCGGAGACGGCAGGGACCATGAAGTCCTCGACCTGGCCTGCGGCACGGGCGATTTCTCGATCGCGCTGGCCAAAACCCTGGGCGGAGGCAAGGTGACAGGCCTCGACCTCTCGGAAGGAATGCTCGAAGTCATGAAAAAGAAAGTCGCCGCAGAGGGGCTGGAGGACATGATTTCGATGTCGGTAGGGGACGGAGAAGCCCTGCCGTTCGCGGACGGCAGCTTCAGCGAAGTCTCGATAGCCTTCGGTATCCGTAACTTCGAGGACAGGCCTAAAGGACTGCGGGAGATGCTCCGGGTCCTGAGACCGGGAGGAAAACTGGTAATCCTGGAGCTTTCAATGCCAGAATTCCCGCCGGTGAAGTGGCTGTATAAGCTTTATTTCCTGCATATCTTGCCGTGGATCGGCGGGTTGGTTTCGGGGGACCGTCAGGCCTACCGTTATCTGCCGGCCTCAGTCGTCGGATTCCCTGACCACAGGACATTCATGGAGACCATGCGGGAGTGCGGCTTCAGGAATGTCACCCATAAAGCCTTCACTTTCGGAGTCTGCCGGATGTATATCGGAGAAAAGTAGCGCTTTTTGTTTCATTTGGTTAGATTCTTGTTGTATATTTGCATTCAACGATAACTGATTGTTCAATGGATAAGAAAAAGTTCAGATTGTGGAATATAATCACTTCTCTCGCAGTATTCGTGGTAGCGGCAGTGACTTATATCTCCACCATAGAGCCGACTGCGTCCTTCTGGGACTGCGGCGAATTCATAGCTTCGTCATATAAGCTGGAAGTAGGCCACCCGCCAGGAAACCCTGTGTTCCAGCTGATTGCGCGTTTCTTCACCATGTTTACCGACGCTTCCGGCGCAGCCGTGGCCGTCAATGTGATGAGCGCCCTCTGCTCGGCTCTGACAATCTACTTCCTGTATCTTACCATAGTCTTCTTCGCCAAGAGACTTACGGGCAAGAAGGACGGATATACCCTTCCGGAGGCCCTTGCAATATTCGGAAGCGGCGCTGTAGGCGCTCTGGCATACTGTTTCTCGGATACATTCTGGTTCTCTGCGGTAGAGGGCGAGGTGTATGCGATGTCCTCCCTGTTTACCGCCCTGGTATTCTGGGCAATGACAAAGTGGTATGAACAGGCGGACCAGCCGGGATCGTCCCGCTGGATAGTGCTTATCTCCTTCCTCATGGGCCTTTCGATCGGAGTGCATCTGCTCAACCTGCTTGCCATCCCTGCGATTGTGTTCATGTATTTCTACCGCAAACACGAAGACGACAAGCTCAGCCTCAAGCAGTGCTTCGGCTTCTTCCTGCTGTCGGTAGTGATCCTCGGCCTGCTGGTATTCATGATAATCCCTTACCTTCCGAAGATCGCTGCTTACGTGGACCTCTTCTTCGTGAACACTCTCGGACTTCCGGTCAACAGCGGCGCCGCATTCTTCCTTGTCGCCGTCCTCGGACTCTGCTTCTGGGGCCTCTTCAAGACATATGATGCCGGCAAGGTATTCTGGAACACCGTCCTGCTCTGCTTCACCACCATCGTCATCGGCTTCTCGATATTCAGCATCATAATCATACGCGCAAGCGTCAAGACTCCTACCAACGAGAACCAGCCGGACAACGCCTTCTCCCTCGTGAGATATCTCTCACGCGAGCAGTACGGCTCCAGCCCGCTCGTCTATGGCCAGTATTTCGATGCTCCTTACGATACATATATCCCTAAGTACTGGGCACTCGTAGGAGACAAGTACGTCAAGGTCGACGGGCCTGTAGCTCCGCGCTACAAATCTTCAGGCAAGATGCTCTTCCCTCGTATGTGGAGCTACTCCTCGGACGGACGCTACGAGGATTTCTACGAGAGCTACATGAACGGGAACGGTCACTCCGTACCGGGAGCGCAGCACAAGAAGCCGACCTTCGGAACCAACCTCAGTTATTTCTTCGACTATCAGCTCAACTGGATGTACTGGCGTTATTTCATGTGGAACTTCGCCGGCCGCCAGAACGATGTCCACAGCCCGTCTCCGGGAAATATCTTCGACGGAAACTGGGAAAGCGGAATAACCTTCCTCGACGAGTTCCGTCTGGGAGACCAGTCCGCCGCTCCGGCTCCGCTTTCGGAGAACAAGGGAAAGAACCATTATTACATGCTGCCTCTGCTGCTCGGCCTTATCGGTCTGTTCTTCCAGTTCGAGAAGGACAAGCGCGGCTCATGGCTGGTGTTCCTGATGTTCTTCATGACCGGAATCGCAATCGTGATATATCTGAACCAGCCGCCTTACCAGGTGCGCGAGCGTGATTACGCTTACGCCGGCTCGTTCTACATGTTCTCTATATGGATAGGCTTCGCCGTGCTGGCCCTGTACCAGGGCGTCAAGTCGCTGCTGAAGGGACGCGAGTCCGCGGCAGTCGCTGCCGGAGTTACTGTCGCATGCCTTCTCGTACCGGCGCTGATGGCTGCCGAGAACTGGGATGACCATGACCGCAGCAACCGCTACACGGCAGTCGAGATGGCTAAGAACTATCTCAATTCGGTCGGTCCGAACGGATTCCTGATCACTCATGGAGACAACGATACCTTCCCTCTCTGGTATGCCCAGGAGGTGGAGAACGTACGTCACGACGTCAGGCTTCTGAATACTTCTCTTCTCGGTACCGACTGGTATATTGACCAGATGAAGTATGCGATCAACGAGTCCGCTCCGCTGCCTCTTACGATCCCTCAGGCCCAGTATCTGTACGGAACCAATGATTATGTCTTCGTCAATGATACCCGCAACCAGGTGATTCCTATCGCTGACGTGATGCGCGTGTTCAAGCATAGCGACGCCAAGCTGGCTCTCCAGGACGGCCGTCGCGTGGACTATATCATGTCCAGGAAGATAAGCGTGCCTGTCAACAAGGAGAATGCGCTCAAGTCAGGTATAGTGCCGGCTGAATTCGCCGATCTGATGCTCGACGAGATCATCCTCGAGATACCTAAGGACAAGACCTTCCTCAGCAAGCAGGAACTCTTCTTCCTCGACCTTCTGGCCGGGTATGAGTGGGACAGGCCTATCAATATGCTCAGTTCAGGAGGCGAGATCAATGTCGGCCAGAGGAAGTACCTGATGTATGAGGGCTTCTCCAGCAAACTCGTTCCTTTCGAGAACAAGACTTCCGGCGGCTCGATTGGAAAAGTGGATGCCGACGACCTGTACGACAAGATAATGAATGTCTATAAATGGGATGCCCTGAAGAGGACAGACTATTATGTGGACTACCAGAACCTCTATACATTCCTCGGCGTGATCAACCAGCGGGAGGTCTTCGTCAATGTCGCCGACGCCCTTATCCAGAAGGGTGAGTTCGACAAGGCGAAAGAAGTCCTCGACAAGTGCCTTGAATGCGTACCTTTCGAGACTTATCCGATAGAGTCCGTATGCGTAGGATTCTCTTCGAACGACCTCAGGGTGATCAATATGATTTCCCAGTACTATCTTCTCGGCGAGCCGGACAAGGCGCGTGAGATAGCTTCCAGATTCTCTACGGAACTGCTCAAGGACTTGGCATTCCATCTCGAGTATATCGGGGCGGCATACGACCAGGTCGGTCTTATGTCTCAGATCCGTGACCTTCTGGTGGATGTCCTGCAGAAGGGGGGAGACAAAGAGATGGCCGACCGCATCAATGAATCCTTCGGTCAGCTCATAGAAATCGCTCTGGGTGATTCTGACTAGCGCTTGAGGCGCACGAAAATACTAAGCGGGAGAACTTTTCCGGTCCGGTCGGACAGGCAGAGTTCTCCGCTTTCTATTTCGGAGTCTGCCGCGCCGGCGATTGCCTGTTTCACGAGAGTCTCTCCGAGCATGGCGGAGTAGCCGTTCGAATAGAGGTTGAGGACCATGAAACTGTCCTTCGGGGCGAGAATCTCCGAAACGCACTTCAGCATGTCATAGAGACATTCATCCAGCTTCCATTTTTCTCCGTCGGGACCATGGCCGTAGGCTGGAGGGTCGAGAATAATTCCCTGATAGGTATTGCCCCTGCGGGCCTCCCTGCGGGCGAATTTCATCGCATCTTCGATGATCCAGCGGATGCCGTCGAGCCGGCTGTTTTCCATGTTTCCGCGGGCCCATGTCACGACCTGACGCACAGAGTCGAGATGAGTCACGTCAGCTCCTGCAGCCTTGGCTGCGAGGGAGGCCGCTCCTGTATAAGCGAACATGTTGAGGACCTTCGGGGCCGGGGCTCCTTCGGCTTTGGCTTTAGCTACGAGATTCTTGGTGCTGGAGTAGATATATTCCCAGTTCGGGGCCTGTTCCGGGAAGACGCCGACATGCTTGAAAGATGTCAGTCCCAGTCTCAGGCTGAAATCGAGACCCTTCTGGGCACTGCAGTAACGGATATACCACTGGTCGTCCATTTTCTTGAGCCTGTTCCAGGTTCCGCTGTCCTCTTTTCCGGCCTTGCCGAATCCGGCACCCGGGGTGAAGCGGGTATGGATCATCCGGTTCCATTCGTCGTTGCTTAATGATTTGTCCCATAAAGCCTTAGGCTCGGGGCGCGCCATTACGTATCCGCCGAATCTTTCGAGCTTTTCGAAGTTTCCGGAGTCTATAAGTTCGTAGTCTTTCCAGGATTTATCAGGGTACTCAATTTTCATGATGCAAATATATGTAAAAAAATTCCTAAATTTGTGGGCTGGTTAGAAAACAATTAATTTACTATTATATCATCATGCAACAGCACATTGATTCTTATGACTTCACTGGCAAGAAGGCCATTGTAAGAGTTGACTTCAACGTTCCTCTCAACGAGAAATTTGAAATCACAGACGACACCCGTATCCGCAAGGCAATCCCTACCCTCAAGACTGTTCTTGAGAAAGGCGGATCCCTTATCATTATGTCCCACCTCGGACGTCCTAAGAAAGTTGATCCTAAGTTTTCTCTCAAGCATATCGTTGCCCGCGTATCCGAGTGCCTCGGCGTTCCTGTACAGTTCGCTGATGACTGCATGAAGGCTGATGCCCAGGCTGCAGCCCTCAAGCCGGGTGAAGTGCTCCTCCTCGAGAACCTCCGCTACTACGCTGAGGAAGAAGGCAAGCCGAGAGGCCTTGCAGAGGATGCTTCAGAAGAAGAGAAGAAAGCAGCAAAGAAGGTTGTAAAAGACAGCCAGAAAGAATTCGTCAAGAAGCTCGCTTCTTACGCTGACTGCTATATCAACGACGCATTCGGTACAGCTCACCGCGCTCACGCTTCTACCGCTCTCATCGCAGAGTACTTCCCGAACGACAAGATGTTCGGCTACCTTATGGAAGCTGAGATCAAGGCTATCGACAATGTCCTCAAGAACGCAGAGCGCCCTCTCACCGCAATCATCGGCGGTTCAAAGGTTTCTTCCAAGCTCGCAGTTCTCAAGAACCTCGTAGGCAAGGTCGACAACCTCATCATCGGCGGCGGTATGGGTTATACCTTCATCAAGGCCCAGGGCGGCAAGATCGGCAAGTCTCTCCATGAGGACGACCTCATGCCGGATGCACTCGCAATCCTCGAAGAGGCTAAGGCAAAGGGCGTAAACGTAAGCCTTTCTGTCCAGACAATCGCCGGCCAGTCATTCGACAACGATACTCCTCGCCAGATCTTCGACACCAACAACATCGGTGACGAGTGGGAAGGCATGGACGCAGCTCCAGCAACCCTCGAGAACTGGAAGAAGATCATCCTCGCTTCAAAGACCATCCTCTGGAACGGTCCTGTAGGCGTGTTCGAGCTTCCTAACTTCGCAAAGGGTACCCTCCAGATCGCTGAGGACCTCGCAGAGGCTACCAAGCTCGGCGCATACACCCTCGTAGGCGGTGGCGACTCAGTTGCAGCAGTTACCCAGATGGGCTACGCTGACAAGGTAAGCTACGTATCTACCGGTGGCGGTGCAATGCTCGAGGCTATCGAGGGCAAGATTCTCCCTGGTATCGCAGCAATCCAGGACTAAGCTTCCTGAATCCATATTACAGCCCGACGGTTCTCCCGCCGGGCTGTATTTTATTTTTGGAGGATAAAACGTATATTTGCAAGATGTTAGTTGAATAATATGTTTGAAACTCTTTTTATAAACTGGAATGCAAATCCGGTTCTGTGTCGTCTCGGACCGCTCGAGATAAGGTGGTACTCGCTGATGTTCGTCATCGGATTCACTTTCGGATATTATCTTTTCAAGAAGTTCTTCCGCCGCGAGGGCCTGAAGACCGATCTTCTTGATCCGCTACTGTATACACTGGTATTTGCTACCCTCATAGGCGCCCGCTTGGGGCACTGCATTTTCTATCAGCCTGATTACTATTTCGGCAGCCTCGAAGGCTTCCTCGAGATATTCATGCCATGGAAGGGAGGACTCGCCAGCCATGGCGGCGCCATCGCTATAATCATAGGCATGATCTGGTATGCCCGCCATTACGGACGCAAGAATGGCTTCGATTTCGTCTGGCTCATGGACCATCTCGCAATCGCCGTGGCCTTCGTGGCTACGCTGATCCGTCTGGGCAATCTCTTCAACTCGGAGATTTACGGCGATGTCACGACTCTGCCTTGGGGCTTCATCTTCGAACGCAACGGCGAGACTGAGCCGAAGCATCCTACCCAGCTCTACGAGGCCGGCGCCTATCTGATCTTAGGCATCATTCTTCTGCTTATGTATAACAAGAAGCTTGATAAACTGTCGCGAGGCATATTTATCGGCATTTTCCTTATCGGCTGCTTTGGCTCCCGCTTCCTTATCGAATTCATAAAGGAACCGCAGGTCGAGTTCGAACAGAACATGACCTATGACATGGGACAGCTGCTCAGCATTCCGTTCATACTGCTCGGGATCGCCTTCCTGATATACGCCTGGAAAACCAGAATCCCTGCAGCCGCTCACGCTACAGTCAAAAAATGATAAAAGCAGTATTTCTTGATATAGACGGCACGATGGTCCCTTTCGGAGAAAAGGAAATCCGCCCGTCTCTGATTGATGCGTTCGACCGTCTGCACGAAGCCGGAATCAAGGTGATAGTGGCAAGCGGCCGTTCCCGTCTTCTTATTAAAAACCTGCGCGACTATCCATTCGACGGCTACATCACGGTAAACGGGGGACTTGCTGTAATGGACGGCAAGGTACTCTGCTCCGAGCCTGTCGACAGGCAAGTCGCTATTGACCTGGCCCGGAGGATAGAAGAAACCGGAGTCGCGACGACTGTCTTCACCGCCGACAGTCTGGGCATTAACCATGAGACCGAAACGACCAGGATGGCCTTCGAGCTGATCCATCTCTTCAAGTTCCCGCAGATCCCCCTGATCCGGACAGCCGAGGAAAAGGACATCTATGAGTTCACGATCTTCATCAACGAAGAGACCAGGTTGAAACATTTCGGCGACATGGCCGACATCCTCAGCTGGGAGCGCTGGCATCCGGAGTTTCTCGATGTCATGTCCACGAAGGCCTCGAAGGGCGACGCCATGGTCAGGATGGTCGAGTACATGGGACTCAAGCCCGAAGAAGTCATGGCCTTCGGCGACGGCGGCAACGACGTAAGCATGGTCAGGATGGCCGGTACGGGAGTCGCGATGGGCAATGGCAATGACAGTGTCAAGGCTGTCGCCGACTATATCGCTCCGCCGGCTGACGAGGACGGAGTGGTTGCAACTCTGCAATATTTCGGTCTAATAAATCGATAAAGCGACAATTAGACAAAAAAATCGCCCAAAATTACAATATGCGGGTATGCTATTTGCAGATAAAAACTAATTCGTTAAGTGTTAAATAAGAAACTATTGATATGAAAAAAATTATTCCGGGCCTGGCTGTAATTTGCTCGGTATTTTTGTCTTTTAGTGCGGGAGCACAGGAAAAGACAGTCAAACTGACGCTGGAAGATGCGCTCAAGATTGCGCTCAGTGAGAATGTGTCAGTCAAAGTCGCTGATATGGAGATAGAGCGTTCCGAATATGCCAAGAAAGGCACTTATTCATCGCTCTTTCCTCAGATAAATGCTTCCGGATCCTACCAGAGAACAATCAAGAAGCAGGTGATGTATATGGGTGGAGGCGATGATGAAGAAGGCGGTGGCGGCATGGCAAGCATGTTTGCCGGCATCTTCGATCCGATCTACTATTATATCAACGGGATCATGCAGGAGACTGGCGTCGTCATTCCTCCTTATGTTCCGCCGGTTGTCGAGCAGGAATCTTCTTCGGATGACGGAATCGCCGTCGGACGATTGAATACCTATAATTTCGGAGTCTCGGCTTCCATGCCTCTGGTCAATGCCCAGCTCTGGCAGAGCTTGAAGATCTCAGGCCAGTCGGTCGATCTCGCCGTAGAGAAGGCCCGTTCTTCCCGTCTTGAGATGGTCACCCAGGTAAAGCAGGCTTTCTATGCCGCTCTTCTCGCCAAAGAGGCTCTCGGAGTCTACGGAAGCGTGTATGACAACGCCGTGGAGAATTTCAACAAGACAGAAAGCCGCTACAAGGTCCAGAAAGCTTCCGAACTCGAATACACCAGGGCCAAGACGGCCGTGGCAAGCGCCATTCCTAATGTCTATAACGCTGAAGGTTCTGTAATCCTCGCTCTCTGGCAGCTCAAGGCTGTCATGGGAGTGGATCTTGACATGGACGTCGACATCGTGGGCTCCCTCGGGGACTACGCCGATACCATGTTCCGCGATATCCACGAGAATGAGGATTTCACCCTCGACTACAACAGCACGATGCGTCAGCTCGCCATCCAGGCCGAGCAGCTCGCTTCCACCATCAGGATGCAGAAATATGCGTATCTGCCTACTCTTTCAGCAACGTTCAGCTATAGTATGAACGCAATGACAAACGACTTCAAGTTCAGTGAATATAAGTGGACTCCATACTCCTTCGTCGGCCTCAGCCTTTCCATCCCGATCTTCTCCGGCGGAAAGCGTTACCACGACATAAAGCAGTCCAAAGTCCAGCTCGCCGAACTCGACCTCCAGAGAGTCAATACCGAAAGGCAGCTCAAGATAGCTATCCGCCAGTATCTGAACACTATGGAGACAAACATGAAGAGCTATTCTTCTTCGGAGGAAGCTGTGAAGCTCGCCGAGAAGGCATACGATATTACGGCCAAGTCCTATAACGTAGGCAAGAGCACATTGACGGATCTCAACGATTCCCAGCTCCAGCTTACCCAGGCCAGACTCGCCCAAAGCCAGGCAGTCTACAATTTCATGGTGGCAAAGGCAAGTCTCGAACAGATGATAGGAAAGGACTTTGTCGCCGACAATAGATAAAAACAGAAAGACATATATGGAAAAGATTGTAAAAATCATGGTATTCGCCGGAATCGCTGCAGTGGTTGCAGGCTGCGCCGGCAAGAGTGGTGACAAAGCTGCAGTGCCGGGCGCCGCAGCAGTCGTTCCTTCAGTAGAAGTTGTCACCGCTGTCTCCAGGGACGTCCCTCAGGAGAGCTCATACTCTGCATCGGTAGAGGCTTACGCCACCAATAATATCGTATCCCAGTCTGCAGGCAGGATCCGCAGGATCAATGTAGAAGTAGGGGATTATGTGACCAAGGGCCAGGTTGTCGCAGAAATGGACCGTCTCCAGCTCGAGCAGACCCGCCTCCAGCTCCAGAATGACAGCACCGAGCTCGCCAGGATCCGCAGCCTCTACGAAGAGGGCGGAGTCGCCAAGTCGGATCTCGAGGCCATGGAACTCGGATACAATGTCCGCAGGTCGACCTACGCCAACCTCCTCGAGAACACTGTCCTCCGCGCCCCGATAACCGGATACATAACGGCGCGCAACTATGATGTCAATGACATGTATGCCATGTCCATGCCGATCTTCACTGTCCAGCAGGTCGTTCCTGTCAAACTCAAGGTCGGAATCTCCGAGAGCGAGTACTCCAAGGTCCATAAGGGCGACAAGGTCAGCCTTACTGTCGACGCCCTCCCCGGACGCAGCTTCACAGGACGCATCGAGAGGATATATCCTACGATAGATGCCGCTACCCATACCTTCCTTGCCGAGGTGGTAGTCGGCAACTCCGACCGTCTCCTCCGTCCCGGAATGTTCGCCAGGGTAGTCGTATGCTTCGGCTCTCTCCACAATGTGATAATCCCTGACACCGCTGTCGTCAAGATGGAAGGTACAGGCCAGAAATATGTCTATATCCTCAATGCCGACAATACGGTATCGTTCGTTCCGGTAACTCTCGGAAGACACATCGGCAACGAGTATGAAGTTACCGAAGGCATTGCCGCCGGTGCCAATGTGGTCGCTAAGGGCCAGGCATCGCTTAAGGATGGTATCGCAGTCAATGTTCTTTAAATCGGGAGAATCGGATTATGAGTATATATAGATCTGCGGTCAACAAACCGGTCACGACGTTCCTGATTTATCTGGCGCTCGCGATCCTCGGTGTGTTCTCCCTGGTGCAGCTTCCGATCGACAACTTCCCGGACATCGAATCGAATGTCCTGATGGTAATGTCGTCCTATCCGGGAGCAAGTGCCGAGGATGTCGAGAACAACCTTACCAAATTGCTGGAGAACTCCCTGAACGGAGTCTCCGACCTCAAGGACCTTAGTTCCCAGTCAAGGGAAAACATATCGTTCCTTACTCTGGAATTCAACTATGGAACCGATCTGGATGTGGCCACCAACGACGTCCGCGACAAGCTGGACATGGTCAAGTCGACCCTTCCGGACGGAGCTTCCAACCCTACGATCCTCAAGTTCAGCGCTTCCGACATGCCTATCTACATCATGGCGGCTACGGCCGACCAGAGTGTGGACGCTCTCGAGAAGATCCTGGACGAAAGGCTTGCCACCCCGCTCGCGAGGGTGAAAGGCGTAGGTACCGTATCGGTAGCCGGTGCGCCTAAACGCGAGATCCAGGTTTATGTGGATCCTGACAAGCTGGCCGCATACAACCTCACCATCAGCGCTATCTCCGGAGTGATAGCTGCGGAGAACCGTAACGTCCCAAGCGGTAACATCGATATAGGCTCCAACACCTATACCCTCCGTGTGGAGAAAGAGTTCGACAGTCCGTCTGAGCTCAGTGACCTCATTGTCGGATATTCTGCCGGCAGGGCCGTCTATCTCAGGGATGTCGCCAGGATAAGCGACAACCTCGAGGAACGTTCCCAGGAGTCCTACACCAATGGTGCCCGCGGCGCCCAGATCATCATCCAGAAGCAGTCAGGCGCCAACACTGTAAACGTGGTGAAGGCTGTCAAGAAAGCCATGGTGGATATCAAGAAGAATCTTCCTTCCGACGTAGAATTCACCGAGGTTATCGACAGCTCAGAGAATATCGTAAACACAATCAACTCCCTCAAGGAAACTATCCTCATCACCTTCCTTGTCGTGATGCTGGTCGTATATGTCTTCCTCGGAAGATGGAGAGCAACCTTCATCATCGTGCTCTCGATTCCTATCGCCCTGCTCGCCTCCCTTATGTACCTGTTCGGAATAGGAAGCAGCCTCAACATCATCTCGATGTCGGCGCTCTCCATAGCGATCGGTATGGTGGTGGACGATGCGATAGTGGTGCTGGAGAACGTCTCCACACACCTCGAGAGAGGCGAGAAGCCGAAGGAGGCCGCGGTCCACGCGACTTCCGAGGTGGGTATCTCCGTAATCGCTTCTACACTGACGATGCTCTGCGTGTTCCTGCCTCTTACGATGATGTCAGGAATGGCCGGAATCCTCTTCCGTCAGCTCGGTTTCATCGTCAGCATAATCATGATAGTATCTACCACGGCGGCTCTTACCCTCGTGCCGATGCTCTGCTCCAAGTTCCTCAAGGCCGGTCCTAAGACCGGAAAGATCCACGTCGCCATATTCACCCCTATCAACAAGGGGCTCGACAAGATTGCTTCCGGCTACAGCCGCCTTATCTCCTGGAGTATGGCTCACAAGAAGATTATCTTCGCCGGTGCCGTCGGCATCTTCGTGCTGGTAATCGGAGCCCTCGGCCCTGGACTCAAGACAGAGTATTTCCCGAACATGGATATGGGACGACTCAACGTCACGGTCGAGCTTCCTGTCGGTACGGCCCAGGGCGTTACCGCCGACGTGGCCCAGCGTATCTATGACAAGATAAGGGAAGATGTCCCTGAAATCCAGGTGCTCAGCTACCGCTTCGGCCAGGCCGACAGCGACAACGCTTTCGCCAGCATGCAGAGCAACGGTACGCATATCATAACGATGAATATCAATATCGGCTCCAAGGAGGACAGAACGCGTTCTTCAGCCGAAATAGCAGATATAGTCCGCAAGGACCTCAAGCTCTTCCCTGAGCTCCACAGGGCAACCGTCACCGAAGGTATGGGTGGCGGAATGGGAGGAGCCTCTACCGTCGAGATAGAGATCTATGGCTATGACTTCGAAGAGACCGGACTCGCGGCTCACAGTATCCAGAAGGGCATGAACGAGAGCGGTTATTTCGCCCAGGTCAACCTCAGCCGTGACCAGTATACTCCTGAGTATATAGTCGATTTCGACCGCCAGAAACTTGCCATCAACGGACTTACCTCGACTACCGCCGCAGCTGCATTCAGCGCTGCGATGAACGGTACGGTGGCGTCATTCTACCGCGAGGACGGAGATGAATACAACATCCGCGTCCGTTATGCTCCGGAATTCCGCCGCAGCCTGCAGGACATCGAAAATGTGATGGTCTACAATCCTATGGGCAAGGGCATCAAGATAAAGGATCTCGGCACTATCGTCGAATCCCAGGTACCTCCTTCAATCGAGAGAAAGAACCGCGAACGCATGATCACCGTAACCGGTATCGTGGGACGTGGCCATGCTCTCAGCGAGGCTGTGGTGTCAGCCGAAAAGGTAATAGACAATGCCGGGCTTCCTGCCAACCTCAGCACTTATATCGGAGGTAGCTTCGAAGACCAGCAGGACATGTTCAAGGATATGAGCTTGCTTATCATCCTGATCGTACTTCTCGTCTATATGGTGATGGCATCCCAGTTCGAGTCATTCATGGGACCGTTCGTCATCATGTTCTCTATCCCGTTCGCGTTCATCGGCGTGATCCTCGGACTCTGGGTTACCGGAACAGCTCTCGGTATGATGGCGATGGTCGGAGTCATAATCCTTCTCGGTATCGTGGTGAAGAACGGTATCGTGCTGATAGACTATACGATTCTCTGCCAGGAGAGGGGAATGTCCGTGCGCGAAGCCTCCATCACGGCCGCAAAGAGCCGTCTCCGTCCTATCCTGATGACAACCCTTACTACAGTGCTCGGTATGATTCCTATGGCTGTGGGAACGGGTGAGGGAGCCGAAATGTGGAGATCTCTCGGTATGACTGTCGTATGGGGACTTTCGATTTCTACTCTCGTGACCCTCGTGATCATTCCTACTATGTATTGCGGACTTACAGAGATGAAAGCTAAAAGAAACAAGAAAAAATGAAAGCGATTTTTATAGCATTCAATCAGGCATATAACGAGGAGATCGTGGATCTTCTCCAGAAGCGCGGCCAGCGCGGATATACCAAGTGGGAGGACATTGCCGGAAGAGGTACCTTCTATGGGGAGCCTCACCTCGGCAACCATGCCTGGCCTACCCAGAACCACGCTATTTTCGCCGCCGTTCCGGACGAAGTAGTGCCCGTGATAATGGCTGATCTCAGGATGACTGACGAGGCCCATCCGGATCTGGGACTCCGCGCTTACGTCTTGAACATAGAACAATCTTACTAGTATTAGTAATTTATACGTTTTGCATTCCTGCTATAAATTTTTAAATTTGTAGCAGGAATATTATTTTATTATGGCAACAATAGCAACGACAAACAATTTTTCGGATATCATCAGAAACAACAAGGTTGTGCTGGTGGATCTCTGGGCAGAGTGGTGCGGTCCGTGCCGTATGCTCTCTCCTACTGTTGACGAAATAGAGCAGCTTTATACCGGAAAGGTTGAAGTTGTCAAATGCAATGTGGATGACTGTCAGGATGTGGCTGTCAACTACGGAGTAAGGGGCATCCCGACTCTTCTTTACTTCAAGGATGGCGTCGAAGTCGACAGGACTGTAGGTGCCGTGACAAAGAAGGAGATTACGGATATCCTCGACAAATTAATTTAAAAGAAAAGTCATGAAAAAACTTCTTATTTCCGTACTCGTCGCATTGACGATGTTCGGCGCAAATGCCGGAGCGCAGGTACGTTTCGGTATTCTGGGCGGTTTCACGTCGTCCAGCTCCAAAGTGTCTGATATCGATGCAAGCTCGATATCTCTCTACCATGCCGGTTTTACCGTAAAGGCCGTATTCGGCGGTTTCGGTATCCAGCCTTCCCTCCTTTACCAGATGAAGGGTACAAGCATGGAGAACTATGAGAAGCTACCTCTGGCAGAGGCCGTAGGTCTTACCAAGGTTGAGACAAAGGTCGGTTATCTCGAGCTTCCTGTGCAGTTGCAGTATGGCCTGGACCTTCTCGTGATGCGTCCATACTTGTTCGCAGAGCCTTTCGTCGGATATGCCGTCAACCTTAACAATGACGCCAAGGGTCTGAACGCAGTTGCAGAGCAGGCCAAAGCTATCAAGAACGACTTCAAGGAGTCCAACTTCAACCGTTTCGAGTATGGTCTCGGAGTCGGCGCAGGTGTCGATCTCGGAAGCCTTCAGCTTTCCCTGAAGTACTTCTGGAACTTTGGTTCCCTCGCTGAGAAGGACGAGGTTCCGAATGGAAGCGATATAACCAAAGCCATAACTAAGGCAATCAAGGATAAGCAATCCTTCAACGGTATTTCTATCTCTCTGGCTTATTTCTTCTAGAGGATGCAGAAGGTTGTAGTTTTCTGCTCTTCGAGCTATACTATAGACCCAGCATATAACGAGGCCGCGAGACTTGCAGTCCGCGGCCTCTGCGGGCTGGGATACGGAATTGTCTCAGGAGGTGCCGTGAAAGGCACCATGGGCGTAGTGGCCGACGAGGTTGTAAAGTGTTGCGGATGGCACAAAGGAGTGCTGCCACGTTTCATGGAGCAATTTCTTTATCCCGGACTGAACGAACTCGTATGGACCGATACGATGGCCGAAAGAAAGGAGGAAATGCGCAAGGAAACCTGCGCCGCCCTTGCCCTTCCGGGTGGTATCGGTACCCTGGACGAACTGATCGAGACCCATGTCCTTGCCAAGCTCGGCAAGTACGACGGCAAGATATATGCCCTCAATGTCGGCGGCTTCTATAATCCTTTCAAGGCTTTGCTAAAGCATTATGTCGATACCGGCATGACCGCCGCGGAAGATGCGCAGCTGATCAGTTTCCCGGAAACCGTCGAGGAGTTCCTCGACATGATTAAAGAAAATGGATAAACTCTCTGTACGCGAATATCTCGCAGGAGATCTCGCCAGGGTCAATGGCCTGATGCGCGAATCCCTCTCCAGCGACATAGAACTGCTTGACAAGACGAATGATGCTATAATGCAGAATTCCGGCAAGCAGCTCAGGCCGATTCTCGCCTTGCTTGTGGCAAAGGCCTGCGGTTCGCTTACGGATGACTCAATAAGATTCGCCGCCGCGACCGAACTGCTTCACAACGCGACTCTTCTCCATGATGACGTCGCAGACAACAGCCCTACCCGCAGAGGGGCCCCTACGACAATGTCTATCCTCGGATCCAGGGCTTCGGTGCTTCTTGGTGACTACTGGCTCGTGAAGGCGGTAGACAGGATATTGCAGGCTGAACATGAGTCCGGCACTGTCGTCAGGCTGTTCGCCAGGACTCTTTCGGATCTTGCGGAAGGAGAGATGCTCCAGCTGCAGAAGGCTGTTTCCGGCGATACCGACGAGAACGACTATCTCAGAATCATCTACAACAAGACCGCATCATTGTTCGTGGTTGCGGCCGAAGCTGCGGCAATATCAGTCAAGGCACCTGCAGAATATATGGAAGCGGTCGGCAGATATGCCAAAGCCCTGGGGCTCGCCTTCCAGATAAAAGACGACATCTTCGACTACCAGGACAACGCATCCACCGGAAAGCCTTCCGGCCAGGACCTGCAGGAGCGCAAGATAACCTTGCCTCTTCTCGGGGCTCTGGGCAATGTCCCTGAAGCCAAGGCCGGGGAAGTCAGGAAGATGGTTTCCGGGATTCTCGCGCATCCGGAATACCAGCCGCAGATAGTGGAATTCGTGAAGCGTAACGGAGGTATCGCATATGCCCAGAAGCGTCTGGAAGACTTCCTTGCAGAAGCCAGGGCCGCACTATCCGTTCTTCCGGACAGTATTGACAAAGAGTACCTCATGGTACTCACGGACTTCGTCTCCAAAAGAAAATCATGAGATTCAAAGACATCATAGGTAACGACAACGTAGTCAAAGCCCTTGTCGGAATGGCTGACAGCGGGCGCGTTCCGCATGCCCTGATGATGTATGAAAATGACGGAGGCGGAGCCCTCGCGATAGCCCTCGCCTTCATAAGCTATCTCAACTGCAAAGACCGTCACGACGGGGACTCGTGCGGGGAATGCGCAAGCTGCAACCAGACAGACAAGCTTATCTTCCCCGATCTCCGTTTCACTTTCCCTATCACTTCAAGTACCAAGGTGTCCGGAGAGGTCTCGAAGCTTACCTGCGACAACTTTGTGCCTTACTGGAGAGAACTCGTGTCCGCTAATCCTTATTTCCTGGAGAACGAACTTTCCACAGCACTTGGCATAGAGAAGAAATCAGGAGTGATAGCAGTCGCCGAAGGCAAGGCCATAATGCAGAAACTGTCACTTTCCTCAGTGACTGACGGCTACAGATGCATAGTCATCTGGCTGCCGGAAAAGATGAACCAGCAGACCGCAAACATGCTGCTCAAGTCCATTGAAGAACCCGAAGGAAAGACAGTATTCATCCTTATCACCCATCAGCCGGAAGCAGTGCTCCCGACCATCTCCTCCCGCTGTCTCCCGCTCAGGGTACTTCCTCTTTCCGGGGAAGAAGTCAGGAGGACTCTCGTGGAAAAGATGGGCGTGACGGAAGAAGAAGCGTCCCGCGCCGCCTTCTTCTCGGGCGGCAGCGTAGGATTCGCCCTGCACACCCTCTCCGAAGACGGAGATTTCGGTGCCATGCACGAAATCGTCGAGGACATGATAGGAAAGATGCTCGAAAGAGACTATCTCGGGACTCTCGAGATCGGCGAAGCCCTTGCGGCGATGGAATCGCGTGAAAAACAGAAAGCTTTTTGTAACTTTGCAGGAGACTGTCTCAGAAAGATATTCATGATCCAGCAGAAGATGGACGATATCGCCGGCATTCCGCCGGAATCGGAGGCATTCTACCGCAACGTTGCCGGCCGCTGCAGCAGGTCGTTCTGCCGCAAGGCCATTGAAATGATTAACCGGACCTCACTTATGCTTGACAGGAATGTATCCCAGAAGATACTGTTCTGCAATATGGTGAGCCGTATGTATACCAGTATCGTATGAACGAGAACGAAAATATCAGATACGACTGCAGCCGAGGCTGTACTGTAACGAGAGGACAGGAAGACGAACTTACCTGCACCTATCGTCAGGGCTGCTGCAAACTCGAAGCCTACAACTGGCTCAAGGGCGTATCCCAGGAGCAGTATAGAGACTACTTCGAGGTCCGCTTCAAGAATACCAGGAAAGGCATCTACCGCAATGAATCCGGTCAGAGCATCAAGATCGGAGATCTCGTCATCGTCGAAGCCCAGACCGGCCATGACCTCGGAATAGTCACCCTCGAGGGACCTGTCGTAGGACGCCAGATGAAATGTCGCGGCATCGACATGGACTCCTATGAGTTCAAGAAGATATACCGCAAGGCCAAGGCCTTCGATATCGAGAAATGGCAGGAGGCTATCGCAAGGGAGCAGGCCACGATGATAAGGGCCCGCCAGATTGCCGTGGAGCTCGGCCTCGAGATGAAGATCGGAGACGTGGAATTCCAGGGAGACGGCACCAAGGCCATATTCTACTATATCGCCGACGGCCGCGTGGACTTCCGCCAGCTTATCAAAGTCTTCGCAGAGGAGTTCCGTATCAGGATCGAGATGAAGCAGATCGGAGCAAGGCAGGAAGCCGGCCTCATCGGAGGTATCGGAGTCTGCGGAAGAGAGCTCTGCTGCGCCAACTATATAACCAGCTTCAAGTCTATCACGACTTCAGCCGCAAGGGCCCAGGACCTTTCGCTGAACCCGCAGAAACTCGCCGGCCAGTGCGGAAAGCTGAAGTGCTGTCTCAACTACGAAGTCGCCGCCTATATGGAGGCCCAGTCTCATCTGCCTAAGGTTCTCGAGCCTCTCGAGTTCGAAGACGGACTCGCTTATCTGGTCAAGACAGATATCCTCCGGGAGATAATGTATTTCTCTTATGAGAAGAACTCTCTCACGGACATATATCCTCTCGACGCCGCCGAAGTCAAGGAAATCCTCAGAATGAACCGCAACGGCCAGAAGCCGGAGTCACTCAAGCTCGAACCGGAGCCTGAACTTCCGGAGTTCGTGACCGCCGTGGGCGATGACAGCATCACCCGCTTCGACGCCCCTAAGAAGAGCCGCAGACGCAAACAGCCGGCAAAGGCCCAGAACGGCGGCAAAGCCCAGAATAACGGCGGCAATGGCCAGAATAACGGTCAGAATAACGGAGGAAACGGCCAGAATAACGGCAAAGGCCGTCATCAGCGTCGTCCGGACAAAGGCAACCGTAAATGAGAAGGGCATTCCTGATACTGTCGCTGATTATGCTGGCTTCATGCAGCCGGCCGGTCTCTGACGAGATGTTCGTAAGGACAGGAGAAAGGGACATCCACGGGCGGTACAGTTTCGTCGTTGACATGAGTGACTCCCTGTCAAGATATGGGATCGGCATCGTGGTCATGATGGACAGTGATGACAGGACGTTCAGGGATTTCAGCGCGTTGCCGCTGACCATCGACTGGGTATCTCCGGATAAGGAAGTCTATAGCGAAACCGTCTCCATCGGCAGGAAGTATCTCAGAGACAGCTCCTATTACACCAAGACCCTTGAAGCGGCTTACCGCAAAGGCCTTGTACCGGTGCGTTACGGGAATTGGAGACTCCGCGTGAATATTCCGGAGACTATCGTGGAAAAATACAATGTGACAGGGGTAGGGATAAGCCTCGAAAGAGAATAATATGGGACACGGAAAATTAAAGAGATTCAGGGAAAACGAGACATTCGGATGTCTCCTCCAGCCTGCATCCTCGGAGGTGCTGGACAAATCCGCAGAAGGCTTCGCCCTCAAGGACCATGCAATCCGCGGCAACTGGAACCGTCAGATGTTCGCCTGCGAGCAGCCGATAGTCCTGGAACTCGGCTGCGGGAAAGGGGAGTATACCATCGACATGGCCCTGCGCAACCCGGAATTCAACTATATCGGCGTCGACATCAAAGGCGCAAGGCTCTGGAAAGGGGCCAAATACGCGACGGAGCATAATCTCCCCAATGTCGCCTTCCTTCGCACCAGAATCGAGTTCATAGGCGCGTTTTTCGCCCCTGGAGAGGTCTCCGAAGTCTGGCTGACATTCTCCGATCCGCAGATGAAGAGCGAGAACAGCCGCCTTACCTCCCCGCGCTTCCTGGAAAGATACCGGGCATTCATGGCCCCTGGCGGAATAGTGCACCTGAAGACCGACAGCATGTTCCTGCACCAGTACAGCAAGGCCATGGCAGAGCAGAACGGGCTGAAGATACTTGCATGTACCGAAGACCTCTACGCCACCGACCCCGAGACTCTGGCCGTCGATCCGGAAATCTACAACCGCGACCGTCTGGCCTCGCTCTATGAGGTCCAGACATACTACGAGAGCATGTTCCTGAAACAGGGGCTCAAGATCACCTATCTCTCCTTTGTCATTGACAGGGAGGGACCATATATCTATCCCGAATTTGATGCGGATTACTGGCGCTCGGTCGAGGCCCCGCGAAAGACTTTCAACGTACTTTAGGGCTTGACCCAGTGGATTACCGTGCCGCGGCGTTCCATCCCGCGGAACCACGTCATCTGCCTCTTCGAGAACTGGTGGATGGCGTTGGCCAGCAGCGTCCTCATCTCGTCGAACGACAGAATCCCGAGGACATATTGAGTCACAAACTTATACTCCAGTCCGTAATACATGAGATCGGCTGGAGCTACTCCGTTGTCTATCAACCCCTTGACTTCTTCGATCATGCCTTCGGCGAGCCTTTCGTCCAGCCGGCGGTCAATCCGGGCTATACGCTCTTCGCGGGAAACGTCAGTCCCTATGAAATAAGTATTCTTCGGCAGGAAGCCGGTGCGGCGGACCGGATGCTCGCGCTCGTAGAAAGCGACCTCCAGCGCCCTTATGATCCTGCGCTTGGATTCCATGACCGAAGGGTCCGTGATCGGACGTAGCTCCGCCAGTTTCTCCCGCAGCTCTTCGATGTCCTCTTTCTCGAGCTCCTCGCGGAGTTTCTCGTCCGGCGGCACCTGGGGCAGGGCGTAGCCGCATGTCGCCGCCTCGATGTAAAGTCCTGAGCCTCCGCATAGTACCGGGACTTTTCCTCGGCCGGTGATGTCTTTGTAGGCGGCCTCGAAGTCATGCTGGTATTCGTAGATATTGTAGCGCGTGCCCGCGTCGGCGATGTCGATAAGGTGGTACGGGATCTCCCCGTATTCGCAGAGATCCTTGCCGGTGCCGATGTCCATGCCCCGATAGACCTGGCGGGAGTCTCCAGATATGATCTCGGCGGCCGGCTCCGATGTTCCCCGGAGACGGGTGATCTCCCGGCAGAGATTGACGGCAAAGCGGGTCTTTCCGGAGGCTGTAGGCCCCAGGACGCAGATCAGGTCGGTTTCTCCGGCGTCGTATGCGCGCAGTATTTCGTCTATCTTCAAATCCATTATGCCAAAGTTAGCGAAAAAAACCATATCTTTGCATTCCTCACTTTAAGGATTATGCCAAAAGCAAAGAGCAAAGTACAGATAAGCAACAGAAGGGCCTCGTTCGACTACGAGTTCCTGGAGACTTATACCGCTGGAATAGTGCTCGCCGGTACCGAGATAAAGTCTATCCGCGCCGGCAAAGCCTCTCTGGTGGATGCTTTCTGCTACTTTGACCAGAAAGGCCAGCTCTACGTCAAAGGCATGAATGTCGCCCAGTATTTCTGGGGATCATGGGGCCAGCACGAGCCGACCCGCGATCGCAAGCTGCTGCTTACGAAGAAAGAGCTGCGGAATCTCCGTCAGGCGGTAAGGCAGAAAGGCCTGACTATAGTCGCCGTCAAGCTCTATATCGCGGAGAACGGATATGCGAAACTGCTGATCGCCCTGGCGCGGGGAAAGAAGGAATATGACAAGCGACAGTCGATAAAAGAGAAGGATCTCAAGCGCGAACTTTCACTATAGTTCCAATATATTTCAAAATCCTGCTATTCGTAGCGGGATTTTTTCTTTTGATTATTTTCCTGACTAATTTAGCCTGAAGAAGAATTACCACAAAAAAGTAACGACAATGAAAAAAACACTAGTAATCTTAGCTTCTGCTATGATCTTTGCCGGTACTGCCATTGCGCAGGAACAGGCAGAAATTAAGGAAGATTTCAAACCTTCAGAGCTCAATCAGCCGGGACAGGAGTATCCTATGGTCAACTCCCAGGGCTATGCACGTTTCCGCATCGTCGCACCTGATGCAAAGGCTGTCAATGTCAGCCTCGGACTCGGCGGCCAGCGTGGAGGTACCGATCTCGTCAAAGGCGAAGACGGAGTATGGACCGGAACTACGGCAGGTCCTATGGACGAGGGTTTCCACTACTATCATCTTACTATTGACGGTGGAGTCTTCAATGATCCGGGAACTAATAACTATTACGGCTCTACCCGTTGGGAGAGCGGAATCGAGATTCCAGCCCACGATGCAGATTTCTATGCTGTAAAGGACGTGCCTCACGGCAAGGTGACCCAGGTTCTCTTCAATTCTCCAAGCACCGGAGTATTCCGCAGAGCCTTCGTCTACACTCCTCCTCAGTACGATGCCGACAGCGATGCAAGATATCCTGTACTCTATCTCCAGCATGGTTGGGGAGAGGACGAGACCGCATGGTCAGTGCAGGGTCACGCAAACCTTATCATGGATAACCTTATCGCAGAGGGCAAGATCAAACCGTTCATCATCGTGATGACATACGGCATGACCAACGAAATCAAGTTCGGAAGCGGCTTCCGCAACTTCAACTACCATGAATTCGAGACAGTGCTCGTAGACGAGCTCGTACCTTATATCGACGCCAACTTCAGGACTGTAGCTGACAAACAGCACAGGGCAATGGCCGGCCTTTCCATGGGCGGCATGGAGACGAGGAACATCACCCTCGCCCGTCCTGAAGTGTTCGGATACTACGGCCTTCTAAGCGGCGGAATTTATACTCCGGCCGACATCAAGAGCAAGGACCAGGTTGCCGTAATCTTCATGAGCTGCGGCAGCAAAGAGAATCCTGCCGGCGTCACAAAGGCCGCCGAGGATCTCAGGGCAGCGGGTTACAACGCCTTCTCATACGTTTCCGAGGGCACGGCCCACGAATTCCTTACTTGGAGAAGGAGCCTCTACCAGATGGCACAGCTTATATTCTAAGGGTCATCGTGTCGTCGTCAGGTTCTTTATGAAGTTTGACGGCGATATGTTGAACTGCTTCTGAAAACAGGTCGCGAAGTACGACGGCGATGAGAATCCCGTCAGATACGCGACCTCGTTTATTTTATACTTGTTCGTAGAAAGCAGTTCAGCAGCCTTCTTTAGGCGGCATATACGTATATACTCGTTGACGCTTACTCCGATATTGGCCTTGACCTTCCTGAACAGGGTGGACTTGCTGGTATGCAGAGCCTCGGTGAGAGTATCGATGTTGAGTTCCTGCTCGGATATCCTGTCGGAAATCACCTCCAGCAGCCTGTCCATGAAATCCTTGTCGATATTGTTCATGACAACGCTGTTGAAATGGGTCAGAGGCGAGGTCGCAAACTGGTTGTATGTAATCTCCCTGTTCATGAACAGGTTGTTGATCTGGGCCTTCAGAAGGTCGATGCTGAACGGCTTCTCGATATAGCCCTCCGCGCCGACATCGAGAGTCTCGATATGAGTCTTGACTCCGACCGCGGCAGTCATCAGGATTACAGGGATGTGGCTGAACTCGATATCGTTCTTGATGCGGTTGCAGAGCTGGTATCCGTCCATGACCGGCATCATGATATCGCTGATGACCATATCGACCTTATGGTTCTGGAGAACCACTATGGCGTCTTCTCCGTTGGCCGCGGACAGTACTTTATAGTCTTTTCCAAGCTCCTTGCAGAGGTACGATTTCATCTCTTCGGAATCCTCGACGACAAGCAGGCAGTGTCTTCCGCTTTCTGCTCCCTCGTCGATATATTCGTCTTTCTCCGGTTTTTCCTTGGTCTCGGCCACAATCTTCGATTTGACAGGGAATTCGAAGACAAACGAGTTGTTTTCATTGTCGGAAGAGTCCACATACAGGTCGCCACCCAGGGCTGCCGCAAGATGGCGGGAGTATGGAAGACCGAGTCCTGTGCCGTTACTGCCTATGAGCTGGGACGTGACAGTCCTGACCTGGTAGAACGGCATGAATATCTTTTCCCTTTCGTCTTCGGTGAGATGGTATCCGTCGCTGTCGACCCTTATCCTGATTTTGCCGTTGTCCAGACGTGTCAGGGTGAAGGCTATCTTGCTCTGGCTGTATTTGACGGCATTCGACATAAGGTTGCATATGATCTTTTCAACCTTGTCGGAATCGGTATTGACATTTATCTTACCGTCAGGTATGTCCAGAGAGAACTGTAGATGCCTGTCATGGATGGCGGTCCTGAAATAATCGGATATCTTCCTTGAGAACTGGCATATGTCGAAGTCCGAACAGTTGATGGTAATCTCTCCCTTCTCCATCTTCTTTATGTCCAGAAGCTGGTTGGTAAGGTTGAGGAGTCTTTCGGTATTGGCCTTGATCGTCATTATGTCCTCCTTCGATTTCTCCGGATAAGCCTTCTCTTCGATTATCTTCTCGACAGGCATCTTGATGAGAGAGAGAGGAGTACGTATCTCGTGGGTGATATTCGTGAAGAAATTGATCTTGGCGTCATAGATTTCCTTCTGCTTGAGTGCCTCCATCTGGACCATCTTTTGCTCCTCTTCGAAGCGCTTTCTGCGGATATAATGCATCAGGAGCGACAGGCCGATAAGCAACGCAATGGCGATATAACAGATCTGGGCCATCATGGAAAGGTAAAGCGGAGGTACGACCTTTATCTTCAGGGTACGATGCCCCTGAGGAGTATTGTTGCCCTCTATGCTGACGTCGAATACGTAGGTGCCCGGGGCAAGGTCGGTATAGACGGCTTTGTTTTCGGTGGTGGTGACGGTCTCTCCTTTGCCTCGTTTCATGAGACTGTATCTGTAGCGGATCGTTCCCATGTTGGAATAGCAGATTGCCGAGAATCCGATAGTAAGCGGGGTCCCGTCTTTCTTCTTGAAGGATATCTCTTCCGAGTAGATAGTGGATTTGCCTTTCTCCTTGAGAGCCTTGAATGTCTTGCCGGCTCCGGTATGGATATCGGTTATGAACAGAGTCGCATCGTCGATAGGGTTGCCGAGATTCTCCGGAGAGAATACGATGAGGCCGTTGTATGTTCCGAAATGAAGATTTCCGTTCGGGGACTGGTAGCAGGCTCCGTAGCAGTAGCTGTCGCCGACGGTGCCGTTGTCGTCCTGATAGACTTTCTCCACAATCTTGTTGTAAGGGTTGTACATGACCAGTCCCTTGATGGTGGATATCCAGATATTGCCGAGGATACCGCAGGTTATGGCGCAGGTGATGTTGGAAGGAAGTCCGTCCTCTTTTGTGATGTAAGTGAATTCGTCGTCGCTGTCTATGTTCCTGTAGCAGGCGCCTTCGCCTTCCGTGGCAATCCAGAGATTGGCCAGAGGATCTTCATAGAGATATGTTATGTAATCCGGAGATTCCACGTATTTGAAAAGGTTCTCTGTGGCTTTCTTCTTCCAGAGACCTCTTCCGTAAGTCCCGATCCAGACATTCCCGCGGGAATCCTGGAAGCAGTAGTGCACCATGGCATTCTGGAGTTCCGGAATCTTCATTGTCTCGCGTCCCTCCCGGTACAGATAAAGTCCGGTGGCGGTACCTATATATACATAACCGTTGGAGGCCCGCATTATGTTTATTATCTGGTTGTCGCCGATATCCAGATGGTCTTTGAATTCTCCGCTCGCGGCGTCGAGAATGAAAATTCCCCTGCCGAAGGTGGCGACCCACATCTCGTCCCCGTTACGGATTATGCTGTGGTAATTGTTGACGCCGAAGCTGTTGAGCGCGGCCAGGTCCTCGATCCTTCTTTCTTTTACTATGAACCGGCAGAGGCCTCCGTCTTCGGTGCCGACCCAGATGTCCCCGTTATTGTCGGAGCAGATCGCTCTTACTATCTTGCCGGTGATGCTGGTTCCGCTGGTGTTCTTGTAGTGCTGGATGATCCTGTGCTGCGGATTATGGTAAAGATTGACTCCGCCGTGGTATGTTCCCAGCCAGATGTTGCCGTCCGAGTCCTTAGTCATGCAGGTGACGTTGGTATTCGAGAGAGAATGCGGATCGTCGTCGGTGATGAAGTTCTCTGTCCCGAGAGAATCCGAGCATACCAGGACGCCCTGCAGGCAGCCTACGAGATACCGGCCCTCGTCTTCGGAGAGAATACAGTTGACCTTGATCCAGTCCTGGAGCTGGTTGATGCAGACAGCCTTGCCTGTGGTTACGTCCAGTCTGAATATGCGGTTGTCACTGGTGGAGAGTAGCAGGGTGTTATTTTCGGAAGCGGCTATGTCGCTGAATACGACTCCCTTTTCTATATCCTCTTCCGGAAGGACGTCGAGGAAGCGGAATATGCCGGTGCTGCGGTCGAAGTATCGCAGGCTGCCTCCCATTTCCCCGAACCAGATTCGTCCGTCGTCGCTTACCGCTCCCGGCTGGGTAGAAGGGGCGAGGTTGCATGAATATGTCTCCCAGTGCCCGGCGGAGCTGATGTATCGCATTATCCTTTTCCTGGATGAGACCCAGACGTCTCCTTCTTTGTCTATATTTATATAATTCTGGTTCTGGACCATCTTTTCGTCGACAACGGTAACGACGTCAGTCAGAGGATCATAGAAACCGATGCCATTGGAGGAGTCTATCCATATCTTGCCGTCCGGCGCTTCGACTATAGACTGGATGCGTCCGTTCATGCAGCTCTTGTGGCCTGCGGCCTCGAAGTTCCTGAACTCGGATCCGTCGAAAATGCTGAGCCCGTCTTTTGTCCCTATCCAGATAAATCCGTTGCTGTCCTGCATGCAGGAGAGAATGGTATTGCTCTGGAGACCGTCTTCGGTCCTGTAATGCCGGAAGTTACGTGGTTGGGCGAACGCGCCGGAACAGCAGATAATCAACAGCCAAAAGGCCAGAAATTTTCGAATTTTCATACATCTTCTATTAAATGCGTAAAAATATCCGTTTTTAGGTGCTGTAAATTTAATTAATAATTCAATTTCTTTCAAAAATCGTTCACAAAACCTTTTACCCGTAAATCGTTCATTTTGATTGAACTGTTAAAACTTTTGAACGTTTTAGTAAAGTCCTACGCGCGAGTATAAGGTAACTTTGCAGCGTTAAGATTTTGTTAATCTGCTCGCCAGATAATTAGCAACATTACTAACCAGGTTAATTTTTATGAAGAAAAAAATCCTAAGTGCTGCAAGAATTGCAATGGTTCTTGTCGCGTGTATTCTGGGGATGAGTACAGCCATCGCCCAGAATCGTGCTATCAGTGGTGTTGTCGTTGACCAGGCTGGTGTACCTGTAATCGGTGCATCTGTCATTGTTGTCGGCAATTCCAGCAATGGTACAATCACTGACATCGACGGACATTTTTCTATGACTGTCCCTGCCGGTGCAAGTGTTACCGTATCTAGCCTAGGCTACAAATCGATTGTAGCTTCTATCGGAGATCAGTCCGAGTACAGATTCGTTCTTCAGGAAGACACTGAATCTATCGAAGAGACCGTCGTTATCGGTTACGGTGTCCAGAAGAAGAGCGACCTTACCGGTTCAGTCGCATCCGTGAGATCCGATGACCTTAAAAACCGTTCGACTTCAGACGCTGCCGCCGCCCTTCAGGGAAAGGCTGCCGGTGTCCAGATCCTCAACAACTCCGGTGCTCCTGGTCAAGGTGCACAGATCCGTGTCCGTGGTGTGTCATCCAACACTAATAAGGCTGATGCTCTTGGACCGCTCCTTATCGTGGATGGTCTCAGGGTTGACAACATCCAGTACCTCGATCCTTCCATGATCGAGTCTATGGAGATTCTTAAGGATGCCGCTTCAGCCGCTATCTACGGTGCCGAGGCTGGTAATGGTGTTGTCCTCATCACCACCAAGACCGGTGCTTCCAACAAGGGAAGATCTTCCATTACCTATGATTTCAAGTTCACTAACCAGAGACTTGGGAAAAGGGCCGAGATTCTAAATACCAACGATTATATCGAGTATCAGAAGGCTATCAGTCAGCTTGCTGAGTCAGATGTTGAAAAAGTGTGGGACGGAAAGCAGCACAACTGGTTCGATGCAGTATTCGAGCCAAGCTGGGCTAAGCAGCACGGAATCACCTTCCAGGGTGGAAACAACAGAGGTAACTTCCTCGCAGCCATCAACTATCTTGACAATGACGGTATCGTCAAAGGAAAGCAGGATGTTTACAAGCGTCTTCTCTTCCAGTTCAATGCCGACTATAAGATCAAGGACTGGCTTACCGTGGGAACCAATAACACCGTTGAAAAATGGTCAAGAAAGTCTGTTTCTACAGCTTCTTACGGTTCCCTCTTCAACTCAGTGATGTCCCTCGACCCTCTTACTCCTCCTTACTACAAAAGTCCGGACGAGTTCGCTAACGAGATGAAGACTGCATTTCTCGATAATCCTGACAGAATCCTTATCGATCCTGAGAATGGTCTCTACTATGCAACGTCCAAATATCTTGTCGAGTCTACCGGTAACCCTCTCCTCCAGAGAGACCGTACCCAGTCTACCGATGGCGGTATAACCCTCCGCGGTACTTCGTTCATCAACTTTACTCCGCTCAAGGGTATTGTATTCACTTCACGTTTAGGTTACAGAATTAGCCAGGGTAATACCCACAGCTATTCCGCTCCTTACTATGCCACCTCAATGGCCAACTCTGCCGAATATAGCATTTCTGCGACCACCAAAACCGCTTACGACTATCAGTGGGAGAACTTCTTGAACCTCAACAAGGATTTCGGAAAGCATACAGTAGGTGCAATGGCCGGTATGTCATTCGTAGAGAAAAACGACGATAACGGATTTATCTCTGCACAGGGTGTCGACATCCTCAGAGGTTACGAGTCTAACTTCCGTTATGTGAAATATATCCTCGACTCTGCTACAAAGAAGATTGAAGCTCCTGGTTCCAATGCTCCTAGTGTTAAAAGAAACATTTCTTATTTCGGTCGTGTCTCATATTCATATGACAACAGGTACTTCCTCCAGACCAACTTCCGTGCAGATGCATTCGACCTTTCCTATCTCTCAAAGCAGAACCGCTGGGGTTACTTCCCTTCATTCTCTGCCGGTTGGAACATATCTAACGAAAGCTTCTTCAAGGACAATGTCTCACCTGACGCAGTTTCATTCCTCAAGTTCCGTGGATCATGGGGCCAGAATGGTAACGTAGCCGTGCTCGGTAACTACGATCACGCCGCAACTATTAAGCTGAACTCACAGTGGTATCAGTATGATCCTGCAACGGGTGCCCAGTCCCTCGGTTCCGGTCCTTCAGGCCTTCCTAACCCTAAGCTTACCTGGGAGACCTCCGAGCAGATCGACCTCGGTATCGAAGGCCGTTTCTTCAGAGACAGACTTTCTGCATCCGTAGTTTACTATGACAAGAAGACCAAAGACCTTCTTACCACTATCAAACCACCTTGCTTCATCGGTGAAAAGAGTACTGTGATAAATGCCGGTGATGTTGTCAACAGAGGTATTGAGATTGAACTCGGATGGAAAGACCATATCGGCGATCTCAACTACAGCATCAACGCCAACTTGTCAACCCTTCACAACGAGGTTACTTACCTCCACTCTTCTCTGGCTCGCCAGGAAGGTACTGTCGGTGGTGTATCCGGACTTAATAACAAGATCCGTACAGCATTCGAGGTTGGCCACAAGGTATGGTACTTCCGCGGCTATAAGTTTGCCGGCGTAGACTCAGAAGGTCGTGCTACTTATTACGACAAGAATGGTAAAGTTGTGAACAGCGTGGGTGACGAGGATCTCCAGGATATCGGAGCAGCTCTTCCTGACGTACTTTATGGTTTCACAATCAATCTCGACTACAAGGGCTTCGACCTCAGTATTTATGGAACAGGAACAGCCGGAAACGATATCTTCTCCCTCCTCTACAATGCAGACCGTCCTAAGGCAAACTGCCTTGACCATTACTGGAAGGACTCATGGACTCCTAAGAATACCGGTGCCAAGTATCCGGCAGCTTCAATCGTAGCTAATGACTGGATGTTCTGGAGTTCTGATGCCTCTCTCTTCAATGGCTCTTATCTTAAGATCAAGCAGATTCAGCTCGGTTATACCCTTCCTGCCAAGATCTCCAGAAAGGCCCTCATTGAAAACCTCAGATGCTTCGTTTCCCTTGACGACTTCTTCACATTCTCTAATTACCCTGGCTGCGACCCGGAGACCGCTACAACGACAAGCGTTCGGGATATGGGTTATGACTGCGGTAACTACCCTACAACCAAGAAGATCGTCCTCGGTCTTAACATAACATTCTAATTTCAATAGGAATATATTATGAAAAAAATAATCATACCAGCACTTCTGGCCGTTGCGACTCTCTTCTCTGCCTGCAGTGAAAGCCTGCTCGATATCGAGCAGAAAGGTGTAGTCGATGTCGATTCTTTCTATAAGACCGATGCCGATGCAGAAGCCGCTCTTGTTGCTGCTTACCAGGGCTTCCTCTGGAATATCTGTTCCAAGGAAGGTGGTAACATCTACGCTCCTATCCACGCAGTCTTCAACCTCTGCGGCGACGATATGTATGCTGCAGGTGAAAGCTTCGGTGATAATGACTTCATGGGCGCCATGAACGAATTCCGTTACGATACCGGTAGCGAAGTCGTCAGAAACGCTTTCCAGAATATCTACTATGCAATGTATTACGCCAACCTCGTAATCGATCACGTAAAGGACGCTGACAGCAAGACAAAGAAGCGTTGCGTCGCCGAGGCCCGCGTTCTCCGTGCATACGAGCATCTCCTTCTCGCAATCGGCTGGAACTGCCCTCCAAGAATAGACCATGTTCTTGCAGCTACCGACCTCCCTTACAACTGCGACAAGGATCCTGAGAATCCTATGACCCATAACGAACTCCTCGAGTGGATTGCGAAAGAGTGCGATGACGCTGAAGCAGACCTCGATCCACGTAATGGACCGACCGACAAGAAGGGCGCCGTCAAGGTTACCAAGGGCTTTGCAAACGCCGTTGCAGGAAAGGCCCGTCTTTTCGCAGGCGACTATGCAGGTGCCAAGGCTTCTCTCGAGAAGGTCATCAAGTCTGATAATTATGCGCTTGTTCCGCCTGAGAGATATGCCGAGAACTTCCACGCTTCCGGTGACGCCAACGAAGAGAAGATCTTCGAGGCCAACCTCCAGACAGCTGATGGTATCAGCGTATGGTGGGATATCGTCGACCGTTCAACCTGGATGGAAGCTAACATCTGGAACTGGCGTGGCGACCACTTCAAGGTATCTCCTTCTGTAGCATATTCTTCTATCGACGGATGGGGCGGCTGCGGCGTGCCTCAGGAGTTCGGTGACGAGTTCTATGCGAACGATGGCGATTCACCTCGTTTCAAAGCTTCTCTCATCAGCATTGAAGATGTAGTCTATAATCTCAACTACCCTGCAGTAGTCGACGAAAAGACCAAAAAGGCATGGGCTGACATGACTCTCGAAGACAAGAAGCAATGCGCTGAGATCGGAATCGACAACAGAGGACTTTACGGTCAGTCGACATGGCTCCCTCTCAAGCCTATCTGTACTCCTGAAGACCTCGTTGGTCCTGGACAGAATATCCGTGTCAACAACTTCGTCATAATGCGTTATGCTGAGGTCCTCCTCATGTATGCTGAGGCTTGTCTCCAGACCGGTGACACCCAGGGTGCTAAGGATGCCATCAACTTAGTTCAGAAACATGCCGGATCTGCAACCATCAGCGACACCGTAGATATGGAAGTTCTCGAGAGAGAGAAGAAGTTCGAGCTCTGGCTCGAAGGCTGCCGCTGGGCTGATATGGTCCGCTGGGGTCACTTCGACGGTGTCAAGACTGCAGGTCAGCGCGTTCCTACCCTTTATGACGCAATGTCTAAGGATGGTGAGTCTGCACATAGATTCTACACAGTCTACTCATATCCTGCAATGGAGATCCGTAAGACTGAAACCGGATTCAAGGCCGGAAAGCATGAATACTTCCCTTATCCTGAGGCTGAAACCTCTCTTAACCCTAATCTTACCCAGAACCCGGGTTGGGAATAGTCCTTCAGCTTTTGAATAAGACAGTATATTAGTTTGTTTGTGTTAGTTGTGTTTGGGCGGATCTCCAATCCGGGATCCGCCCATTTTTTTCTTGAAAAGACTAAACCTCTCACGCTGATAATTGTCTAATAATAGACCGGGACGACTCGGGACACCTGTAAATAATCAACACTCTATACAATGATAAAGAAACTAATAATTTTCCCGGCACTTCTGCTTTCGCTCGCGTGCCTAGCACAGAATCCTGTGATCCGTAATCAGTACACTGCTGATCCTACAGCCAGAGTGTTCAACGGAAAGGTATATCTCTACCCGTCCCATGACATCATCTCTCCGGTCGCTCCAGAGAGAAAGTGGTTCTGTATGGAAGATTACCATGTTTTCTCCTCCGAAGACCTAGTCAACTGGAGAGACCACGGCGTAATCCTCAGCCAGGAGAATGTCCCTTGGGGCAACCCGGCCGGATATTCGATGTGGGCGCCTGACTGCGTATATAAGGACGGGAAGTATTATTTCGCTTTCCCTAACGCCCCGAAGAACGGCCGCGGATTCGGAATCGGCATCGCTACTGCCGACAGCCCGGAAGGACCGTTCACCCCTGAACCTGAAGCAATCAAAGGCGTGTTCGGCATCGACCCTTGCATACTCGTCGACAAGGACGGCAGTGCCTATCTCTACTGGCAGGGCATGGGCATCTGCGTGGCAAAGATGACTGACGACCTCAAAGCTATCGAAGGCCGTCCGACCCGTCTCGACGCGGACTTCCCTGCAGGCCAGAAAGAAGGTCCGTTCGCCTTCGAGCGTAACGGCCACTATTATCTTACTTATCCATGGGTACGCGAGAAGAACGGCACTGAGACTCTCGCATACGCTATGTCCGACAACCCGATGGGCCCGTTCGAATACAAAGGTGTATTCATGGTCGAGTCTCCTACCGGCTGCTGGACCAACCACCATTCCTTTGTCGAATACAAAGGAGAGTGGTATCTTTTCTACCATCACAATGACTATTCTCCGAATTTCGACAAGAACCGTTCGGTAAGAATCGACAGAGTCACCTTCAACGAAGACGGAACCATCAATCCTGTCACCCCTACTCTCCGTGGCGTGGGCCTTGTAAAGGCCGAGTCCATGATCCAGGTTGACCGTTACAGCGATGCCTTCGAGGCCTCTGTCGAGTACCATGATACTACCAACTACTTCGCCGGCTGGTATCTTACCCTCGCGAAGGAAGGCTCATGGTCCACCTTCAACGATGTCGATTCCGGTTTCTATACACCTGCAGAAGCAGTCGTCAGAGCCCGTTCCGGGCAGGGCGGCGCTTTCCGCATCGTTGTCGACGGCAAGACTGTCGCCGAGGTTGAAGTTCCCGCCGGCTCCGCATGGAGCGAGGTCAAGGCCCCTGTTTCGGGAGATCTCTCCGGCGTAAGGAATCTCCGCTTCGAGCTCGTCAGAGGCGCTCTCGACATCGACTGGATCCGTTTTGCAAAGTTCTCCCGCGTCAACCCGCCTGAAGGCGTAAGCGCGGAAAACAATATCCCGGGCGCAATCTATCCATGCGTCGACAGCGAAGGCCGCGCTACTTTCACCCTCATGGCTCCAGATGCCAAAGAGGTGGCGGCCGATATCTGCGGAGTCGTCTATCCGATGACAAAGAACGCCGAAGGCCTCTGGAAAGTCACCACCGATCCTATCGTCGTCGGCCCGCATTACTACCGGCTCGTAGTTGACGGAGTAAGGATGAACGACCCTAATGTCTATACAGTCTATGGCTCCGGCTCCAGCTTCAGCCTTCTCGAAATCCCTGAGCCTGCAGAGGATGCCGCCTACTATAAGTTTAATCCTTCGGTCCCTCATGGCCAGGTGCGCGAGTGCCAGTACTGGTCGCCGTCCCACAACAGGATGCGCCGCTGCTATGTATATACTCCGGCCGGCTACGAGAAATCCAAGAAGCGCTATCCTTATTTCATACTTCAGCACGGAATGGCCGAGAACGAGACCGGCTGGCACGAGCAGGGCAAGATGGCCAATATCATGGACAATGCCATCGCTTCCGGCAAGGCCGTCCCGATGGTCGTCGTCATGGATAACGGCGACTGCGACTATGGCATGGGCGCAATCCCCGGCGAGGACATGATGAGCTTCGGCGCATCGTTCGAGACAGTCGTGCTCGATGAGCTTATCCCATACGTTGAGAATACATTCAGAGTATATACCGACCGCAAGCACAGGGCTATCGCCGGCCTCTCATGGGGCGGCCACCAGGCCTTCGAGATAGGTCTTGCCCATACGGACCTCTTCAGCGGAATCGGCGCCTTCAGCGGAGCTATCTTCGTATTCCCGGGACAGGACATCAAGACTCTCTACAACGGAGTCTTCGCGGATGCCGCCAAGTTCAACAAGGACGTCCCTGTCCTCTTCATGTCCAACGGCACGGAAGAAGGCCTCGGCGGTGCCGCCCTCGACAAGATGCTCGACAATGCCGGCATAAAATATACCCGTTATATCTCCCCGGGGACAGCCCACGAGTGGCTTACCTGGAGAAGAAGTCTCAACGAATTCATACCTCTACTATTCAAATAAAATAACACCATGACACTTTACTCCAAAGTATTGATCATTCTGGGTGCAGGTCTCTTTGCCGCTTCCGTGGCTTCGGCCCCTGCTTCAGCCCAGCCTAAATTCGAGGATTATTTCTCGGTAGCAACTGCAGCCCCGGCGACTCCGGATGCGGAAGGATTCATCGGCAGATGGTCTCTGCTCGAACCTATCGATAAACCAAACCGTACCAATGCGGTTTTCGTTGACAGCTATCTTCGGGATGCCTTCAACACCGAATACTTCAAGGACCAGATGACGATCGTCCCTATAGACGGCCAGGAGGTCGAGGTTGGCGAGACCAAGCTTGCTTGGCATGCTCTCGACAGCAAGCTATACAACGTAAAGCTTTTCCGTTTTGCTTCAACCCTCGAGAAACAGGTATATGGAGTTCTTTTCTGGGCTGTCACAGTTGTCAATTGCCCTGAAGATATAGAAGACGTAAGAATGCTCGTAGGCTCCAATTCGGCTTCGATGTGGTGGCTCAACGGAGAGGAAGTGCTCCTGATGTCAAGCGACAGACGTATGGTCGCTGACGATTGCGCTACCCGCAGGCTCACTCTCAAGAAAGGCAAGAATGTCCTCCGCGGCGCCATCATCAACGGCCCCGGAATGAGCGACTTCTGCGTCCGTTTCGTCGATAAGGACGGAAAACCTGTAACCGGAATCACTATCACCACCGAGTAAAATGCTGAAGAAGATGAAAAACAAGATAATATTTGCGGGACTCGCATCCCTTATGATCATAGGACTCTCCGGCAAGGCTGACGCCCAGACCGGAAACAGATGGATCCATGACCCGTCAACCATCATGGAAGACGGCGGAAAGTATTTCACGTTCGGTACCGGTGGCGGCGGCCTCATCTCCGAGGATGGCGGCTGGACCTGGAACGGCGGCGGTGTAAGACCCGGCGGCGGTGCAGCTCCTGACGCAATCAAGATCGGCGACAGATACCTCGTCGTCTATGGCGCGACCGGCGGCGGTCTCGGCGGAGGCCACAAGGGAACCATCCTTACAATGTGGAACAAGACTCTCGACCCTAATTCCCCTGACTTTAAATATTCAGAACCTATAGTAGTCGCCTCCTCGGAATACGACGAAGACTGCGACTCCATCGACCCGTCCGTCCTGCTGGACCCTGACGGCAGGCTCTGGCTTTCGTATGGTACCTATTTCGGCTTCATCCGTCTCGTAGAGCTCGACCCGAAGACCGGAGCCAGAGTCGAGGGTAACGAGCCTATAAACATCGCTATCGACTGCGAGGCTTCTGCCCTGATGTACAACGACGGCTGGTACTATCTTCTCGGAACCCACGGGACATGCTGCGACGGCGTCAACTCGACCTACAACATCGTTGTCGGCCGTTCCCGCAAGGTTACCGGACCATATCTCGACAACCTGGGCCGCGACATGCTCAAAGGCGGCGGCAAGATGGTCATTTCGAGCGACAGCCGTCACTCCGGTCCCGGACACTTCGGACGTTACATCGAAGAGCCGGGCGTCGAGAAGATGTCTTTCCATTATGAAGCCGACTTCGACGAAGGCGGACTCAGCGTCCTCGCCATCGCTCCGCTCGTATGGAAAAACGGCTGGCCTGTCGCTGGCGACGTCTTCCGCGAGGGTACTTATGAGATCGAATCCGAGAGAAGGGGCTATGGTCTCGAGCTCGTCGTCGATTTCGTAAGAATGAACACCGGCCGCGTGAGATTCTGGGGCCCTCCTAGCAATGAGCCTCTCAAGCCGGTAGAAGAACAGAAACTCGAAGAAGTGATCGGCGGCTGGCCGGAGGGTGACATCGATGTCAGAATCGGTGACTATCTCGGACGTCCTCACCAGAAGTGGACTGTCGAAGCTGTAGAGGGCGTAGGCGGATACCTCGGCGCTCCTTACTATAAGATTACCATCGCCGGCACCGGCAGGGCTCTCGCAGCCACGGCCGACGCTGAGGTAAAGACAGTTCCCGAGTTTACGGGCGCTCCCGAACAGCTCTGGAGAATCGAGATGCTGACTGACGGGACATACAGGATCATGCCTAAGGAAGTGCCCGGCCACAGCGAGCAGCTCGTGCTCGTATCTGTTGCCGACAGTACTCCATCCCTGGGCAAATTCGATAAGGACAGTGACAATTGCAAGTGGAACTTCCGTAATCGTTAGTCAATGAAAAAAGCTTTGATAGCCGCCGTGGCTCTGGTGCTGGGAGCAAGTCTCTCAGCCCAGAACTTCGGCGGTTTCCAGTTCGAGGCCCCCGAGATGGAGTGCTCCGAAAAATTCACCGACGTCAACTATGCCGGCGACAGCGAGACGTACCATAATCTCGACATCTATCTCCCGAAGGAAAAGAAAGATTCCTATCCTGTTGTCATCCATATCTACGGCAGTGCCTGGTTCAGCAACAACTCCAAGGGAATGGCTGATCTCGGGACCATCTGCAACGCCCTCCTCAAAGCCGGCTACGCAGTCGTCACTCCGAACCACCGTTCCAGCATGGACGCCAAGTTCCCTGCCCAGATCAACGATATCAAGGCCGTAGTCCGCTTCGTACGCGCAGAGGCTGAGAAATACCATTTCGACACCAGCTTCATCGCAACTTCCGGCTTCTCCTCCGGCGGCCATCTCTCGACTCTTGCGGCCACTTCCGGCGACGTCGCCGAGCTTGAAGGCGAGGTGGGCCCATATACCGGCTTCAGCAGCCGTGTCGATGCCGCCTGCGACTGGTCCGGCCCGATCGACCTGCTCAACATGGATTGCGCAGGCAAGAGGGAGAATAACGGTCCGACCCCGGAGGAAGTGCTTATAGGCGCTCCGGTGGAGGGTAACGAGGCCAAGTACCAGGCAATCTGTCCGATCACCTATATCGATCCTTCAGACCCGCCTGTGACCATCTTCCACGGCACCGCCGACAATGTAGTCCCTCCATGCCAGTCTCCGGAGCTTTATGACGCTCTCGTCAAGGCAGGAGTCGAGGCCGACCTTACGATGGTGGAAGGTGGCGGCCATGGTTTCAATATGTATTCAGAAGAGAATCTTGCGAAGATGACAACCTTCCTTGACAGCGTCAGGAACAGGAAATAATGCTATCTTTGTCACAACTAATCACATCAACATGAAGAAAATGATTCTGGCGGCTCTGCTGATTTCCGCAGTCGCATGTGCCCGAGAGATTCCTCTTGTCTATGATTCCGAAAATACCGGATCGTCCTATGCCGCTCCGGAGATGCCCGAGTTCGCGGAACTCCCTGCTATCGAGACTCTTCCGGACCCTCTTGCATGGGCCGACGGAAGCGGCAGGGTAAAGAAGTTCTCCCAGTGGGAGAAGCGCAGGAACGAGATTTTCGCCCAGATCCAGAACTACGAAATCGGAGTCAAGCCAGTCACCGGCAAATCGTGCGTATCGGCCGAACTCCGCCATACCGACGACCCTGTCATCCCTGAATTCCCGGGCTTCGGCGGCATGATGCCCAAGATGCCTGTGGCATATGATACTTTGGCCGTAACCGTCAGCGTCAATGGCAAATCTCTCAAGATAAACTGCCCTGTGGTCTATCCTGAAGGCGACGGCCCGTTCCCTGCAATAATCGGAATCGGCTTCGGTGCCGGTCCTGGCAGCCTTCCTGCAGAGATCTTCAGCTCGAGGAATATCGCCATCGTAGGCTTCCCTTATACCGATGTCATGGCCCATACCCAGGTCCGCGGAGAACAGCCTGTCAACGAACTCTATCCGGAGTATGTCGATTTCGGGGCGTATGCTGCGTGGCCATGGGGAGTCAGCCGAGTAATCGACGGACTCGAGGCCATAGGTGCGGCGTCCAAGATTGACATGAAGCATCTGGCGGTTTCCGGATGTTCATTCGCCGGCAAGATGGCTCTGTTCAGCGGCGCCTTCGATGAGAGAATCGCTCTGACGATCGCGCAGGAACCCGGTGGCGGCGGCGCTGCCGCATGGAGAGTGTCCGAGACTCTCGGCAATGTCGAGACTATCGCCAGGACCAATTATTCATGGTTCAAAGAGTCGATGCGGCAGTTCTCCGAAGAGAATGCCGTCCGTCTCCCTATAGACCATCATGAACTCTGCGCCATGGTCGCTCCGAGAGCTCTTCTCGTGTTCGGAAATCCGGATTACGAGTGGCTGGCCGATGAGGCCGGTTATGTCTCCTGCTACGCCGCCCGCAAAGTCTGGGAGGCCTTCGGAATAGAGGACAGGATGGGCTGGTCCTTCCAGGACGGCCATATGCACTGTCAGCTTCCGGAGTCCCAGTGGCCGGAGCTTGAGGCCTTTGTGGACAAGTTCCTCCTCGGGAAGGACGTCGATACCGACGTGCGCAAGGCTCCAATGTTCGAGAATGTTGACCCTGAAAAATGGATTAAATGGTAAAAAGAATCTTTGCTGCCTTCGCGGCCGCGCTGCTCGGCTTTATTTGTAATGCCGGCAATCCTTATATTCCGCTCTGGGAGCATCTCCCTGACGGAGAGCCGAGAGTGTTCGAAGATCCGGACAATCCCGGAAAGTATCGCGTATATATAATCGGCTCCCATGACGTCCGGTTCGGCAGCTATTGCGGCCCTGATATCCGGGCCTGGTCCGCTCCTGTCGAGGATCTCGAAAACTGGAGAGATGAGGGTCCTATATTCACTTACTTCATCGACGGCCAGTGGGACGTCATGTATGCCCCTGACCTTGTCGAGGTCGTGAACAAAGAGGGAGTCAAGGAGTATTATCTCTACCCTCACAGCCGTGGCGCCGGCAGGGAGGCGATGGTCTGCAAAGGCTCCCGCCCTGACGGTCCGTTCACCCCTCTGAACATGACCGAGGATGGCCGGGGAACTCTTCCGGGCAGTATCTTCGGCTTCGATCCTTCTGTCTATGTAGAACAGCCGGCCGACAGCCCTGCAGGTTTCCGCGCCTGGGGCTACTGGGGCTTCCAGCGCTCTTCTGCTGCGGAACTCGATCCCGAGACCATGTGGTCGGTTCGTCCAGGGACTGAGGTCATCCCGTATTTCATCCCGGCCAGCTTCAGCTACGGCAACGTGCGTGAGATTCCGGGAGCTGAATTCGCCGTCTATGAGGGCGAGGATCTCGGAGACTTCAATTTCTTCGAGGCCTCTTCAATCCGCAAGGTCGGCAACAAATATGTATGGGTGTTCAGCGGCCATTCCGGCCCTGACTACGGACTCGCAAGTTCGAATTCAACTCTCCGCTACGCCTATGCGGATTCTCCTGTAGGACCATGGAAAAGCGGCGGCGTCCTCGTGGATTCGAGAGCAATCGTCCTGGGGGAGGATGGAACCAGCCTCTATGAAGGCTATTCCGGCCACAATACCCACGGCAGCCTCCAGTATATCAACGACCAGTGGTATGTATTCTACCACAGGGCTCCGAGAGGCTTCGGCTTCGCGCGCCAGCCTATGGTCGCTCCGGTCACCGTCTTCGCCGACGAAGCCCCGGTGGCTGAAGGCGGGAAGGTCCGTATCTATGGTTATGATCCTTATACTAAAGACCATATCCTGACGGCTAAGGACAGCAACGGGCACGAATACAAAGGAGCAGAGGTTACTTCCGAGGGCTTCAACATCTTCGGCCTCGATCCTTATAAGTACTATTCTGCCGGATATGCATGTTTCCTTACCGACAAGACTCTCCAGCAGGACAGCTGGGACGTCTGGGACAACGCTATGGATATAGCCGATGTCAAGGGCGGAGATATAGTAGGCTTCAAGTATTTCGGCTTCGGCGGCCTTAAGAAGGCTGTAAAGGGTCTTAAACCTTTCGAGGGAGTAAACCGTAAGAACAAGACCGAATTCAATATATTCGTCACTCCTAAGACGTCCGCAGCCTTCCGTATCGCAATCTGGCTTGACAGCCCTTACAGCAACGATGTCTGGAAGGGTACCAAGATTGCCGAGATAGAAGTTCCGGCAGGCTCTGGGCAGAAGCTTACAAAACTTACCGCCCAGGTCGGAAAGTTTGTCGACCGTCTCTCCGGCAAGCATGCCATCTACGTGACAGGCGAGGGCGACGGGGTACTTTTCGATTTCCATGGCCTCGGCTTCAGCAAGGCCGGCAAGCCTCTGGAGAAGCCGTATGTTCCTAAGATAGAGATTCTTATCAATGGAAAGAGCGTGGCTCTGCCGGAGATTCCGGTACGTTCGACCGAGAAGAACGGCCTCGTTTCGCAGGACAACTACGATATCGCTTTCGGAGAGGAAGTCCGGAGCCTCTCGGCAAGCTCTCCGGACCCGGAGGTAGGAATTGAGATCGATGGCATGACTGTCAGGGCTACCTGGCACGGCAAGACCAAGACTTACCGGATCAAGACCGCCTGCGTCAATCCTCTTACCTATACTGACATCCCCGACAACGACGTCATCCGAGTCGGGGATGACTTTTACATGGTCAGCACGACCATGTATTTCTGCCCGGGCGCGCCGGTGATGCATTCGAAAGACCTGGTGCACTGGAGTATAGTCAGCTATATCTACGACTTCCTTGAGGATGACGATATCTACAATCTCCGCAACGGACGCAACGCCTACGGCTCAGGTCAGTGGGCCACGACCTTGCGCTATCAGGACGGAGTCTTCTACGCCCTCTTCATCGCCAACGACCAGAAGAAGACCTATGTCTTCAGGACAAAGGACATAACTTCGTCCAACTGGGAGCGCAACGAAATCGACCGTCCGTTCCATGACGCCTCGCTGCTCTTCGACGAGGGTCGGGCCTATGTCATCTGGGGCAACGGTGATATCCATATAACCGAGCTTACTCCTGACCTCCGCGCCATAAAGGAAGGCGGAGTCGACCAGATACTGTTCTCGTCTCCGACCGAAGGGATAATGCTCCGCGCCGAAGGTGCCCATGCCTACAAGATCGGGGACATGTATTATGTCCTCACAATAGACTGGCCGCGCGGGGGCAACCGCCGCGAAGTCTGCTGGCGCTCGCGCGAACTGCTCGGTAAGTATGAGTCGATACCGGTGCTCGACGGTCCGTTCGACGGTCGCCGGGACGGAGTCGCCCAGGGCGCGATCGTAGATACCCCGGAGGGGGACTGGTACGCCATGATGTTCCAGGATCATGGGGCCGTAGGCCGGATCCCTACCCTCCAGCCTGTAACATGGTTCCGTGGCTGGCCGGTGCTCGGCGAAAGGGGGAAGCCGGTCAAGAACCTTTCCGTCAATCTCGAGCCTTGCGGCAGCGATTATGTATGGTCGGACGATGATTTCGATTCTCCGGAGCTTGCCCTCGTATGGCAATGGAACCATAAGCCTCTCGACGGAGGATGGTCCCTGACGGAGCGCCCGGGTTGGATGCGCCTGAGGGGAATGCAACTGGCAACGGGAATTACCGATGCGCGCAATGTGCTTACCCAGAGGACGGTCGGACCTGCGAGCGAGTGTGTCGTAAGGCTTGATGCTTCCGGACTGAAGCCGGGGGACCATGCTGGTCTTTGCGCTTTCCAGAGCAACTACGGCGCCGTTGAGATTGCAGTCGACAGCGACGGAAGCCGCTCCCTGCGAGTCGTCTCCCGCGCCGGCACCCACTCTCCGAAGAATGCCTCCGGCGTTTCAAGCAATGTCGCCAACGACGGGACCTACGCTTCAATTGATGTCGCCAACGACGGGGAAATACAGAGGATTCCGTACGATGGGACGGTCGTGTATCTGAAGATCTCGTACAATTTCGACAACGACACAGCCATGTTCGGCTGGTCGTCGGACGGCGAGAGCTGGACGATGGCCGAGTACATGCTGCAGATGCGCTTCACTCTCGACTTCTTTACCGGCTACCGTTCGGCCCTCTACCAATACCCGACAAAGACCCCCGGCGGCCACGCCGACTTCGATTTCTATCGCCTCCGCCCAGTTGACGCGCTGTAATACAAGCAGGGGCTTCATAGGTTTGTTGTATATTCTATTGGTTTTTGAAAGACTTTGTGTATCTTGCGATTAGATAAAGTTTTGTTCCAATATGAAAGAATATATAACGCTGAAAGCGGCATTGTTCTTTGCCGTAATGATGTCATGGAGCGCCTCAATGATGGGGCAAGGAATCAATGGAATCGTAGTCGATTCCAATCGTACACCTGTCAGTAGTGCAACTGTCGTTTTACAGACGGCTGATTCTGTCTTCGTAGACGCGACGGTCTCCAAAGAGGACGGCTCTTTTGCTTTCTCAAATAGTGACGTCCCTTTTATACTTACCGTGCAGCATATAGCATATAATAATCTGCAACAATTGTTCAGAGACGCAAGTGTCGGGGAGATTGTACTGGCTCCGGGTGAAGAATACCTTACAGAGGCCGTTGTCTCTGCCAGCAAACCGTATGTCAAGGTTGAGGACGGCAAGTTTTTATATGACACAAGGGATCTTGTCCGGAACCATATCGCTGACAATGCATGGGAGTTATTGAATAAGATACCGGGCGTTTATTCAAAAGGTTCGTCTGTTTCTCTTGTCGGTGCCGGAGAGGTTTCAGTTCTTATAGATGGGAGACTTACAACCATGACGGCAGACCAGTTGTACACCATGCTGAACAACACTCCTGCAGACCGGGTTGAAACAGCTGAAATCATCTATAACGCGCCGCCACAATACCATGTCAACGGTGCCGTCGTGAATCTTGTCATGCGCCGTTCCGCAATCAGTCATGTTGAAGGAGAAATTGCGGCTGATTATGCCAACCAGTATTACGGTTATGGAGGATTGAATGCAAATCTGAGAGTGGGCACTTCCAGGACTACATTTGATTTTATGTATGGAATCAACAGAAAGAAGAGCATGCAATATTCCGTAATAGATTCCCACCACGAATTGAATGACGCCTTATATGATATAAACCAAACGGAAAGGATCAGCAGCAAGTATTGGGAACATGATTTAAGGGCATCGCTGGACTACAGTATCAATGACAAAAGCAGTATTAATGTTGCTTATACGGCGATGATTTCTCCTGATAAGGACAACCTCAGCCGCACGACAGGAAATTTTCAGGATAGTTTCAACAATAAGGCAGCGTCCTTAGGTATGCACAACATATCCTTGAATTCGACATTCGGGTTTGGCTTGTCGTTGGGCGGTGACTTTACGCATTACAATTCCGATGACAGTCAGAATCTTGAAATCGACTACAAAAACGGTACTTCGGGAAGGATTGCAGCCAGGAGCTCTCAAACAATAGACAGATATTCTGTATATGCAGACCAGAGCCATTATGTCGGGAATGGTTGGGGAATTGGGTACGGAGCATCGTATGTATATTCTTTTGACAGAGATTATCAGTGTTATGATGTTGCTGAAAACGTCAATCAAACGCAAGATACGGATTCCCGGCTCAGGGAGCATAAAACCGATCTTTATTTTTCTGCTTCCAAACAGTTTGAGTCCGGGCTTTCTTTCAGTGCTTCCTTGAAAGGTGAGTACTATAAGGTCGGAGAATATGAGAAGTGGGCGTTATACCCCCAGTTCTCACTCAATTATTCCAAAACTCCGAGGCATATCTTTCAGATTGGCTTGTCAACAGATAAAACATATCCGAAATACTGGGCAATGCTGTCTTCAATCAGCTATGTGGACGGCTATTCTGAAATTCATGGATCCCCTGGGATAAGGCCTTCTACTGAGTACAGTCTGAATGCGGCATATATCTATGATATGAGGTATGTGTTTGCTGCTTTTATTACTCATGCGGATGATTATTTTGCCCAGTCTCCTTATCAGTCAGTGGAAAGACTCGCCTTGATATACAAAAGCATGAACTGGAATTATATGCAGAATGCCGGTGTCAACGTCATTATTCCCGTAAGCATTGGGAAATGGCTGGAAGCAAGGTTTACCGGGGTTGGAATGTACATGCATCAGCGATGTGATGATTTCTATGATCTTGCTTTTGACCGGGAGAAGTTCTCTTTCATGGGATTCATGGACAATACATTCATCGTCAACAAGAATCTGATGTTTGAATTGAATGCGAATATTCAGTCTCCGGTTATACAGGGTACTTTTGATATAGGTACGATTTCTTCTGTACAGGCTGGAGTGAAATGGAACTTCGTCAAGGACAGGATGTCCTTGAGCGTGTATTGTAACGACATCTTCAATACGTCGTCTCCAAAACTTACTGTTGACTATAAGGGGCAGAACCTTGTCATGGACAGTAGATTCTATTCTCGCCAGATATTTGCCAAGTTGATCTATAGATTTGGCGGCTTCAGTAGCAAGAGCGCGAAAGAAATAGACTCTTCCCGCTTCGGACATTAGTCCAGGGGAGCTTTTATATTATGTTTAATTAAATCAAAACTGTATCATGAAAAAAAGATTTTTAGTAAATGATGACGCAGAGCAGCTTTGGGAGGAATTCGAGAAAACAGAATCGATTGAGATTAAGGGCGGAGACTCAAAGCCTGGTTCTATCGTTCACGATCAATCCAACTGCACAATAACGCTTTGGAAAAAGAATTTCTAATTATGTAACAAGGGGATGATAGCAAATTCATTATATATTCATATTTTCTTGAATTTGCTATCTCTTCTTTATCTGCTTCGCCTATATGGACTATTATTTTAAAATAGCGGATACATGTTCAATCCATAAAATAGCCGGATATGATCAATCATATATTGTAGATAATACAAATGGCTGTTGGTGCGTGTTTGATAATGAATTTTCAGATTTCATTTCTGCTTTTATCGGAAACTCTGTTTCTTCCGTTGATTTGCATTTAAATCATACTCATTTCGCGTTGTTGAAATCTCTTTTCATGCAAGGCATTCTAAGAATCAATGAAGAATCGTATTTTACGGAGAAAGAAACTAAAGAGACTAATAATCGCCTGACAATAATAGTAAATACAACGAATCGCTGTAATCTTCGTTGTGATTATTGCTACGCATATTCAGATAGTCCCCATAGACTCAGTTTCTCCCCAGTTTCCATAGAGGAGGATATCAAAAAGATTGCTGGGAATAATACAAAGCAAGAGATTTTAGTTGTCTTTCATGGTGGAGAACCATTGCTATGTTGGGATAGGATCGTCGAAATGGTACAAAAGCTAAGTGACACGTTTGATGACATTTCATTTTCAATACAGACAAACGGTACTTTAATCAATAAACAAATTGTCGATTTTGTCAAGACTCACAATATTAGGATTGGAGTCAGTCTTGATGGATCTGACAAGCAAACCAATATCCATCGATTTGGTGAAGATAATAATGACTATCTGAATACAGTTTCCAGGAATATTGATTTACTGACGCATAATGGGGTTAAATTTGGTATTCTGTCGGTTGTTACGAATGAAAATTATAAAGAATTACTGAATAGTATGTCATTTTTCGTGGAGAAAGGGGTAAGAGGCTTTGGGTACAACTATATTTTATCCAAAGGTAGAAGTTCTGATAAAAACCCTGCTGTACCAGTCAGTGAACTTGTTGATGTGTATACGAAAATTGCATGTTATATAAATGACTATAATGCACGGCATGATCCAAAAGACTATATTTCAGAAAGAACTGTAAGTGTTTTGGTATATAGCTTGGCGCATAAACCCTTGGGTGCATGTTACTCTTCTCCATGTATGGCTGGGGATGGTCATTTTGCTCTTGATGTTAATGGAGATGTATACCCATGCGATGAGTTTGTTGGAGAATCTGAATTCTGCATAGGGAATATACGCAATGAAGATTTTTCAATAGATAATAAAAGAGACATTATCGCGAGGTTCAGATGTAGAAGTATTGATTCTTTGGAGAAATGTAGACAGTGCCCACTCAACAGACTGTGTCCGTTCAAGTGCCCTTCTGATTCCTATTATAGGACAGGCGAATTGTTTCAGCCCCATAGTATGTGTGAGTTTACCAGGTTCGTATTGCCAAGGTATATGTATTTATTACAGAATAGTATTATTAGACCGGAATATTTTGTGTTCCATTGAGATATGAGGAAGTTTAAACAATATAAAGCTGTTTCTCCGGAAGAAACAATCAATAGAATCAGGGTGATTCTGGATAATGTCGGAATTTTCTTGAAAGAGAATTCTAGCGAGAAGGATGGTTTATATGCATGCCGATTGACTATTAATAATGATGGTTTGTCGGCTATGGACATCGGTACAAATGGCAAAGGACGTACATACGAATATGCTCTTGCAAGTGGATATGCGGAATTTATGGAAAGATTGCAAAATGGATTAGTATACGATCAGACAGCACTAAATCGTATGGTGAAGAGTATCGTGGAGACTCACGATGATTCCTCGCCAATGAAGCGGCAGCTCATTGATTATGGATACGATTGCAATTTCGTTTCTGATATTAATGAATCGTTATGGAGTGCAGATGCTGCGATTAATACGTATCACGATGATTTACAGCAGCTTTTTCGAATAAAGGATGATAAAGCTGTCTATGCCCAAATAAAGAAATATATAGATGAGGAGCAGGCCTTGATGGTCCCAGTTTATTCTGTGACAAAGGGGAAAGAAGTATTATATCCGATAAAATGGGCTTTAATGGCGACCGGCTCAAATGGAATGTGCGCCGGTAATACGCCATCAGAGGCTATACTTCAGGGAATGTGCGAGATCTTTGAGCGGTATTCTGCATATCATATTTTTTTCGATCATCTTACGCCACCAACTTTGGATATTGAACTCTTTAAAGATACTATAGTTTATGGTAAAATGAGAGCGTTAATGAATCGTTATGGATATGAGTTCATCATCAAAGATTGTTCGTTGGGAAAAGGCCTGCCAGTAATTGGATTGCTGATAATTGATCGCAAGCATAAAACATACAATTTTAAACTGGGAGCCGATTTTGTCCCGGCTATAGCTCTTGAAAGATGCTTGACGGAGGTATACCAGTCCCATAGTGGTTTTATATGTCTCCCCTTGTTGAGTGGAACGATAGATAATAATGATGTGAACTATCTAAGAATGCTACGTTCAGGTACAGGACAATGGCCGGAATCTATCTTTTACTCAACTCCGTCATATCAGTTTGCCGGATTTGATGACTCTTTGGGGAAAGATAATGATTCCGATTTAAGGTACGGATTCAAACTGATTGGCGATTTGGGAAGCAACCTGTATATAAGGGACAACTCTTTTTTGGGTTTTCCGACTTACTATGTTATTGCTCCGGGGCTTAGCGGAGTCTACCAGAGTATAGCAGAGTTGAATGAAAACAAGCAGACAAGTCCGGATTATATAATGTCCAAGTACAAAGGTAAGTTCAATTTTGAAAGAGATATGAAGAGCTTTACTCTCGAAGTCGAGGCGGCTTTAAAGAAAACGGGTGAGTTTATTTTTAATGAGCTGATACCGTTTTATCAGAGTAAAGAGTTAAGTGATCTGGATCCAAATCTTTTCCTGTGCATGGCTTATTATAAAATGGGCAATTATCAGAAGGCATATGATTATATTCATAGTTTCTTGCGCGGAAAAGACAATGATTATGAGTACTATTTTGCTGCATCGGACTACATATTGCTTCGCTACCTGAATAACGTGAAAGATGACGATGTCAAATCGACGCTGACAATTAAATATGGCAGGGAAATAGCAGAGGATGTTATAGAAGATATGCATTCTCCAGAAGATATATTCAAATACTACAGTTTTGACAGACACTTTGATTGGAGAAATATGAACACAAACAGATCTTCATTCTTTATGAGAGTTCTGGCCTTGGATAGACGGATTAAAAAGGCGATAGTTGAGAATTCTGTTAAACAAAGTGACTTGGGAAAGTTGTTCTAAACCATTCCTCAACCCTCGACTTCTTTACCGGCTACCGTTAGGCCCTTTACAAATATCCGACCGAATCCACCGGTGGCTGCGCCGACTTCGATTTCTATCGCCTCCGCCCCGTTGACGCGCTGTAATACAAGCCGGGGCTTCATAGGTTTGTTGTATATTCTATGTCTATTCCTGAAAAAATTAGTTTACAACTCCGGGTGCGGGGTTTAATTATATCTTATTGGTAATCAGGTGTTTATGGTGAGGCGTCGCACCCGCACCTGCCAAAAATCGTGCCTCTGAGTGCGACATTGGCTTGTAAGTGTTTGATAATCAATGATTAAGCAAAACGCCCCACACCCGCAGTTTCTGTGCTCAACTGTTGCTGCTGAAAACTGAATGTATTTATATGTCCCGTAAGAATAGGCGTCCGACCGTAACAATCGGGCTGAATGATGGATTGATTGATGTCGCCTGACAGTATCTGACGCGCCGGCGAAGAATATGTTTGCCGCCACTGACTCTCCGGTATCCGAACCAAGTGCTATCTTGCCGTCATCAGCCGCGCAGGCGAAGAATCTGTTGGTCCGCCTCGGGCAACAGTCGGGCGCGAGGAGAGCCGCCAGGATGATATGACCCCCGAAAGTCAGACAAAAAACTTCCGGGGGTCATATCAAAGTTGGGCTGAAATATTTCAACAGACGCCCTTAAAGGCTGAAGGCGGCCTTGATCTTGTCGACAGAATCGAGGTCTTCCCAGCCGAAGAAACGGATCGGACGTCTTACTTCTTTGCCGTCGCGTATCAGCGTGACGGTTTTTGTATATGGCTTGCGTCCCATGTGGCCGTAGCTTGCGGTAGGCTCATAGATAGGGTTCTTGAGCTGGAATTTCTCGATGATCTTGGCAGGGCGGAGGTCGAAGATTTCGCCGATCTTTTCGGCTATCTCGCTGTCCTTGAGGCCGTTCTTGGCGGTTCCGTAGGTCTCGACGTAGATGCTGACAGGGCGGGCTACGCCGATGGCGTATGATACCTGGACAAGCATTTCGTCGGCTACGCCGGCTGCTACCATGTTCTTGGCGATGTACCTTGCGGCATATGCGGCTGAACGGTCGACCTTGGATGGGTCTTTGCCCGAGAAGGCTCCGCCGCCATGTGCGCCCTTGCCTCCGTATGTGTCCACGATGATCTTACGGCCTGTAAGACCAGTGTCTCCGTGAGGACCTCCGATGACGAACTTGCCGGTCGGGTTGACGTGGAGAATGAACTTTCCGTCGAAGAGGGCAGCGGTCTCGGCCGGGAGCTGGCTGATCACCTCAGGGATCAGTATGTTCCTGACGTCGGCTTCGATCTTGTCGTGCATGGCCTTTTCGCCTGCGAATTCGTCGTGCTGGGTCGATACTACGATTGTATGGATTCGGACCGGTTTGTTGGTTTCGCCGTCGTATTCGATAGTGAACTGGGCCTTGGCGTCCGGCCGGAGATATGGCATCAATTCGAGCCTGTTCTTGCGGATGTCCGCAAGGGTGAGAAGTGTAAGATGCGACAGGGCAAGCGGGAGAGGCATGTAATCCTCGGTATCCCGGCATGCGTAGCCGAACATCATTCCCTGGTCGCCGGCGCCCTGATCCTCAGGATTCTCGCGCACTACGCCCTGGTTGATATCTCCGCTCTGGTCGTGGATCGCGGAGAGCACACCGCAGGAGTTGGCGTCGAACATGTAGTCGGCTTTGTTATAGCCGATCCTGTCGATGACGTCGCGCACGACATGCTGGATGTCCACGTAGGCGCTTTCCGAGCGGACTTCTCCGCCGACCACTACCAATCCTGTTGTACAGAAAGTTTCACAGGCCACTTTGGCCTCTTCGTCCTGACGGAGGAACTCGTCCAGGACCGCGTCTGAAATCTGGTCCGAAACCTTGTCCGGATGTCCCTCTGAGACTGATTCTGATGTAAAAAGATAATTCATGACTTTTAGCATTTTTTATAGTGGTTGCAAGCGTGCAAATCCCTCCACTATATTAATGAGTTGCAAAGGTAGCTAATTCGCCTGTCAAAATCAAATCATGTAACGGTAAAACGATTTTTATTTTCACACATTGAAAATCAGTAGTATATTTGCCCCCGAATTAACAAATTCTTTAATAATCCATGAAAAATTCTATTAAAGTTGTTATGCTTGCGATCATCTCGATGGTTGCGAGCACTGTCGCCTATGCACAGGTGACTACAGCTTCAATCGCCGGCCGTGTCAGCGACAAGGACGGTGCTGTTGAAGGAGCTCCAGTTATCGCAGTCTATACAGCCACTGGCGCTACCTACTATTCTGTAACTGACCAGCGCGGTTATTTCCGTATCAACGGCGTGACCCCTGGCGGCCCTTATGTCGTAAAAGTCGAGATGCTCGGCTATCGCAAGGTCGAGACTCAAGGTGTATATGCACCTCTGGGAGAGACCGTTACAGTAAACGCTACTCTCGAGGACGAGGCCCTCAGCCTTGACGCCGCAGTATTCATTGCAGACGCTACTGACTCAGGAATGAACATCGACCGTTCTGGCGCCGGCACATCTGTCAGCCAGAAGACCATGAGCTCACTCCCTTCAGTCAACCGTAGCATGAACGATGTCATGAGACTTACCCCTCAGGCTTCAGTGACCTCAAACGGTCTTTCTGTCGGCGGTGGTAACTATCGTTCATCTTATGTGACTGTCGACGGTGCTGCATTCAACAACGCTTTCGGTATCGGTTCCAACCTGCCTGCAGGCGGTAGCCCTATCTCCCTCGATGCTATCGAGCAGATGAGCGTAAGCATCACTCCGTTTGACGTACGTCATTCCGGCTTTACCGGCGGCGCAATCAACGCTGTGACCAAGAGCGGTACCAACGAGTGGCATGCTTCTGTCTACAACTACTTCGGCGGCGATCAGCTTGTCGGCGACCGCGTAGAGGAGGAGAAACTTGCTCTCTCCAAGGCAATCAGCAACACCACCGGTTTCACCATCGGCGGTCCTATTATCAAGAACAAACTCTTCTTCTTCGTCAACGGAGAGTACGCCATCGACACTGTCCCTGGTTCATCCAAGGTGGCAGCCGAGGGTACCGGCCGCATCGGAGAGAACTTCAAGCCGGGTTCTACCACTGTTCGTCCTACCGAGACCTTCCTCAACGAGGTCAAGGACTACCTTGCTGAGAAATACGGCTATAATCCGGGAAGATACCAGGGTTACTCCCTCGAGACTCCGGACTGGAAGATCATGGCTCGCGTAGACTGGCTCATCAACCAGGACCACAAGTTCAACGTGCGCTTCAGCCATACCCACAACTATGCTTCAAGCAGCCCGTCCAGCTCAGTAAACCCTATCAACCCTAACCCATACAACAGGAACTCATTCGGCCGTACATCAGACTATGCGATGTACTTCGAGAGCAACCGTTACTACCAGGAGCAGAACTTCACTTCCTTCGCAGCCGAGCTTAACAGCCGTCTGTTCGGAGGCAAGGGCGAGAACATCCTCCGCTTCACATGGTCACACCAGGACGAGCCACGCAGCTTCGTGGGCGGCAACTTCCCGACTGTCGACATCCTCGAAAACTTCGACGGTGACGGCGACGGCGTGATCGAAGACAAATACGCAGACCGTGCGGTCATCACCTCATTCGGTCCTGACCCATTCACATACGGCAACCTTCGTGACGTGCAGACTTATGTCGCTACCGACGAGTTCTCATACAGGCTCGGCCGTCACAACCTCGTAGCCGGTCTCCAGTTCGAGTATGACAACACCAAGAACGGCTTCATGCAGGGCGGTCTCGGTTACTATGTATTCAACTCATGGGAGTCATTCAAGAATAACGAAAAGCCTGTAGCATTCGCCATCACCCACTCTAACCGTGACGACCTCGCTCAGGTTTACCCTTCATTCGAGTACATGCAGACCTCAATATATCTCCAGGATGAGGTATCGTTCAGCGATTACTTCAAGCTCACCGGAGGCGTTCGTTTCGAGATCCCTGTATTCCCTACTATCGAGAACAACGAGAACAAGGCATTCCTCGAGCTCGCCAAGGGCAACAACACTCTCAGCGGCCATTCTACCGCCGACATGCCTAAGGCTCGCGTCAACATCTCTCCAAGACTCGGTTTCAACTGGGATGTGCTCAAGAACAGGAGCCTGATCGTACGTGGAGGTACCGGTATCTACACCGGACGTATTCCATTCGTATGGATCGTATCTGCAGCCGGAAACAGCAACTGTCTCCAGGCACAGTTTATCGATACCGACGGTACCAAGGAAAACACTCCTCACTTCCACGCCACCACATCTGAAATCCTCGAGGAACTCTACGGCGGCACCTTCAAGGCCCAGGATCTTCCTGCACCTACCGGCGCTACAATCATGGACAAGAACCTCAAGATGCCTACCAGCTGGAAGTCATCTCTCGCTGTCGACGCAAACCTTCCTGGCGGCATAAAGGCCACCCTCGAAGGTATCGTCAACAAGGATCTCACCAGCGTTACCGCTACCCGTCTCGGATATGTCAAGGATGCGGCTGGCCTCAGCCTTCCTGGCGAGCCTTCTGCAAGGTCTAAGTATATTGCAGAGACTATAGCCGACAAGGCTGCTCCTGCTCCTTACTATCTCCAGAACGTTGACGTAAACGGTCACTATTACTCGATCACCGCACAGCTCCAGAAGGACTTCAACTTCGGTCTCTCCCTCATGGCTGCTTACACCCACAGTGGTGCCAAGTCAGTACACGAAGGCTACGGCGACCAGGTTTCTTCTCTCTACAACGGCGGAAACAACGGTGTCAACGGTTCGATGGAGCCTGAGCTCGGATACTCTGCTTTCGTAGCTCCTAACAGGGTTATCGCAAACGTAAGCTACCGTACCGACAAGGGTACCACCTTCGGTCTCTTCTATGAGGGTGTCAACAGCATGTATGTCAATGGATACGCATACTCAAGACATTCTTACACATTCAACAAGAACCTCACCGGAGAGGGCGGCGCAAACAGCCTCATCTACATCCCTACGGATGCCGAGCTCGCAAACATGCCTTTCGCAAGCGAGGACAACAAGGCTGCCTTCAAGAAGTTCATCGAGGAGGACAGCTACCTCTCAAAGAACAGGGGTGAGTACTCAACCAGAGGCGGCGTTGTCGCTCCTATGGTGCATAGGTTCAACTTCAAGGTTTCCCAGGATGTCAACTTCAACATCGCCGGCAAGGTTACTACCCTCCAGCTCGGTCTTGACATCAACAACATCGGCAACCTCATCAACTCCAACTGGGGTCTTGCCAAGTCTCTCAACTCAGAGGGAATCCTCGCTTACAATGGCGGCAAGTACACCTTCACCGCGCCTCAGATTACCACCTACAAGGGCGTGGCAAACACCTGGCAGATGCTTCTCAGCGCAAGGCTCTTCTTCTAACGGAAGACCTCTGCTAACACTTATAAAGACAGACCGCGCAACGGTCTGTCTTTTTTTTATCAAAATGTCAGTTTTTGTTGTATCTTTGTAACCGAAACTAAGCCCGAAACCAAACATTATTATTAATACAGATCTGTTATCTATGAAACATGCTATTAAGTTTGTTTTGCTCGCAATGGCTCTTGTCTTTGCGGGTAACGTTGCTGTTGCCCAGGTGACGACCTCCGCCCTCAGCGGTAAAGTTGTCGATGGCAATGGCGAGTCTGTCATCGGAGCTGCCGTGGTGGCAACTCACGAGCCTTCAGGTACCGTGTATGGTGCCATTACCAATGCCGATGGTCGTTATACCATTCAGGGTATGCGTAGTGGCGGTCCTTACAAAGTTGAGGTTTCATGTCTCGGCTACCAGGAAGTGATCTACACAGACATTACCCTCATCCTTGCAGAAACATATAACCTCAATGCTTCAGTGAAGGAATCATCAGAGTTCCTCAGCGAAGCAGTCGTAATCAGCGAGGCTGTATCCAAGTTTGCACAGGAGAAGACGGGTGCTGCGACTAATATCAACAATTCCCAGATCCTGGCATTGCCTACCGTTTCCAGAAGCATCACTGACGTGACAAGGCTTTCTCCTTATGGCGGAAACGGAATGAGCTTCGCCGGAACCGACGGACGTACCGCCAACTTCACCGTGGACGGTGCCAACTTCAACAACAACTTCGGACTGAGTTCCAACCTTCCTGGCGGTGGCAACCCTATCTCTCTCGATGCCATCCAGGAGCTTCAGGTCGTGATCTCTCCTTACGATGTCCGTCAGACCAACTTCATCGGAGGCGGTGTCAACGCCGTTACCAAGTCAGGTACGAACACCTTCAAGGGTACAGCGTATGTATATCATCGCAACGAGAACCTCCGCGGAGACACAATCTACGGTCACCAGATTCCTTCCGCACGCGAGAAAGACCGTACCACTATCTACGGTATGACTTTCGGCGGCCCGATCATCAAGAACAAGCTCTTCTTCTTCGTAAACGCTGAGCAGACAAAGATCCCTTCTGTCGTCAACCGTTGGAAAGGTTCCGAGGATGGCGTCGCCGACGTGGAGAACTTCCTGTCACGTACTACTCTTTCTGACCTCGAGAGGGTCTCAAAGCATGTCATGGACAAGTATGGTTATAATACCGGTTCTTACACAGACTTCCCGGCAGACGAGAGCAATACCAAGTTCCTCGTACGTCTCGACTGGAACATCAATGACAAGCACAAACTTGCCATACGTTACAACTATACCCTCAACAAGGTATGGAACTCTCCTAACGCGACTTCAATGGACGGCGGTACCAGAGCTTCCGGCTCCCGTATGTCCCAGTACTCTATGTCCTTCGCCAACTCCATGTACTCGATGGACAATTACGTGAAGACTTTCTCAGTCGACCTCAACAGCCGTCTCTCAGACAATCTCTCGAACCAGTTCCTCGCTACATTCTCCAAGCTCGACGATATCCGCGGATCCAACTCAAGCGAGTTCCCGTTCATCGATATCCTCGCTCCGGACGAGACTGGCAACGACAACAACTACATGGCCCTCGGATATGAGCTCTTTACATGGAACAACGCAGTGCACAACACCGTTGCCAATGTAAAGGATGACCTTACATTTTTCTTTGGCAGCCATAAGCTGATGGCCGGCTTCAACTTCGAGTACCAGATGGCCGACAACCAGTACATGCGTAACGGTACAGGCTACTATCGCTACAAATCCGTCGATGATTTCATTAACGGCGCTACTCCTGAGGTTGTCTGCCTTACTTACGGCTATGACGGCGAATCCAAGCCGGCAGCCCGCGTGCAGTCTAACAAGCTTGGTATCTATGCCCAGGATGACTGGCAGGCAAGTGACAAGCTTAAGCTCACCTATGGTCTCCGTATCGACGGCCTGTTCTACAACAACGACGACCTTATGACCAACCAGGCCATCAAGGACCTCAAGTATTTTGACAACAATGGCAAAGAACGTCATATCGATACCGGAAAGTGGCCTTCAGCCAAGGTGACCCTGTCTCCGAGAGTCGGCTTCATCTATGACGTATTCGGCAACAAGACTCTTAAGGTACGTGGTGGTACCGGTCTCTTCTCAGGCCGACTCCCTCTCGTATTCTTCACCAACATGCCTACCAACGGCGGTCTCGTACAGTATCAGGCTCAGCTCAACGCAAAGACCAAGATATTTGACGGCAAGAAGAACGAATGGGTAAAGGGCTTCGAGAACTACTCCGGAACATATACTTCCAATTCAAACGGAGACCGTTATCTTGACATGACTCAGTTCAACGGCGGTCTCGTAACAGATGCCAACGGCAATGCCAACATCGCCGCTCTCTACAACAAGCTTACCGGCATTGGCTATCCTACTACCGTTTCTCCTAAAGACGGCGTGGTGCCTTCAGCCATCTGCGGCGTTGTACGTAACTTCAAGATGCCTCAGGTATGGAAGACCTCCCTTGCTGTCGATTATGTGATCCCGGTATCGTTCCCTCTCTCCGTATCTGCCGAGGGTATTGTCAAGAAGACCATCAATGACGTAACCATCACCGACTGGGCTATCCCTTCAGTAGGCGGTTTCTCCCGTTTCAACGGTGCAGACAACCGTCCTATCTATCCGGATGACTTCCGTACCAACGCCAAGGCGTTCATGCTCGAGAATACCAGCAAGGGATATGGCTACTCACTGTCATTCTCTGTGAATGCTTCTCCTGTCGAGGGACTCGACCTCATGGCAGCATACACCCGTACCGCAAGCAAGGAGCTTACCGGTATGCCTGGTTCCGCAGCCGAGTCTGCATTCACCTATGTTCCTACCAAGGAAGGCCCTAACCACATCCGCCTGCACAACTCGCAGTATGTGACTCCGGACCGTTTCGTAGCTTCATTGAACTACTCTGACAAGTCGAACAACCATTATAGCTTCATCTACGAGGCATGGAAGGGTGGCTACAACTATTCATACATGCTTACCAACGACATGAACGGCGATGGTTACAAGTATGATGCTCTTTACATCCCTACTGACGCCCAGGTAGTCAACGGTGACTTCAGGTTCGCTTCTGAGGATGATGCCGAGCGCTTCATGTCATATGTCCACAAGGATGTATACCTCAGCAAGCACCAGGGCGAGTACGCAGAGCCTTACAGCCTCTATTCTCCATGGGTCAACCGTCTTGACTTCAGCTACAAGCATGACTTCAAGGTAAGGATTGCAGGTTCTGTCAACACACTCCAGATCAGCTTTGATGTCAAGAACGTGCTCAATCTCTTCAACTCCAAGTGGGGTGTCAGCAAGATCCTCAACCCTGTCATCGGCCAGGAGGCAAGAATCCTCAACTACGATGGCGTGGATGCAGATGGCTATGCTGTATTCTCTACTCCGAAGTCTGTCAGCGGCTCAACTCCGACTTTCGTTCCAGCAACGACTATCGGACAGCTCTGGTATGCTTCTATCGGTATCAAGTACATGTTCAACTAATCCAAAGGACAAGAGATTATGAAACTCAAATATATACTTACTTCCCTTGTGGCTGCAGCTGCCGTTCTGGTCGGCTGCACCGAGGAAAAGGATACGTATTTCGACGAGCTCAAGGTGTCTCAGTCATATGTATCCCTTCCTGTTGACGGAGGTTCTGCGACCATCAAGCTGACCACGACAGATGCGTGGGAACTTGAAAAGTACATCATGGTCGTAAGCAAGAATGCCGACGGAGGCAAGGACACGACCTTCGTCTCCCATCCGGACTGGCTTAAAGTTTCCGCTGAAAGCGGCATCGCCGGCGAGTCTGAACTCACTTTCTCTGCCGATGCTGCCTTGGAGGGCCGTACCACTGCCGTCCGCGTAGTCTCATCCGGCCGCAGGCAGTACATCAATATTATCCAGGGTGTCTTCGAGGCTACTCCTGTTACCTGTGCCGAGATCATCGCCGGACCTGACAGCAAGACCTACATGGTCACAGGTACCGTCACCAAGATCGTGAATACTACATACGGAAACTGGTATCTCCAGGACGAGACCGGCGAGGTCTATATCTATGGTACTCTTGATGCCAATGGCGGTACCAAGAACTTCCTCAGCCTCGGCCTCGAGGTGGGCGATGTCGTTACCGTGACCGGACCTAAGACAACCTACAACGGCACAGTGGAGCTTGTGGACGTGACAGTCAACAATATCGTCAAGTCCAACATCTCCGTAGATCCTAAGGAAATCAATCTCGAGGACAACAAGGCCGCTACTGCAGAAATCAAAGTTTCTTCAAAGGTCCAGCTCCTTGGCGCATTCACCGAGGCTGACTGGGTTTCCGTCTCTAATGCAACTCTCGCTGAAGATGGATCCTATGTTTATACGCTTACGATCGATGAAAACCCTGAAATGGCAGCTCGTACCGCCACCGTCACCGTCAAGGGTGTCGAGGGCTCTGTCAACAGCGTCACCATCTCCCAGCCGGGCAAGCCGACCGAGTATGCGATCGAGAACATCATCAATCTCCCTGACAAATCTGCGGCTGTCGCCGAGAATGTATATGTGGCCGGCCTTACCGAGAGAGGTTTCGTAGCTTATGACGGAAAGGCATTCGTATATGTATATCAGGGCAGCAACCCTGACCCTCAGACGAAGATCGGCGATATCGTCAACTTCAGCGGTAACAAGACAACCTATTCTGCTGTCCCTGAAATCGAGAATGTAACCGTTACCGTCGTTTCTTCCGGAAACGAAGTCCCTGCATATTCTACCAAGGATGTTACTGCTACTTTCGCCGAGTATGCTCCTGAGAAGGTTGAGTCCTTCAAGGTTTCCGGCGAGATCGAGTATGACGGCAAGTATTACAACTTCATCGTCGACGGCGTAGCCAAGGATACCCGTTACCTGTCATTCTCCAACGTCCTTCCTTCATTCGGCATCAGCGAACTCGTAGGAAAGAAGGTCGTGGCTACCGGTTTCTACAATGGCGTGTCAGGCAACCGTGTCAACATGGTTCTTGTAGATATCGTAGAGGCTGGTGATGTCCCTCCGACTCCGGGATATGACATCACAGGAGCACTTTCCGCAGCTGACAACACTGCAGTTGAGTTCACCGGCCTTGTCGCCGCTGTCTCTTCAACCAGCGCAGTCGTTACCGACGGTGTCAACTACATCTATGTCTACAGCCCTTCTACCGTCCCTGCAGTGGGCGACGAGGTTACCGTGAGCGGTACCAAGAAGACCTATGGCGGAGTGCCTGAGATCGACAAGAACTCGACCGTTACAGTCAACTCAAGCAATAACTCAGTCACCGCTCCTTCTGCAAAGGATATCACGGCATCCTTCGATGCTTATGCTTCCACCATCACCGAGTACATCTCCTTCACAGGAACCCTCGCCAAGAGTGGAAACTACTACAATGTAAATGTAGACGGCGCGACTGCAAAGGTCGGCAGCGTCAACAATCCTGTAGCAAGCCTCAATCTCGATGCTCTTGATGGCAAGAAGGTTAAGTTCACCGGTTATTTCGTAGGTCTCACAAGCAAGGATAAATATATCAATATCGTTGCTACTGAGGCTGAAGAGGTAAGCGACGTTCCTCCGACTCCGAGCTATGACATCGCCGGCGTCATTTCAGCTGATGACAACACTGCTGTAGAGTTCACCGGCCTCGTTGCCGCTGTCTCGACTTCCAGCATGGTAGTTACCGACGGTACCAACAACATATATGTGTTCAAGCCGGCCACGGTCGGCGCAATCGGCGACGAAGTTACCGTGAGCGGTACCAAGAAGACCTATGGCGGAGTGCCTGAGATTGACACCAATGCAGCCGTTACCATCAACTCAAGCAACAATGAAGTACCGGCCGTCAGCGCGAAGGATATCACCTCTACCTTCGATGCCTATACGTCAAAGGTGACCGAGTACATTTCCTTCACCGGAAAGCTCGCCAAGAGCGGAAACTACTACAATGTCAACGTCGAAGGCGCTTCTGCCCATGTCGGCAGCATCAGCTACCCTGTGGCAAGCCTCGGCATTGATGCCCTTGACGGCAAGACCGTCAAGTTCTCCGGTTACTTCGTAGGCTTCTCCGGCAAAGATAAGTACATCAATCTCGTGGCTACCGCTGCCGAGGCCGTTTCCGGCGGTGAAGGCGGCGAAGGCGGTGAAGGCGGTGAAGGCGGTGGCGGCCAGACAGGCGACGCCAAAGTCCTTACCTTTGATTTCAGCTCCGACATCGCGGGCTGGCCTGCAAAGAAAGCCGATGCGGCAGAAGGTGAGTACGACTATACCCTCGACGGAGTCAAATACACCTTCTCGCATACCAAAGCCGGCAACGGAATCTATACCGGAGCCTATAGCGGTCAAACTTATCTCATGGTCTCGCAGGACAACTACCTTGGAATGCCGGCCATAGACGGCATGAAACTCACCAAGGTCGTTGTGACCAACAGCAGCGGATGCTCGGCTTCCGTTGAGGTTCTGGTGACCTCCGACACCTCCGGGAACGCCGTTAGCGGCGGCGCTGCACAGAAATGGGCTACTACGAGCACGGAGTATACATACAATCTCTCCGATACAAAGGCAGCAACCAGATACTATCTGGCTACTACCAAGAAGAACGGACAGGTAGTAAAGCTCGTGCTTACCTATGAGCCTGCAAAATAAGGACATAGTCCTTCAGACCATATCAGGCCGCCCTTTACGGGGCGGCTTTTTTGTTATTCTTATTTGTTGTTAAAACGTTTGTATTTATTATATTTGTAGTTCCCAAAAGTATGTTAATTTAGATTTATACAATGAAATTAAGAAACCTATTCTTATCTGTTTTCGCTGCTGCCTCCATTCTGGTCGCATGCAACGAGGATGAGCCTGTTGCCGAGCCTTCGATTGAGGTCAGCGTGTCTGAACTCAGCCTAGAGAAGGCCGCTTCGGAAAATACGATCGCCGTCAAGTCCAACAGATCCTGGATCATTGACGAAGCCTCCGAGTGGATTACTGTCACTCCTGGCAGAGGCGGCGCGTCCGACGACAAACAGGTCATCGTGGTCAGTGTTCCCGAGAACACCGGATACGACCGTGAAGGTTCTTTCCGCGTGAACATCGGTTTTACTTCAAAGAGAGTCATCGTAAAGCAGGCCGGTTCAGGCTCATACGAAGACGCCGTCCTCTATGCCAACGACTTTGACAAGGAGGAGGCTACCCAGACCTTCGGCTCAGGAAAGAGCTGGCCATATCTCGACCAGTTCGAGGGATGGAAAAACGAGACCGGAAAGGGCATCGAAGGTATCACCTATGATTTCGCCTCCATGTCGGCTAGGGCCAACAGCGTATCCAACAGCAACTACTCGGACTACGCCGGATCAGGTTCCAACAACCTCTTCTTCGGCGCCAACGCGCATTTCGCCATTAAGGATATAGCCCTCAACTCCAACACCAGACTCTCCCTGAGTTTCGGTGCCGAGCGCTATCTCAACGCCGACAAGGACAAGGAAGGCGGCAACACGTTCAAGCCGTCCGAGTTCCATGTCTATGTCAGCGAAGATAACGAGAAATGGGTAGAGCTCCAGTATGCATTCCGTAACGGCTTCAAGGACGGCCGCTGGGAGATCGCTACCTCTAACTTCGCAGTTCCGGAAGGCACTGAGAAGATCAGCATCTACTTCGCTTCCGACATCGCGAGCGGTCACCGTCTTGATGACGTCACCCTCATTGTCGTCCAGGAGGCAGGCACTGCAATCGACTTCTCGACCGGGACCGGTATCGGCGAAGGTGGCCAGGGTGGCGGCGGTGGTACCACCCCTCCTGCAGGCGACGAAATTTTCGCCAACAACTTCGACAAGACCAAGGCTACCCAGACTTTCGGCTCAGGAAAGAGCTGGCCGTATCTCGATCAGTTCGACGGCTGGAAAAACCAGACAGGCACTGGCCTCGAAGGTGTATCCTACGGATATCAGGGCCTTTCAGCAAGGGCCAACAGTACGTCCGACAGCGGTTATTCCGACTATAGCGGATCAGGTTCCAACAACATCTTCTTCGGCACCAACGGTATATTCGTGATAAGGAACATAGTCCTCGGCGGGGCAGTCAACCTTTCACTCAGCTTCGGTACCGAGCGCTATATCAACAGTCAGGACAATACGTTCAATCCTTCAGAGTTCCATGTCTATGTCAGCAACGACAACTCCAAGTGGGTAGAGCTCCAGTACGCATTCCCTAACGGCTTCAAGAACGGCCGCTGGGATGTCGCTACCGCCAATTTCTCCGTCCCTTCAGGCACTCAGAAGCTCAGTATCTATATAGCCTCAGACATCACCAGCGGCCATCGTCTCGACGACATCAAGCTTGTCAGCGTCGAAGGTGCTGGCACGGCAGTGGATTTCGCTGCCGGTAAGGCACTGGACGTCGTTGATGTGGACGATCCTGCAGGCGAAGGCGGCCAGGGTGGCGGCGGTGGCCAGGGAGGTGGAGGTACCACTTCTTTTGCGACTGCCGGATGGCTCGAGCTTCCGGAGACTTCCGAGACCGACGGTTTCGACTTCTTCTCCCATGACGGAACCCTCAGCGGAAAGAAGATCCGCAACTGGTCCTTCTACTGGGATTATGACAATCGCGTGTCCAACTGGGTGGCTTACCCGCTGTACAAGGCAATCTACAGCGGCGCCTCCCGTACCGATGAGTGGGGTTATGACCCTCTCCTTCCTGCTGACAAGCAGCAGAATGTTTCCGGCGGTTACAGGGAAGGCAACAATGGCAGGTATGCAAGAGGCCACCAGCTCCCTTCTGCCGACCGTGCTGGTTATGAGCTTAACAGCTCCACCTTCTATGGCACCAACATGACCCCGCAGAACCAGGACTTCAACGGCGGTCTCTGGGCCAACCTCGAAGGTAAAGTCCGTTCTTGGGCAGGCCAGTCCGATACCTGCTATGTAGTGACCGGATGTATCACCAAGGATGCCAAGTACTATATACTTGACCGTTCTGGCAACAAGGTGACCGTGCCTACCGCATACTTCAAGGCCATCCTGCGCTATAGCAGCAACACCACGATCGGTACCGACGGATTCTGCGCCACGGCATTCCTGTTCGACCATGAGGAGTATAGCCAGTCAGGCAAGAGCAGCCTCAATGTCAGCAAGAGCATGAGCATGTCCGTCAAGGACCTCGAAGCCGTGCTCGGCTACAAGCTCTTCGTCAACCTCGACAAAGCCATCGGCGCTGACAAGGCTTCCACAGTCAAGAGCGAGAATCCTCAGAACAACAACTGGTGGTGGAAATAGTGAAATAAACTTTTGGATATGAAAAAGATAATATATATCGTAATCATCTTGCTCCTGGCTATGCCCATGGCCATTGCCGGCGGCAAGAAGAGCTATGTGATCGGATTCTACAATCTTGAGAACCTCTTCGACACTGTCCATGACGAGGGCAAGAATGATTATGAGTTCCTTCCCGACGGAGCCAACAACTGGACCGACGCCAAATACGACAAGAAGCTCCACAACATGGCAAAGGTAATCCGCGCCATGAAAGATGACAACAAGGTCTATCACGCAGTCCTCGGCGTCAGCGAGATCGAGAACAGACATGTCCTCGAGGATCTCGTGACCATGCCGGAGATCGCTGATGCCAACTTCCAGATCGTCCACTATGACGGTCCTGACCGTCGTGGAGTCGATGTCGCCCTGCTATACAGGCCTGAGCTTTTCCAGGTGCTCGAGAGCCGCTCCATCCCGTTCGACTTCAACAGCGACATCGATTTCGAGATGAGCCAGGAGGACAAGGACCATTTCCGCACCCGTGACATCCTCATGGTCCGCGGAATGCTCGGCGGCGAGATGTTCGCGTTCTTCGTAGCCCACCTCCCGTCCAGGATCGGCGGCAAGAGCACGGCGCTCAGAAGCAGGGGAGGCGAGATCATGTACAACGAATCCATGAAACTCATGGAGGAGTATCCGGGCATCAAGATCGTTGCCATGGGTGACATGAACGACAACCCGACTGACGACAGCATGGCCGTCTATATGCGCGGAAAGGAAAAGATCGGCGAAGTAGGCCGCGAGGATTTCTTCTCTCCGTTCCTGTCCATGCTCAAGGCCGGATACAGCTCTCTCTTTTATCAGGGTGGCGGCAACATCTATGATATCATCATAGTGAACTCCAACCTTGCGAATGCTCCGAAAGGCACTCTCAAGATCCAGCCTATCGTCAAGAACCAGGGCAAGAAGTACTACGGACGCGTGTTCCACAAGGACTTCATGACCCAGCAGGACGGCCAGTATGCAGGCACCCCGTTCAGGACATTCTCCGGCGGCGCCTTCATCGGAGGCTTCAGCGACCATTACCCGACTTATATCGTAGTTAGCAACAAATAATGAATAATATGAAAAGACTTATAGTGGCAATACTTGCAGTCCTCTGCACCCTCGGAGTTTCCGCCCAGGAATTCACCGGAGGCGTCAAGGGTCACGTGGTAAGCCGTGCGGACAAGTCTTCCATCGAAGGCGCGGTCCTCACTCTTTACCAGGGTGGCGAAGCAATTGCCGAAACCAAATCGGATGCCGACGGAAACTTCCTCATCGGCAATCTCGCGAATGGAATATACGACCTTGTCATCGCTGCTGACGAGTATCTCGAGACAAGAGTCAACGTGACCGTAAACGACGGCTATGTAAAGAACATGTTCAACCTCTCCATGACCCCGTCCCATCAGGTTTCTGACGCCGAGGACGACAACTTCGTGGAGTTCGACATGGACGATTCCGGCTACAATGACAATCCTACGATTCTCTTCGGCCAGAACGACGTCTTCAACAGCATCGCCGGCTATAACTTCAGCGCAGTGCGTTTCCGCGCCCGCGGTTATTCCTCAGAGTCGCAGAACGTATATCTCGCCGGAGTCAAGATGAACGACGCGATCACCGGATACTCTCCATATTCCCTCTGGTCAGGTCTCAACGAGGCTACAAGGGCCAAGGACTCATACGTGGGAGCTGAGATGGCTGACTTCGGCATCGGCGGCTACAACGGCCTCGTCAACATCAACGGCAACGCTTCCAACGTCCGCAAGGGCTGGAGGGCCAGCCTGCTCACCAACAGCGCTCTCTATCGTCTCCGTCTCATGCTGACCTACGCTTCTGGTCCGCTTGACAATGGCTGGTCATACGCATTCAGCGCATCTGCCCGTCTCGGCGGCAACGACTGGATCGACGGAGTATATTACCGTTCGTTCGGCTACTACGCATCGGCAGAGAAGAAATTCGACGACGTCCATAAGCTCGGCTTCATCTTCATGGCCACTCCTGGCCAGAGGGGTGCGCAGAACGCATCAACCCAGGAGGTATATGACCTCATGGGCGACAACATGTACAACTCCAACTGGGGCTACCAGAACGGAAAGGTGCGCAACGCCCGCGTCCGCATCACCAACGAGCCTATAGCAGTAATCAAATACGACTTTACTCCGCAGGATAACTTCAGCGCAAGCGCGACCGTCCTCTACCGCTTCGGAAAGAACGGCTACACCGCCCTTGACTGGAACAATGCCCAGGACCCTCGTCCTGACTATTACCGCAACCTGCCGAGCTACTTCTGGATGGAGAATCCTGACTACAACAGGAACAACTTCACCAAGTGGGCATGGGCTACAGAGACATGGGGCTATTCCCGCGACCCTGAGCTCGTGCATGTCAACTGGGACCGCCTGTACAATGTCAACCGCATGAACAGGGACTACGGTCTTTCTCGCTCCAAGTACATTCTCGAGGAGCGCCGCGTGGACCAGCGTGACCTCAACCTCGCCATCAGCGCCAAGTGGAAACCATCCGAGGTGGTTACCCTCAACGCCGGCGTCAACGGCAAGATCAACCGTACCGAGCACTACAAGATCATCCATGACCTTCTCGGCGGCGACTACTATCTCAACGTGGACTCATTCGCAGAGCGCGATTTCTCAGCCTTCCCTTACATGATCCAGAATGACCTCGACTACTGGATGGCAAACGGCCATGCCCAGGTGCTCGAGAAGGGAGACAAGTTCGGTTACGATTACTATGCGCAGATTCGTCAGGCTCAGCTCTGGGCTTCCGGCAAGTTCAACTTGGGCGGTTTCCAGGTTGGTCTCGGCGGCAGCGTGGGCTACGACTGCTTCTGGCGCGAAGGTCTCCTCCGCAAGGGTCTCTTCCCTGGCCTCGACGACAAGGGCAATGAGATCATGGTCGACGGAGTGTCTGTCACCGACAGGGATTCTGACGGCAATCCGATCACTTCGAAGGGAAGGAGCAAGAAGAACGAGTTCCTTTCCTACACCGGCAAGATTAATCTCAACTATGAGTTCGGAGGCGGTCACCGCATATTTGCAAATGCCGCATACATCACGGAAGCTCCGCACTTCAACATGGCTTATTTCTCTCCGAGGACCAGAAACTCAGTCATTCCTGACCTCACCACGATCAAGACTACGACCGCGGACCTCAACTACCAGTACTTCTCCAATGGCTGGAACGTCCGCGTGACCGGATTCTATACTGACATCAAGGACCAGAGCGACGTGATGAGCCTGTTCGACGATATCGCCAACAGTTTCGTCAACTTCTCAATGAGCGGCATGGACCAGCGCCATGTCGGCATGGAGCTCGGATTCAAGACTCCTACCCCTGTCGAGAATCTCGCCTTCCAGGGAGTATTCACCTATGGCAAGTATGTCTATACATCCAATCCTAAGATGTACATGACCTACGACAACAGCGCTTCGCTGGTTGCAGGTACATACAACGTCGAGATTCCTTACTGGAAGAGCCATCCGGACGTCAACGGCAAGGAGGTGCAGCACTATGTACCTTCAACTCCTCAGCTCGCTGCCAGCGCCGGCTTCGCATGGAACCACAACTACTGGTTCATCGATGCGGATATCGAGTATTTCGACAAGGCTTACCTTGACATGAGCCCGTTCTACAGGCTTAAGTCAGCTACCACCGGTCCTGACGGAGTGGAGACTCCTACCGAGATCGACTACATGGCCTCTCAGGAGAGATTCGATGCCGCATGGCTTCTCAACCTCAGTGTCGGCAAGTCCTGGTATATCCAGCGCAAATACCAGATCGGCTTCTCCCTCAATGCCAAGAACCTCCTCAACAACAAGTCTGTCAAGACCGGAGGTTACGAGCAGAACCGTATCGTGGACAATACTGTCAACAAGGAGCGCTACTACCGCTTCGATTCCAAGTATTTCTACATGAGCGGAATGAACTATATGTTGAACCTTTATTTCAGATTCTAAGGCTATGAAAAGGATATTGACAGCAATCGCAGCTCTTGCTCTTCTCGTTTCTTGCGACGAGTGGGAGCCTGTATATACCTTCGATTATGGCGAGGCCGGAGAATTTGTCCCGGCATCGCTCCAGACCAACACCACCATAGCCCAGCTGAAAGCCCTTTACAACGGCAAGCCTGTGACTTTCGATGAGAATTATATCATCGGCGGCAAGGTGGTTTCAAACGACATCTCAGGCAATATCTACCGCAGTCTCTACATCCAGGACGAGACCGGCGCCCTTGAGATCAAGATTGGAAAGACCAATCTTACCAGCGACTACAAGCCGGGCCAGATGCTCTATGTGGAGTGCGAGGGCCTTACTCTCGGCACATATGGTGGAATGCTCCAGCTCGGCCTCTCCGATCCTACCGGAGAGTACGAGACGGCGTATATCGATGCCGACAAGCTTATCCAGGCTAAGATCCACCGCGGAGCCCTCGGCAAGGAGGTCGCTCCTATAGTGCTTGACGAGGCTGCCCTCAAGGCCAACCTCGCCGCCAAGCCTGTATGCCAGGGGCCTGACTTCGGAAAGCTCGTTACTCTCAAGGGCCTCACATACGGCGGCAACAAGGGTAGCTACGGCGAGCCTGAGAAGAGGATTTTCCTCCTTCTCTACTATGGTCTCGACCACAAGAGCGACCGTCTTTTCATGTCTGAGGATACATACGGAGTAACCACTTGGGCCATGTCCAAGGACGGCTTCCTCCGCTATGTCAAGACTGAGCCTTTCCAGAAGGCAGTTGCGGCGGAGTATCCGGACTATGAAACGGCTAACAAGGTCTATATGGGACTCCAGTCCAATGCCTCTGCTTACTCAGTGAGCCATTACTTCAAGATGGGCGGCACCGAGATCCAGATCCGTACCAGCGGCTATGCCAAGTTTGCGGATACCCAGATCGATCCGGCCATCCTTGACGGAAGCGCTTCAGTGGACGTGACCGGTATTCTTACCACTTACAATGACGCTATCCAGTTCACATTGATTGACCTGAACAGCGTTGTCGTGAAAAAGTAACGGTTTGTCCCGATACATATCAAAGCCCGACGGTCTCCCGCCGGGCTTTTTCGTATCTTGTTTCATCCATTCAGCATTCTTCCTCTATTCATATCCTATGCCGTCGCTGTCCTGCTGTTGCCTTCTGCGGCGTCCAGCTGACGGGCCGCCTCCGTCAGGTTCGGAAAAGCTGCTCGGTCGCTGTCGCCGCCTAAACGGCTAACTCAGTCCTTTTACGCCTCCTTCATCGCTTCGCTCGAAGTCGCCGTAACGTCCTTCAGACACACGCCGTTCTTCACGGCGCCGACGGCCGCTCCCTCGCTCACCGCTTTTCCTCAATGCCTCCGGCGTCTCCGCCACCCGTCCGCTGCAGGGCACAGTCGTTTGCAGTAGCGAGAAAGCGGCGGGTGTCCTCTGGTCGCGGCGAGCGTGGCCACCCTCGGCCACGTCAGAGGGAGGGGCCCGATGGATACGAGTTCTGCGAAGCAGGACGATGTAGACATTGGGAGGGATGGAGCCGACGCAGTCGGCGGAACAGAGCCGAGACCACGAGGATTCCCGCCGCTGCCGAAGGCGGGTGGAGAAGCTTCGGGCTTAAGTCCGGGCCGGAGAGGCAGGCTAGCGGACCTTGGAGGTGATGAAGGTCAGTTCGCCGGAAGGGACTACAGAGAGGCCCTTGCAGCAGGCCGGGACAAGCAGAGTTTCGCCCTTTCGGACGGATACCTTGTTGCCCTCCGAGTCGGTGATCAAGCCGCTGCCGGAAGTGCACATTACCACCAGGAATGAATCCACGTCCTTGAGGTCAAGCTCGAAAGCTGAATCCAGTTCGTACAAGTCCGTAGTGAAATACTTGCAGTCCACGAGGGTGGTGCAGGCGTTCTTCTTAGGGGTGTATTCGGTCTTGTATGAAGGATAGACCTTATAGTCGATGGCCTCCTTGGCAAGCTCGGTATGAAGCTCGCGAGGTTTTCCGTCAAGACCAGGACGGTTGTAGTCATAGATGCGGTAGGTCAGGTCCGAAGTCTGCTGGATCTCCGAGATGAAACAGCCGCTGCAGATAGCATGGATGCGCCCGGCAGGAAGGAAGAAAACGTCCCCTTTCTTGACATCATGGCGCACGAGCACGTCGGTGATAGTGTTGTCAGCGATCCTGCGCTCATACTCCTCAGGAGTGATGTCATTCTTGAGACCGACCAGAAGCTGTGCTCCCGGATCGGTATCGACCACATACCACATCTCCGTCTTTCCCCTCATGCCCGGGTGATGGGCGGCAGCCATCTTGTCGTCCGGATGGACCTGGATGCTCAGGTCGTCGCGCGCATCGATGAACTTTATCAGAAGAGGGAACTCATTGCCGTTTTCGGCATAGACATGCTCTCCGACGAGCTTTCCCTTGTATTCTGAGACCAGCTCGGTGAGGGTCTTCCCTGCGAGAGGTCCTTCAGATACGACAGAATCGTCGCCAGTGTATGCTGAGATTTCCCAGCTTTCTCCGATTCCGTGGAGATCGGTAGAAATATTCTTGAACTTTGCTATTTTCTCTCCGCCCCAAACTTTGGTTTTGAGAATTGGCTCGAATTTGAGTGGATACATAGTCATTTTTTGTTTGTGCGGCACAAATTTAGTAAAATTTGGGAAAAACCCGGCTATGTTGTCCTCGCTTGTAAAATCCGTGCAAAATTGCTAAATTTGCGGCGCTTAGTTGGAAAATGTACAATTTAATCTTTTAATACAATGAGAATCATTCAAGTAACTGGTAGAGAGATCCTCGACTCAAGAGGAAATCCTACGATTGAGGCAGAAGTTGTCCTCGAATCAGGCGTTATCGGTACAGCAGCAGTTCCTTCAGGAGCTTCTACCGGAGAGAACGAGGCACTCGAGCTTCGTGACGGCGACCCTAAGCGCTACGGCGGCAAGGGCGTACTTAAGGCAGCAGCCAACATCAACGATAAAATCGCTCCGGCTATCATCGGTATGTCTGCACTCGAGCAGAGGGCTATCGACAAGGTCATGCTTGACCTCGACGGTACTCCTACCAAGAGCAACCTCGGCGCAAACGCCATCCTCGGTGTTTCCCTCGCAGTTGCAAAAGCCGCAGCTGAGTATCTCGGAATTCCGCTCTACAGATACATCGGCGGTACCAACACATATGTACTTCCAGTCCCTATGATGAACATCATCAACGGTGGCGCTCACTCTGACGCTCCTATCGCATTCCAGGAGTTCATGATCCGCCCTGTAGGTGCTGCCAACGAGGCTGAGGCCGTACGTATCGGCGCAGAAGTATTCCACGCTCTCCAGAAGGTCCTCAAGGGCCGCGGTCTTTCTACCGCAGTTGGTGACGAGGGTGGTTTCGCTCCGAAGCTCGAAGGCATCAACGACGCTCTCGACTGCATCATCGAGGCTATCAAGAACGCAGGCTATGTTCCTGGAAAGGACGTGACCATCGCTATGGACTGTGCAGCTTCTGAGTTCTGCTTCAAAGAGGGTGACACCTTCTACTATGACTACAAACAGCTCAAGGACGGCAAGAAGAAAGATCCTAACGGCAAGAAGCTCACCTCAGAGCAGCAGATCGCTTACCTCGAGGAGCTTATCTCCAAATATCCTATCGACTCAATCGAGGACGGTCTCAGCGAGGAAGACTGGGAAGGCTGGGTTAAGCTTACCAAGGCTATCGGCGACCGTTGCCAGCTCGTAGGTGACGACCTCTTCGTAACCAACGTGAAGTACCTCCAGAAGGGTATCGAGATGGGTGCTGGTAACTCTATCCTTATCAAGGTTAACCAGATCGGTTCTCTCACCGAGACCCTCGACGCTATCGAGATGGCTCACCGTCACGGTTACACCACCGTTACCTCACACCGTTCAGGCGAGACTGAGGACACCACCATCGCTGACATCGCAGTTGCTACCAACAGCGGCCAGATCAAGACCGGTTCCCTCAGCCGTACAGACCGTATCGCCAAGTACAACCGTCTCATGAAGATCGAGATGGAGCTCGGCGACGAGGCACGCTACGGATACAAGAAGCTCAAGTAATACTTACTGCTGAACTTTTGGTATTTCAGAATAATCCGGTGGATATCCACCGGATTTTTTTTATATCTTTGTATCAGCCCCGCAAGGGATCCTGACAGAAAAACGCTAAGATATGTCCAATAATATAAAAGGGCACATTTCGCAGATCATCGGTCCGGTAGTAGACGTGCACTTCGACCTCTCTGACGCAAATGTGTCGAAACAGCTCCCGAGAATACATGACGCCCTGAAAGTGCAGCGCCCCGACGGGAAGACCCTCATAATCGAAGTGCAGCAGCACATCGGTGAGGATACCGTCCGTACAGTCGCCATGGACTCCACCGACGGCCTCCGCCGCGGCATGGAAGCCGTCAGCACCGGCGCTCCGATTTCGATGCCTGTAGGCGCCCAGATCCGCGGCCGCGTCATGAACGTAACCGGCGACAGCATCGACGGTCTCGGTGACATGACCATGGAAGGAGGCCTCCCGATCCACCGCGAGCCTCCGAAATTCGAAGACCTTACCACTTCGCAGGAAGTCCTGTTTACGGGCATAAAGGTCATCGACCTGCTGGAACCATATCTCAAGGGCGGAAAGATCGGCCTCTTCGGCGGAGCCGGAGTCGGCAAGACCGTGCTCATCAAGGAGCTGATCAACAACATCGCAAAGAAACATAACGGATTCTCGATTTTCGCCGGCGTCGGCGAGCGTACCAGGGAAGGCAACGACCTCCTCCGCGAGATGATCGAATCCGGAGTCATAAGATACGGGGACGAATTCCTGAAGTCCATGGAAGAGGGCAAATGGGACCTCTCCAAAGTCGATATGAAAGAAGTCGAGAAGAGCCAGGTCGCCATGGTCTTCGGCCAGATGAACGAGCCGCCGGGAGCCAGAAGCTCCGTAGCCCTTTCGGGCCTTACCCTCGCCGAATCGTTCCGCGACAGCGACAGCGGCGCCGGTCCTAAGGACATACTTTTCTTCATCGACAACATCTTCCGATTCACCCAGGCAGGCTCAGAGGTTTCGGCATTGCTCGGCCGCATGCCATCGGCAGTGGGCTACCAGCCAACCCTCGCGACCGAAATGGGTCAGATGCAGGAAAGGATCACATCCACCAAGAACGGCTCAATCACATCCGTCCAGGCCGTATATGTCCCTGCGGACGACCTTACCGACCCTGCCCCGGCCACCACATTCTCGCATCTTGACGCGACGACAGTGCTCAGCCGAAAGATTACCGAGCTCGGAATCTATCCGGCCGTCGATCCTCTCGAATCGACTTCCAGGATCCTCGACCCGAATATTGTCGGCCAGGCCCATTACGACACGGCCCAGAGGGTTAAGGCCATATTGCAGCGCAACAAGGAGCTGCAGGACATCATCGCCATCCTCGGCATGGACGAGCTCTCGGACGAGGACAAGCTTACAGTCAACCGAGCCAGGAGAGTCCAGCGATTCCTGTCCCAGCCATTCTTCGTGGCCGAGCAGTTTACAGGAGTGCCCGGAGTCATGGTGGACATAGAAGATACGATTAAAGGCTTCAACATGATACTTGACGGAGAGGTGGATTACCTGCCGGAGCAGGCCTTCCTCAATGTCGGTACCATAGAAGATGCAATAAAGAAAGGCGAGGCGATACTCGCCCAGGCCAAATAATGATTAAGCTGGAGATACTTTCGCCCGAAGCGGTACTTGTCACGGAGACGGTCGAAGCCGTCACCTTGCCAGGCGTCGCCGGAAGGTTCCAGGTGCTTAAGGACCATGCACCGCTTATCACCTCTCTCGAAGAAGGGGAGATAAGCTATTCTGCCGGAGGCAAGGAGAATTCGCTTAAGATAAAGTCCGGCTTCGTAGAGGTTCGGGACAATGTAGTTTCAGTCTGCGTTGAGGTATGAGTGTGCTGATTGCCATATTGATGTTTTTCATGCCTGCCGAGGTCAATATCGGAGAAGTCATCTTCGACCATGTCCTCGACTCGTATGAATGGCATTTCTTCGACACCGACAAAGGTGCCGTGGCGATCCATCTGCCCGTAATTGTGCGTGGAGAGGAATCCGGCTGGCATGTCTTCAGTTCCGCAAGACTCGAACACGGAGCCGTCTATGAAGGCTTCATGATCCCGTCCGAAGGCGAATATGCAGGAAAGGTGGTTGAGGTCGTCGGAGGCGAACAGAGACGTCCGCTGGACATATCCATAACCAAGAATGTGCTTGCCCTTATGATCAGCAGCCTCGTGCTGGCCCTGATAGTGCTGGCTGCGGCCCGTTGGTATCGGAAACATGATGTCGAGAAAGAAGCGCCGTCCGGGATTGCCGCCTTCGTGGAGCCGATAGTGATGATTGTCCATGAGATGGCCAGGGAGAATATCGGAGAAGAGGATTATCGCAGATACTCTCCATACCTCTGCACGGCTTTCTGTTTCATAATACTGAACAATTACCTCGGTATAGTGCCGTTCTTCCCCGGAGGAGCGAACCTTACCGGCAATATAGCGGTCACCCTGGTGCTCGCGCTCTGTACCTTCTTCACTGTCAACCTGACGGCGACAAAGCATTATTACAAAGAGATTTTCTGGCCGGACGTGCCTGCATTCCTCAAACCGATAATGCCTGTCATAGAGGTGTTCAGCGCAATCACCAAGCCGATATCGCTTACAATACGACTTTTTGCCAACATGCTGGCGGGTCATATTCTGATCCTCAGTCTCGTGTGCATAATTTTCATAATGTATGAATTCGGACCGGTGATGTTCGGGTCGATGACCTTCATATCTGTCCTGTTCGGATTTTTTATGGACCTGCTGGAGTGTCTCGTGGCCTTCATCCAGGCATATGTGTTTACGATGCTGTCGTCGATCTACATAGGTCTCGCACGCATCAAGGAAGAATAACATAATAAAAACTATAAGATCATGATTGAACTTACTTTAGTCGGAGCTGCAGTCGGTGCAGCAGCAGCTGCCTTCGCAGCAGCAATCGGTATCGGCAAGATCGGACGTGCCATGATGGAGTCCACCGCACGTCAGCCGGAGTCTGCCGGAAACCTTCGTACCGGAATGATCATCTCAGCCGGTATGATCGAGGGCGCCGCCCTCTTTGCAATCATCGTCTGCGCCCTGATAGTCTTCAGATAGTCTAGACGATGAACCTCGTTACTCCTGACGGCGGTCTCCTGTTTTGGATGACCCTGATCTTTCTGTTGCTTTTCTTCGTCCTTGCCCGGTTCGGCTTTCCGGTCATAACCGGGATGGTGGAGAAAAGGAACCGTCATATCGACGAGTCCCTGAAGATGGCGCAGGAGGCAAGGGCCCGCATGGAGAATCTTGCCGCTGAACAGGCTGCCTTGCTTGAAAAGACAAGGCAGGAACAGGGCGTGATGCTGCGTGAGGCTGCCCAGACAAGGGCTACCATTATCGCCAACGCCCAGAAGGAAGCCGAGGAAAAGGCGGAGAAGATCATCGAGAAGGCGCGCGTGGAGATAGCTGCCGAGAAGGAAAGCGCCTTGCGCGACATCCGCAAGGAGGTGGCGATGCTTTCCGTGGATATCGCCGAGAAGGTCATCCGTAAGGACCTCGAGAATGACGATGCCCAGATGAGGTATCTGGACAAGCTGGTCGGGGAGATGTCCTCAGCCAGAAACAGTAAGAATTAGAGATGAATACAGGGATCATATCTTCCAGATATGCGCGTGCGCTGCTGAAGTTCGTCGACAGTAATGGCGGCGGAGAGACGGTATGTGCCCAGGCGAAGAAACTGGAGGCGGCGATCTCCGCTGTCCCGGAATTCGGCCATATACTGGCCGACACCAGGGCCGTGGAACCGTCCAGAAAGTTCGTGCTGCTGAAGTCGGCTCTCGAACCCGAAGATATGGACCCGGGACTGGAGAAGTTCCTGAAGCTGGTTCTGAAGAATGGCCGTATCCGGGATATACGCCTGATTCTGCATTCGTTCGTGGATATGTATTACCGGTCGAAGGGGATTAAGTTCGCGACTTTGACGACGGCTGTTCCGGCCGGTCCTGAGTTCGGGGAGAAGATCCGCGCCCGTGTGGCAGAGTTGACCGGCGGGGAAGTACGGCTCGAGGAAAAGACCGATCCCGATATCATAGGCGGGCTTGTGCTGACGGTGGGGGACTATCGCCTCGATGCGAGCGTCCGCGGTCAGCTGGAGACTCTCCGTAAGGAATTTATTGATAAGAATAAACGTATAGTATAACATGACGCAAGACAATATTAAGCCGAGTGAAATCTCCGATATCCTCCTCAAGCAGCTGGAGTCCATTGACCTCAGCGTCAAGTATGAGGAGATCGGCAAGGTGCTCCAGGTGAGCGATGGCGTTGCGAGAATCTATGGACTGGCAGGCGCCGAGGCCGGAGAGCTGCTTGACTTCGGAAACGGAGTGATGGGCGTTGTCATGAACCTGGAGGAAGATAATGTCGGAGCTGTGCTGCTCGGTCCGACCGACCTCGTGAAAGAGGGAATGGAGGTCAAGAGGACCAGACAGATCGCTTCGATCGATGTCGGAGAGTCAATGCTCGGCAGGGTGGTCGATCCTCTCGGCAATCCTCTGGACGGACTTGGCCGGATCGAAGGAGATCTGACCAGGATGCCGCTTGAGCGCAAGGCGCCCGGGGTCATCTACAGGCAGCCGGTCAATGAGCCTCTGCAGACAGGACTGAAGTCCATCGATGCCATGATCCCTATCGGTCGCGGACAGCGAGAGCTGATCATCGGCGACCGCCAGACCGGAAAGACTGCGATCGCGATCGATACGATCATCAACCAGCGCGCCGGCTATCTGGCCGGGGATCCCGTGTATTGCATCTATGTGGCCGTCGGCCAGAAAGGCAGTACCGTCGCCAGTATCGTGGATACCCTCAGGTCCAAGGGCGCCATGGACTATACTATCGTAGTCGCCGCCACTGCAGCCGATCCTGCGGCGATGCAGTATTATGCTCCTTTTGCGGGAGCTGCCATCGGCGAGTATTTCAGGGATACCGGCCGTCATGCGCTTGTCGTTTATGATGACCTGTCGAAGCAGGCGGTCGCATATCGTGAGGTCTCCCTGATCTTGCGCCGTCCTTCCGGACGTGAGGCATATCCGGGAGATGTGTTCTACCTGCATTCCCGTCTTCTGGAGCGTGCAGCCAAGATTATCGGCCAGCAGGAGGTCGCCGAGCAGATGAATGACCTTCCTGAGTCCCTGAAGGGCAAGGTCAAGGCCGGCGGTTCGCTTACTGCGCTTCCGATTATCGAGACTCAGGCGGGTGACGTTTCCGCCTATATTCCGACCAACGTGATCTCCATTACTGACGGTCAGATCTATCTGGAGGCTTCGCTGTTCAACCAGGGCTTCCGACCGGCGATCAATGTGGGTATCTCTGTGTCCCGAGTCGGCGGAAGCGCCCAGGTCAAGAGCATGAAGAAGGTTGCGGGAACATTGAAGATCGACCAGGCTCAGTACAATGAGCTTGAGGCTTTCTCGAAGTTCTCTTCGGATATGGACAAGGTGACCGAGATGGCTCTGGACAAGGGACGCAAGAACAACCGTCTGCTGGTTCAGGCCCAGTATAGCCCGATGCCGGTAGGGGAGCAGGTAGCTATTTTGTATTGCGGTACCCATGGTCTGATGAAGGATATTCCTCTTTCTGCAGTGGCGGATTTCCAGACGGCGTTCCTTGACAGGATGCGTTCCGCCCACAAGGATGATGTCCTTGCGCCTCTCGCTGCGGGTAAATATGATGATTCAATCACTTCGATCATAGAGTCTGAGGCTGCCGTTGTGGCCTCGCAGTTCAAGGCATAGTTTTTATGGCTTCATTGAAGGAAATAAAGGGTCGCATCGCTTCTGTCGGCAGTACGCTGAAGATTACTTCGGCGATGAAGATGGTGGCTTCCGCCAAGTTGCATAAGGCGCAGTCTGCCATTGGGAACATGGTGCCGTACCAGAAGCGCCTGCTGGGAATGCTGGAGGACCTCCTCTCAGCCGAGGACTTTCATTCTGCCGAAGCCCTTCATCCAGCCGAGGACCTTCCGGATGATTCTGCCGTCAGTCGTGCTGGTCAGGCAGACCCTTCTGCCGGCTGGTCGGTTTATCTGAATGGACGCCAGCATCTTCGGTCCGTCGCTCTGGTCTGCTTCTCCTCCAATTCTTCCCTCTGTGGCGGTTTCAACGCCAACGCTATCCGGGAAGCCTTGAAGGTGGTCAATGAGTATAAGGCAGCCGGAATCGAAGTCACCGTTTATTCCGTCGGCCGCAAGATGGCCGAGGCCATGAAGAAGGCAGGATATCCTTCGCCTGCGGATTATACTTCGCTTTCCGCTTCTCCTTCTTATGATGCCGCGGCTGCCCTGGGCCGTGATCTGGAGTCGGCCTTCCTTTCCGGCCGTTTCGATAAGGTGGAGTTCGTCTATAATCATTTCAAGTCTACGGCTTCCCAGCCTACCGTCCGGGAGACCTATCTGCCTTTCAGCTTAGGCCCTGGCGATTCTGGTTCTGCTGATACTGCTTCTGACGGTTCTTATACTGTTGCTGACGGACGTGGTTTCATAGTAGAGCCTTCGCGCCCTGCGTTGATTGCCCAGTTGCTCCCGAAGGCCCTCATGCTTAAAGTCTACACAGTCCTTCTCGATACCGTAACGGCCGAGCATGCCGCCCGAACCGTAGCCATGCAGATGGCCACGGACAACGGCAACGAACTTCTTCAGGATCTTACCCTTGAGTACAACAAGGGCCGCCAACAGAAAATCACTTCTGAAATTCTTGATCTCGAAGGAGGGGTATTGGAGTAGTATTATATTTTTCCTATATTTGCAGTCCGTTTTGGAAGAACGGTCATTGGAGAGATGCTCGAGTGGCTGAAGAGGCACGCCTGGAAAGCGTGTGTACCCCCAAAGGGTATCGCGAGTTCGAATCTCGCTCTCTCCGCAAAACGAAATAAACCAGCAACGAGCTCGCTCGATTGCTGGTTTATTCTGTTTTGCAAAGCCCCGCCGCAGGCGGAGCGAGATAGCGCAAGCCGCCTCCGGCGGCGCCGCGGAATCTCGGAGAGAGCGGCTCCACTTCATCCACACCAACGTTTTCGGGCCTTTAGTGCCGGAGGTCTGCAAATTTTGAGCAGGCCGCCAACGTTTTCGGGCCTTTAGTGCTGGAGGTCTGCAAATTTTGAGCAGGCCGCCAACGTTTTCGGGCCTTTAGTGCTGGAGGTCTGCAAATTTTGAGCAGACCACCAACGTTTTCGGCGCCATAGACCTGAAGGCTAGTCAAGAAGTTTTGAAACGGTGTCATATGTGAGTCCAAGAATTCGTGATATCTGATGAGGGTCAGAAGAGAACCGATAACGAATTTGTCTCGAAAGAGTACATAATTCTTCGCTGGTCAGGGCCTTTACAGAATTCTTATGAAATAACGATTGGCACAAATCAGGGACCGCATGCATTATGGTCTGATCTTTAAACGAAGGCATCTTATCAGCATTTTTACTCATTCTTGATTTGGAGGAAGAATTAAGGAAATACATCATCCTTTTGGGTGTCTTGAACAACTTTTCCACAAACAACACTTCAATATATGATGAAGGAATTATGCATCCGGTCTTGTCAAAGAGAAGATGTGCCGGGACCTCCTTGTAAGAATGTGTAAGAGCTATCAGTTTTCTTCTAGACATCTTGGAAGGACAATCTCCTTCCAGCTCCTCGGAGGACCTGAAGAAGCAGCTGCCGGTGCCCCATCTGTACTCAAACGGGTTTAGGCAGATGTTGGCTGCGACGCAGTTCATATGGACATATGCAATCGCACGCTCAAGGGATTCATCTCCGACCGTCAGGGGTCTTATGTCAACGTCGTTCCTCCTGAGCAGGCTGGGAATGCCATACCTGCATCTGAAGTATTGGGAGTAGGCCTTCTTGAATGAATCCACAAAAACCTTAGCCTTATCCGTCGAGCAATGCAGAATGAAATGGACGTGGTTTGACATCAATATGAACGCCACTACGTCAACCTTTTCCTCAAACGCTATAATAGGGACAAAATTCATCCCCGCCTTAAAATCTTCCCCATCTCTGAACCAGAGCCTGTCTTCCAGGTGCTCGGTGGTCACTAACCAAAATTCATCGTTCATAATAATTGTCAATCACCGCGAATATGCGTTGTCGGCAAATGTATGAAAACGTAACTGATTCTAAAACAGACGATGAAATTTAAACATGATTTTTAATGTGCAAACTCCTCCATGAGGATGAGTCAGAATACCCGTCAACTCGTTAAAAACAGACTTGGATCCGGACTATCCTCGGACCAGCTGATATCAATGGCTTCAATCCTTAAGCGTAAATACTATATATAGGAAAAGCCCAGATAGGCAGGCTACTTGGGCTTCCGGATACAATTCTTGAAAGAATCTTCCGATAATTACCTATCCCAGATCCGTCTCGGAGATGATGCAGTCACGGCCGAGGGCGTACTGGTCGTAAGTTATGCGGCCGATCTTGTCGGCGGTTATGATACCGGAGACCGGATTCTTGATTTCCGTGATGGCGCCTTTGATGCTGGCGTTGATATTGATGCTGTCCTCGAAAGCGCGGTCGCAGGCCTCGTCGAAGGTGCAGTCCTCCAGGATGATTCCGTCCATATAGCACAGAGGCTGCTCGCCGGCGATGTGGCAACGCACAAGCCGTACGTTCTTCGAATGCCAGGCGAGATACTCCCCGTCAAGCACCGAGTCGTAGACCGTGACATTCTCGCACTCCCAGAAAGAATCCTTAGTCAGAATATTCGCGTTATGCACCTCCACGTACTTGCAGTACTGGAATACATACTTCGAATCGCTCTTCAGCCCGTCCACATATATATTGCTGCTGAACATGAACGGATACGTGCCGTCATGAAGGACGACATTCTTCAGCTTGAGATTATCGACCTTCCAGAACGTCTCGTCGGCATCATTGATCGTGACATTCTCAAGCGTCAGCCCGTTCATCTCACGGAAAAACTTCGGACCGTCGATGATGCAGTCCTTCATGGTCATATTATTGCTGTACCAGATCGCAGACCGCGATCCCGGTGCGAAGTAACAATCCCGTATAATGCTTCCGTCAACGTGCCACAGAGGGTACTTGCCGTAAAACTTGCTTCCGGAAACCTCGATGTTGGAACAACACTTTATTCCGGACTCTCCATCCGTAATGGTAATATTCTCCAATCGGCTGTCGCTGATACCGAACAACGGCCGCTCTCCGCCGAAGGAGGCGTCTTTAATTATTTTCATAGTTATTTTGCCATTTTGTAGATGTTTTCCATATCTTGAAGTTTAAGTACACGGAAACTTCCGACAGTAGTCGTCCCTCCATTGCTGGCCTTGCGTGCCAGCTCGGCAAGCTCGCCGTCGGAAATCTCTCTGCCGATAAGCTCATGGATGCTGGTAGGCATCCCGATACCGGCGAAGAACCGCTCCATTGCCTCGATACCGCGAAGAGCAGTTCCCTCAGGGTCCGTAAAGTCATTCGGAACCCCCATTACATTGACTGCGAAACGCACGAAGCGACTCAGTCTACATTCTTTCACATATCGTGCCCAAGATCCCCAAAGCGCTGCCAGACCGGCTCCATGAGCGACATCGAACATGCCGCTGAGTTCATGCTCCAGGTCGTGGGTCGCCCAGTCTCCCGTTGTGCCGCAGCCTGTCAAGTCGTTGTGCGCCAGACTCCCGGCCCACATTATCTGCGCCCGCGCGTGATAGTCCTCCGGGTCCGCCAGAACCCGCGGTGCCATGTCCATGACAGTCCGGATCAGAGCCTCTGCCAGATTGTCGGTTATGGTCATATCGTCGTCGAGGGAGAAATACCTCTCCATCGTATGCATGATCATGTCAGTGATTCCGCAGGCCGTCTGGAACGGCGGCAGGGTGAACGTCCGTACCGGGTTCATGACGGCGAACTTCGGCCGCAGCAGGTATGAGCCGCAGGAGCGCTTCCAGCCCCCGTCTCCGTTGGTGATCACGAGACTGTCGCTCATCTCGCTGCCGGCAGCCGGGATCGTCAGTACGACGCCCAGCGGGAGAGCCGCATCCGGCTCCGCCTTGCCGGTGAAGAAATCCCACACATCCCCCTCGTAAGGCACTCCGATGGCGATGGCCTTCGACGAGTCGATGACGCTGCCGCCTCCGACCGCCAGAATGAAGTCAACCTTCTCCTTTCGGCAAAGGTCTATGCCTTCGCGGACCTTGGACAACAGAGGATTAGGCACTACGCCTCCGAGTTCTACGAAGCCTGCGCCGGCTTTTCTGAGGCTGGCGCGTACCACATCGAGGAGTCCTGACCTTTCGGCGCTTTTACCGCCGTAATGAAGCAGGACCTTCTTTCCGTTGTACTTGCTGACGAGCGGACCGATTTTCGATTCGCTGTCTTTTCCGAAGGCGACTTCGGTCGGTGCGTAGTATGTGAAATCTCTCATATTTACAAATATAGTGTTTTCATTTCATATTTCAGACGATTTGGCACGGAAATGGTAATATAAAAAAGTAACATAAGCATAGATAAATAATATTGAGTAAGTAGAATTTTTAAAGGAGCAGGTCGTGATGATCTGCTCCTTTTTATATGCTGTCTTTCCAAATATATATTACATAAAAAAATATTTTGATAATGATTCGTAACTGATTTTCTTGTTTTAGTTATGAATCGTTACGCCGTTTTCGTTTTATTGTATCCAAAAACGCTGAATCCGGCTGAAATAGCTTAATATAACGTAGTTTCTGACTGGTTATACTTATTTGCAAAATTGAAATTTGTTTCTAATCTTTGCACATTCGAATGTTATAAAAACAAACGATTAGTAGTGTATTGGTACAAATCTAAAACTTGTATCTGAAAATTATGTTAAAAACTATGGGTAAAAAATCATTTCTTTTGATGCTCTCAATGCTGTTCGTATGCATTGGGGCGTTCGCCCAAAGCGAAGTTAGCGGTGTCGTCGTATCCGCTGATGACCAGTCTCCAATCGCTGGTGTCGTAGTATCCGTTCAGGGAGCTACAAATGGTACCATGACTGATGAGAATGGTGCTTATTTCATCAAAGCCGACAAAGACGCGACACTTTTGTTTTCATGCCTTGGTTTCAAGGAAGTTTCGGTCCCTGTTGAGGGAAGACGCATTGTCAATGTCTCTCTTGTCCAGGACAATCTTTTGATCGACGAATCAGTTGTTACTGCCGTTGGTATCCAGCGTTCAGAGCGTTCCCTCGGTTATTCCGTAACCAAGGTGGATGCTGATGAAGCTATCCAGAAGGCTGAGCCGGACCTTCTCCGTGCTCTTGATGGAAAGATTGCAGGTGTCAATGTTTCCGCTCCTTCCGGAGATGCCGGTGGTGCAACCCGTATAACTATCCGTGGTAACTCATCCTTCCTCGGAAACAACCAGCCTCTTTATGTCGTTGACGGTGTGCCTTACAGTAATGAAGGTATGGGATCCCGCGACCGTGCTGGCGAAATCGGCGCAGCCTTCACCTCAGGTCTTTCAACTCTCGACCCTAATGACATCGAGTCAATGAACGTGCTCAAGGGTGCAGCCGCAGCCGTTCTTTACGGTTCACGTGCCGCCAACGGTGTCGTGGTTATTACGACCAAGTCAGGTTCCCACAGCAAGAAAGCCAATAAGGGCTACACTGTAACCTATACCGGTTCTGTCGCTCTTGAGACTATCGGTGCTCTCCCTGATTACCAGAACAAGTATGGTCAGGGTTCCAACTTCAATATCGGAGGTGCCAATGGTTCTTGGGGTGCTCCTTTCACGGAAGGCGCTACAATTCCAATGTATTCTGATATTGCTGCAGAGTATCCGGGTCTCGCCCTCGAGCTTTATCCTGACCTTGAGGGAAAGATTCCGTACAAGGCCTATCCTAACAACGTTAAGGATCTGTTCCGTACCGGAGTCCTTTCTGACCATTCTGTCAACCTTCAGAGTGTGAATGATAAGGGTAACTTCAACGTCACCTTATCATATACGGACCAGAATAGCTATATCCCTGGTTCCGATTTCGACCGTTATGCATTCAGCGTCGGCGGAAACCAGCAGCTCAATGACCGTCTCAGAATCGGTGGCAGTCTCGCTTATACCTATACGACTCAGGACAGCCCTCTTTATGGAAATAACCAGTCAAGCGCCGAACTCGGTGGTCAGTCATCCCTTGCCCGTGCATTCATAATGCCTCGTAGCTGGGATATCCAGAATTTCCCTTATCAGACCCTCGACGGAAGCAACCTTCTTTTCCAGCTTTCTTCACAGGCCAATAACCCTTACTGGGCATGGAAGAACGATAAAGTCGCTTCTGTCCAGAGAAGAACGGTAGCCAATTTCAATTTTACCTATAAGATCCTCGATTGGCTTTCTTTCGACTATACTGTCGGTTATAATGATTATGACAATGACGCAAGAACAGTCATCAACCTCGGTTCCCGCGGATATGCAGGCAAGGGTTTCATCAGAAAGAGAAACTATAGCCATGATGCTCTTGAGCAGACAGTGCTCCTTACCGCGGAGAAGCAGATAGAGGATTTCAATGTCCGTGCAACCCTCGGTCATAACTATAACCAGACTACTTGGGAGACCGAGCAGTATGATGGACTGGAGATTGTCAACAAGAACATCTTCAGCATAGGAAATACCAAGAGTCAAAAAGGCGCCGAAGAGTATAGACGTTTCCGCAAGTGGGGCTTATTTGCCGATGTCCTTCTTAACTACAAGGACTGGGCCTTCCTCAACCTCTCGGGACGTATGGACAAGTCTTCCACTCTTCCTTTGAAGAACAATACTTACTTCTACCCGGCAGTCTCTGCTTCTGTAGTGTTCACAGAGGCACTCGATATCAAGAGCAGCGTGCTTAACTTCGGTAAGGTGCGTGCCAGCTGGGCCAAGGTAGGTAATGATGCTTCTCCTTATTACAATAATGGAACCTATGTCACCGGTTATCCATATATGGGACAGCCTCTTATGGAACTTCCTACGACTCTTTACGACGAGAACCTTTCTCCTGAGTTTACCTCGGAGTTTGAGACTGGTCTTGAGTTGAAGCTATTCGACGGCAGAATCGGATTCGACGGTACTTTCTATAACCGTATCTCAGAGGATCAGATCGGACAGAAGACATCTGCACCTTCTACCGGATATGGCAGTTACGTCACCAACTTCGGTTCTATCCGCAACAGAGGATATGAGCTCGGTCTCGATCTCTATCCTGTCGTATCCGCAGACTTCAGCTGGAGTATCTATACTACCTTCACCCAGAACAAGTCCAAGGTCCTCAGCCTTGCTGAAGGCGTTGATAAGATCAATGTCGGAGGCGACTTCGCCAATCCTAAGCCTGTCCTTGTAGTAGGCCAGCCTTATGGTATCCTTGAAGGCGAGAAGCTTGCCCGTGATGACGAAGGCAATCCTCTCGTAGATCCTTCAACCGGTATGTATATCAACGACAAGGAGTATGGTTTCATCGGAGATCCAAATCCTGATTACAAGGTATCAATGATCAACACCTTCAAGTGGAAAGGACTTTCTCTTGGAGTAATGTTCGACTTCCAGAAGGGCGGTTGCGTTTATTCAACCTATCTTACAGACCTTCTCGGCCGTGGTGTGACCAAGGATACGGAGGACCGTCTCGGTTCCAGAATAATCCCTGGTGTATATGGCAATCCTAATACTCTGGAGCCTTATCTTGATGAAAACAATAATAAGATTCCGAATACTACAGCAATTGCCGAGGCCGACCTCTGGTTCTCAAGCGGAACATATTCTACCTACGCTATCAACTCTTGTGACGAGGTAGCAACCTATGATGCGACAGTACTCCGTCTCCGCGAGGTTACTTTGTCCTATGCACTTCCTAAGAAGCTTATTGCCAAGCTTCCTCTTTCCGGAGTTGAATTCGGTATTGTAGGAAGGAACCTCTGGTTCTACGCTCCTAATGTACCAAAGTATTCAAACTATGATCCGGTTGTGAACTCTTATGGTGAGACCAACGTCCAGGGTATCGACTATACTTCTGCTCCGTCTACCAGAAGATTTGCATTCAATGTCAAGTTAACCTTCTAATTGCTGAAAAAATGAAAAGAAAGATATTTAACATCCTGGGCACGGCACTTGTAGCCCTTTCCCTCGGAAGTTGCAGTCTTGACATAAACAAGGACCCGTATGATGTAACTGAGCTCGATATCGAGCAGCTTCTTACTGCTGCCGAATACGAGACTGCATATACATACGGTCCTGGAGATTATCTGAACTCGAACTTCTCTTCTTATGTCCACCATACTGTCAGCCGAGAGACAGACAACTATTCGCTTGACGCAGGATATTCTACACTGACCAATACTTGGAGCCAGTTGTATCGTTACGGAATCAAGAATACCGATAAGCTTATCGAAGTCGGCGAAGCCGAAGGCGAATCTTATTATGCCGGTATAGGCAGAGTCCTTCGGGCATATCTTTATCTTGGCGCTACTGACCTGTGGGGAGACATTCCTTACAGCCAGGCCAACAATCCTGAATTCATCACTCCGGAACTCGACAAGAGCGCCGATATCTACAACGACCTTCTCAAGAGCCTTGATACGGCTATCGCCAATTTCAAGGATAAGGAGGCTGCAAATGCCCATAAGCCTGGCGCTAACGATCTCTTCTACAACGGAGATGTCGAGAAGTGGATCAAAGCTGCAAATACGCTCAAACTCCGTATCCTGGTTCAGTCCCGTCTGGCCAAGGATGAGATTGAGGGATGGCAGTCAGCTCTTACTGCTCTTGTTGCAGAAGGCAACTTCATCGGTAACGGCGAAGACCTTCAGTTCCCTCATTCTTCAGCTACAACTCCTTCCGATGAAAGGAATAAGGGTTATGTAGAAGAGTATCAGGGTGGTCAGAAAGGAAACTGGATCAGCCCATGGCTTTACGAAACAATGAGTGGTCTTACCTGCAACTTCAAAGACAATCCTCTCAGAAGTATCAAGGACCCTCGCCGCAGCTATTACTGGTACAATCAGAGCACTGCTACATCTGATGCCAGCAATATCACTGACTACCGTGATGGTGCTTTCGTCTCTATCATGATGGGCTCCAACTCCGGATATACAAGTGGTAGCCAGGAGTCAAGCATGACAGCTCTCGGCATTTATCCGATCGGTGGTAAATTTGATGCAGGAAATGGCGGCAAGATCACTTCTAAGGACGGTAGCGGCTGCGCTCCGGACAAGATGGTTCAGGCTTATTCTGTTCCTTTCATGCTTGCAGAACTTGTTCTCGCAGGAGAAATCAATGGAGATGCCAAAAAATACCTCGAAGATGGTATCAAGGCTTCGATTGCCCATGTCAACGCAGTTACTAAGCTTTGCGACGCTTCTGCCCCGCTTATCTCTTCGGCTGATGCGCAGAAGCTTGTGGACGAAGTCAATGAAAAATTTGACGCTGCTTCCGCTGAAGGAAAGCTTGAGATCGTCATGACAGAGAAATGGATTGCCAACTTCTATAACCCTATCGAGGCTTACAACGATATCCGTCGTACCGGTTATCCTAAGCTTTTCAAGGGTGACGAGAATAATATGGGATGGACACCTTACGCCCAGACTGTTGAGGCAACCCCGAGTCTTTCCTCTTTTGAACTTGTCACTATCCTGGATTATCCTAGAATACTCTGGTATCCTCAGAATGAGGTAGACACAAACCCTAACGTTTCCAACTCTTCAAGGAACGTTGCCGTCAAGACTGTGTTCTGGGACAAGTAGTTCAACCAAAGTAAATCAAGAGATTATGAAAATCAATAAGATATTTGCAATGATTGCGCTCGGAGCCCTTTTCTGCGGCTGCGATCAGAAGCTCCCTTACGATCTCGAAGGGACAGAGCACGGTGTCGTGATATCTATCAGCAAGGTTCCTGGATCTGATGGAATCCTGTCGACAGATATGAACTCCGGAAACTATAAAGTCAAGCTTGATGTTCCTGTATATCAGGGAGACTATTCAATGCTTGAGGATGCTCAGATAATGGCTGTCTATACCGATGGTAACAAGAAAAAGAAGAGTGCTATAGTAGTGGATGGCATCAAGTCTTTCCCTACTGAGGTCGATATCGACATCAAGGCCGTAGCCGCCAAACTTGGTATCAACAGCATAGAGGTTGGTGACAGAATTGAATACACCCCTTGCTATACTCTTAAGAGTGGTACTCAGGTAAACGGATGGTCTGAACTTGGCGGATTCAACAATACGAATTTCACCTCCTGGAAACTTGCAGATGGCTCCCCGGTAGCTTATAGAGTTTCCTATACTGCTTTCGCTCCGTTCTACAAAGAGCATTATAAGGGGGACGCCGTTCCTTATACAACTCTCGGAGGAGATGAAGGTACTGTAAAAGTAACCCAGATTGATGAAAAACCTGCTGCAGAATGGATTCCTGCCGGAGTGACTGAGGACGATCTTGTCGGACTCAAGATCGAAGGTGATATCTGGTGTGGTGGAGATACTTTCAAAGTCTGGATTAATACAACAGATTTTACAGTCATAGTCCCGGATCAGGTAATCAGGACAGGTTTTACATTGTCACCTGGTACATTTGACTGTGAGATTACTAACGGAGAAGGTGAAGTCGATACTCTTGCAGAAACCGTTACTTTCTACTTCTACTCTGTATGGGGTATATATACCCTTGGGGATGATACTATTACTATTCAGTTCTAAATAGAGTCGGAAATAACGCTGTTTATTCAGCTTTCTTTAAAGAGACATCCGGATTAATCCGGATGTCTCTTTTTTGCAATATCGATTGATTTGCAATATAAGTGTCTGATATGTATTTGGTTGTGTGCGTCTAAAATAATCCTAACGTTTGAATATTCTAATTAACTGATACACAGATGTTTACTTTTGGGCGTTAGATTTGATTCTAATGGGTATGAGCAAATAGTGCCTTCCAGGGCGTTTCTGGGGCGTTTTTAGAGCGAACTCCCGTTATGGTATAAAAGCCCGGATTTGCATATGGTAGTTATGGAAAGCACGATGCATATATAGTAGAATGCTTGGGATGATTATTCACATGGCGTTTTTGGAAACGATGTTGTAACCTTCACTTTCTAATGTAGGAATCATTACACATTTGTTTTTTTGCTTCATAGGAAGTACAGGATTGCTTACTGCGACAAGCGGGTCAAAAAAGACCCGCTTTTTTTATTTGCTTTTGTTTTTTATGGATTTGGGGTCTTTTGGTTACAGATTGAAAGTGCAATTGGTATAAAAGTCGATTTTTTATATACACAAAAACGTTTTAGAGCCTCGTGGAGCATAGTTTGGCGCTGATTTGCGCGTGTTGCAAATATCATAATTAATAACTTTATTTGCAGAAATATTGAGAAGATGGCTTATAGATGTAGGCGTCGGATTACAGTTTTTAACTTTTCCTCGCTTACTTTTATTGGCCATTGCTTTTCACTTTTGGGGGAATAATAATACTCATTTAATATTGTTTTAATCATTGCTTATGGAAAAAATCAAGTTTTTTCTCGCGGCATTGCTGGTTTTTGTCTCTGTAGGACTCATGTCAGCCCAGAACCGTACGATTACGGTAAAAGGTAACGTGACTACAGCTGTAGACGGCCAGCCGGCTCCAGGTGCCTATGTATCGGTAGAAGGCACTTCAGTTGGTACGGTTACTGATCTGGACGGTAATTTCCAGATCGACAATGTACCAGCTTCCGCTAAGTGGATAGTTGTAAGCTATCTTGGTTACAAGGATGCCCGTGTCGCTATTACCGCCAACATTCAGGTAGCTCTCGAAGATGATTCCGAGATGCTCGAAGGTGCAATCGCTACTGGTATGTACAATGTGGACCGTCGACTCAACACAGGATCTGCCGCTAAGATCGATGCTGCTGAGGCCAAACTCGACGGTATCGCCGATATCAGCCGTTCCCTCGAGGGACGTGTGGCCGGTGTGTCTGTGCAGAACGTATCCGGTACATTCGGTACTGCCCCTAAGATCCGCGTCCGCGGTGCTACTTCTATTTATGGCTCATCCAAGCCTCTTTGGGTTGTGGATGGTGTGATCATGGAGGATGTCGTTGAAGTCAGCGCTGACGATCTCTCGTCAGGTGACGCCAACACCCTTATCTCTTCTGCAATCGCAGGTCTCAACTCCGACGATATCGAGAGCTTCGATATCCTCAAGGATGGTTCCGCTACTTCCATTTATGGTGCGCGCGCCATGGCCGGTGTGATTGTCGTTACGACCAAGAAGGGTAAGGCCGGTCAGAACCGCCTCAGCTATACAGGTGAGTACACCATGCGTCTGAAGCCAAGCTACAGCACATTCAACATAATGAACTCTCAGGACCAGATGGCTGTTTATCAGGAAATCCAGCAGAAGGGCTTCCTTGCTTATGCCGGTACTGCCAACGCCTCGAACTCCGGAGTATATGGAAAGATGTACCAGCTTATCAGCCAGTATAATGCGACTTTAGGCAAGTTCGGTCTCCAGAATACTGACGAGGCCAAGATTGCTTATCTCCGTGCTGCTGAGTACAGGAATACCGACTGGTTCGACAGGCTGTTTACATATAATATCCAGCACAATCATTCTGTCAGCCTTTCCGGCGGTACTGAAAAGCTGAATTTCTACGCTTCTCTCTCCCTTCTCGATGATGCAGGATGGTCTTTGCAGAGCGATGTCAACAGATATACCCTCAACCTCAATGCGTCCTACAAGATTTCCGACAAGTTGTCTTTGAATGTAATCGGTAACGGTTCGCATCGTACACAGAGGGCTCCTGGAACTTTGAATGCAGAGGTTGATGCAGTTTCGGGCGAGGTAAAGCGTGATTTCGATATCAACCCTTATTCTTACGCTCTGAACACATCCAGGACTCTCGATCCGAATGTGTTCTATACCCGTAATTATTCTCCTTTCAATATTATCCACGAGTTGGATAACAACTATCTCGACATTGACGTCGATGAACTCCGTATCCAGGGCGAACTTAAGTTCAAGCCGACAAAAGGTCTTGAACTCAGCGTTCTCGCCGCTACCAAGTCTACCTCGACTTCTCAGGAGCATTACATCAAGGATACCGCCAACCAGGCTCTTGCTTATAGAGAGCTGAGTACTCCGGACATAAGGGATAACAACCCTTTCCTTTACAGGGATCCTGATCATCCGAACGCGTATAAGATCACCGTCCTTCCTGTCGGCGGTGTGTTCGAGCGCAAAACGAACGCTTTCAAAGGCTGGGACTTCCGTACTACTGCAAGCTACAGCAATACATTCAATAATGTCCATATACTGAACCTTTTCGCCGGCGCCGAGGCCAATAACGTGAACCGTCATGCTACATGGTTCCGTGGCTGGGGCATGATGTATGATAAGGGAGAGAAGGCTATGTATGACTATAGGATATTCAAGAAGGGTGTCGAGGATAACAGCGACTACTATACTCTCGAGAATACTATAGCCAGGACAGCAGCGTTCTTCGCCAATGCGACATATTCATACAAGGGAAAATATACAATCAACGGTACTGCCCGTTATGAGGGTACCAACAGCTTGGGTAAGGCCCGTAGCGCCAGATGGCTTCCTACATGGAACGTGTCCGGAGCCTGGAATGCTCATGAGGAAAGTTTCATGAGAGACCTCTATCCTACTGTTTCTCACCTTTCCCTCAAGACTTCATATTCCCTCACCGGAGACCGCGGTCCTTCATACGTTACGAACGCAGAGGAGAATATCAACTATCGTAATCCTTGGAGACCGTCCGCCTCTACCAAAGAGAGCGCTCTCTATATTGTCGATCTTGCCAACGAAGAGCTTACTTATGAGAAGAAGCACGAGTTCAATATCGGTATCGAGACTGGTTTCCTCGACAATAGAATCAACTTTGCCGCAGACTGGTATACCCGTAACAACTATGACCTTATCGGACCTGTCATCACTCAGGGTATCGGTGGTCAGATCGAAAAGTACGGTAACGTCGCTTCGATGAAGTCCGATGGTTATGAGTTGTCTCTCACCACTACCAACATAAAGAATAAAGATTTCAGTTGGACGACCAACCTGGTCTTCTCCCATTCTCATAACAAGATCACCGAACTTGAGAACAAGTCCCGTATGATGGATCTTATTTCAGGTACTGGTTTCGCAAGAGAGGGCTACCCGGTACGAAGCCTGTTCTCGATCAAGTTCATGGGACTTAATTCCGAGGGACTTCCTACTTTCATCAATGAGGACGGTGATGTCACTATCTCTGATATCTATTTCCAGACCCGTGACTCCAAATCTCTTGAGAACCTCGTTTATTCAGGTAGCGTGGATCCTACTGATGTGGGTTCCCTGGGAAATATCTTCACTTATAAGAATTTCAAACTCAACGTATTCGTCACATTCTCGTTCGGTAATGTCATCCGTCTCGATCCTGTATTCTCTGACGAGTATACTGATCTTGTCGCCATGCCAAAGGAATTCGCAGACCGTTGGGCTGTCCCGGGTGATGAGAACATAACTAACATCCCTGTCATATCCAGCAGATGGATGAACCATTACTACGAGGCTAATTCTAATTCAAGGCTCAGCTATGCATACAATGCATACAACTATTCTACCGAGCGTATAGCCAAGGGTGACTTCATCCGTATGAAGGAGATATCTCTTTCCTATGACTTCCCTAAGAAGGTTGCAGAAACTCTTAACGTCAGCAACCTTGGTCTGAAGCTTCAGGCGACCAATCTTTTCCTTATCTATGCTGATAAGAAGCTGAATGGCCAGGACCCTGAATTCTTCAATACCGGTGGTGTGGCTGTCCCACTTCCTAAGCAGTTTACCCTCACCTTAAGAATCGGTTTTTAATCTGGAGGATGAAAAAGATGAAAAATAGAATTATAAATATATTTGCTTCAGTTCTTGCCGTAGCGGCATTTACTTCATGCGACGCTTTTCTTGATGTCACTCCTGATAAGAGAGCCGTTGTAGATACTCAGGAAGAGGTCCAGGACCTTCTTGTCTCGGCATACCCTTACATTTCTTATCTGACTATAACGGAGTTTATGTCTGATAATGTAGAGAATCTCGGAGACAATATCTCCGGTTCTACAAGACTGACGGAACAGCTTTATTATTGGCGCGACGAGGTTGGAGATGAAGATAATGATTCTCCTAAGGATTACTGGGACAACTGCTACAAATGCATTGCTACCGCTAATTCCGCTATCGCCAAAATCAATGATCTCGGTGGTCCGGAGGCTGGTCTGCAGGCTGAGATGGCCGAGGCTTTGCTTTGCAGGGCATACGCTCATTTCATGCTTGTCAATATCTTCTGTCAGAACTACAACTCGAAGACAAGCGGTTCTGATCTTGGCATACCTTATATGACAAAATCCGAGACTACGCTTAATCCGAAATATGAGCGTGGGACAGTCAAGGAAGTGTATGAGCATATCGAAGAGGATATTCTTGCCGCCCTTCCTTATGTGAGCGACGCATATTATGACGTGCCTAAGTACCATTTTACCCCAAGCGCGGCTTATGCATTCGCTTCCCGTTTCTACCTGTTCTACGAAAAGTGGGACCTTGCCATCGACTATGCCAATAAATGTCTTGGCGATTATCCGGCCTCTGTCCTCAGAGACTGGCAGTACAGATCCACCCTTGCGGATAGCAGGGATGTCAAGACTCTTGATTTCATAAACGAGTCCAAGAAGAGCAACCTTCTTCTTTTGACCGGTATGTCTGAATTTGGTGTTTATTTCGGTTTCTCCGCATACTATCCTAAGTACTCTCATACCATTTATCTCGGAGCAACTGAAACCTGTTTTGCCAAGAACGTATGGGGCAATACATCTGTAGGTTCCGGCGGAGCCGCAAGGTACTATTATGATCCTGCCGCATCTTATGTCGGTGGTAATTTCTCCCGAGTCGCTTTGTTCAAGATACCTTACTTATTCGAGTACACCGACCCGGTCAACCATATAGGTTATCCTCACATCGTTTATCCGGCGTTCACTACAGACGAGACCCTGCTTAACAGAGCCGAGGCTTATATCCTTACAGGAGATTATGAGCGTGCTTGTGAGGACCTCAATATCTGGGTTCATAATATTCTGAATCCAAGTTACTTCAATAAGGATCTTACTCCGGATATGATCAAGTCATTCTATGATGCTACACCTTATGCAAGATGGGATAACTTCGATCCGTCAACACGTAAGCTTCAGAACAATATCAAGAAGCAGCTGCATCCTAAGTTCGAGATTCCTTCCGATCCTTATGCCGAGCCTATGCTTCAGTGCGTTCTCCAGTTCAAGAGAATCGAGAACCTTGCCCAGGGCCTCAGATGGTTTGACATCAAGCGTTATGGTATCGAAATCTGGAGAAGGACCCTTAAGTCAGATTCGGCCAGCCCTGTCGGTTATTCTCCTGCAAGGCTTGACGATGTCCTTAAGGTAGACGATCCGCGTAGAGCTGTCCAGCTCCCTCAGGAAGTGATTCTTGCTGGTCTGGAGGGAAACCCTCGTCCATAAGATTTCGTTAATTCAAATCCGGAATTGTTATGAAAAAGAAAAATATATTAATTGCATTTGTCGCAGCTGTCTCACTTGTGACCGTATCCTGCACCGAGAAAAAACTCAGTCCGGACAGCGTCATTTCTGCGCCAAGTGTCGAAAAGAATGCTTTCGACCTCTGGCTTGATTACAATTTCCTCAAGCCATATAATATCGAATTCCGTTATCGGTATGATCTCAATGAGAGTGATATGTACAGAATGACGATCCCTGCGGATTATGATGCTTCAATCATGTATGCTCATCTTGTACAATATCTTTGTATCGATACTTACAACGAAGTTGCCGGCGTGGATTTCACCAAGGCTTATTTCCCTAAAATGTTCTTCCTTATCGGAGAGTGGGAGTACGACAACAATGGAAATATCATCCTCGGTACTGCGGAGGGCGGAAAAAAGATTATGCTTTCAGGCGTTAATCTCCTTCCGGGGAAATTCGCAAGTTTCTCGGGCAGTGGTTTGAAGAAGGAGCTCAGTGAGTATTACATCAAGACTATCCATCATGAGTTCACCCATATCCTCAACCAGACCAAGGGTTATTCTGAGTCTTTCAAGGAGATAACGGCATCTACGTATCAGGCTGATTCATGGTCGGAATCTGATTCAAAATACCGTCAGAGAGGTTATATTACAAAATACGCCCAGAAAGAGGATCGCGAGGATTTCGCCGAGCTTCTCTCCGAGTATATCACTCATGATGAAGCCTGGTGGCAGAAAGAGCTGTCTAAAGCAGGGGATGAAGGCAAAAGTCTTATCCTTGCCAAATTCATTATCGTAAGAGATTATATGTCCTCGTCATGGGGTATCGATGTCGATGAGCTTAGAGATGTGGTCAACCGCAGGTTCGACGATGTCGTCGACGGACGTGTCAATCTGACGGATCTTTCAATCTAACAGGAGGAAATATGAACAACAGATTTTTCATTTCATTAGCCGCAGTAGCGGTATCGCTGGTTTCTCTTCCTTCCTGCCAGAAGGATCAGGACTCCGTTTTTGACGGGTCTCTCACAGAGCGCCAGGCCCAGTATCTGGATGGCTTCCGTAGTCTTATAACAGGTGCGGAAAATGGCTGGGCAATGTATTATTTCAGTGGCGGAGCCTACGCTACATCACGCGTATTCACAGTATCTTTTACTGACAACGAAGTAACCGCATCGAGCGAAGACGCTCCGAGCGTCACCGCCAAATCATTTTACAAGGTTGCGGTAACTTCAGCTCCATCCCTGATTTTCGATACATATAACAAAGTCCTTCATACTTATGCGGCACCTTCTCATTCTTATTATCAGGGAAGAGGCGGTGACTTTGAATTCACTATAGAGAACTATTCCGAAGATAAGATCACTCTTATCGGAAGAAGAGCTTACGAACAGCAGATTCTGATCCCGCTGAAGGAGTCTCCTGCCAGCTATCTCAATAAGATCAAGTCTTTCGCCCAAAGCTTCAATCTTACTCAGGTCGCCGGCAAGGTAGGTAATGGCGATGTCGTCATCTATTTCGATCTCAGGAACAGATTCCTTTATATAGGCAGACTTGGCGCTGAAGATACAGAGCTTGAAGAAATTCCGTATATCTATACTGAGAACAGCTTGTTGCTTCAGCATCCTTTCTGGTATAACGGAACGACATTCTCCGAGTTCTCCTACAATGCTGAAGAGCATAGTATAACGTCTGAGGGTATCACATTTAAACAGTTTTAGACGCTTATGAAAAAGTTATTCGGAATATTGATGGTCGCCCTGTCTGTTTTCTCGCTTGCTTCCTGCAGCGGCGAAAACGAGATAGACGAGAAAGGGGCTCCTACAATTGTAATAAACAGCAAGGATATCCAGCTTCCGGCTAAAGGCGGTGAGTCGAGTTTCCTTGTAGACTCTGATGTGGATTTTATCGTTTCGGTAAGCCATGACTGGGTTTCTGTCAGCAAAGATGGAAATCGCGTAAAGGTTGCAGCCGAGAAGAACTCATCCCTTCAGGGCAGATATGCCGAACTTTCTGTATCCAACGGTAAGGACGGCGCTTCCATAGTGATCAACCAGCTTGGCTACATCTCTTCTGACGTCGAATTCGACGATATATCTGTCAGCTATCTCGGACAGTTTGTCGAGCTGGAATATGAGTATAATGATTTCATTTCTGCCTCGACCGATGCGAAGTGGATTCGTTTTGATAATGCAACAGGTGCTGAGGGAGCCAGGATTCTCCGTGTCCATGTCGGAGAAAACAAGACCGAACGCCCACGTAGCGCAACTATCGAATGGACCCTCGGTCTCGAGTCCGGCTCTTTCGTCGTAAAGCAGAGAAAAGAGATGAAAGAATACTCCGTGAATAATTCATGGAATATCTCGTACCTCGGTTCCGACAATGATATCTACAAGGTCGGAGTCGCCGGAGTCAGCGGAGAGTATGCTGTAACAGCTGTTCCCGCTTCTAAACTGGCTCAGGGTGGTTTCGCCAGTGTGGCAGAATATCTTACCGAGTCTGATTCTGATATTGCCAGTGCTATAGCTGACGGCGAGATCGCTGTCTATTCTGGCGACAAGACTGTCGAACTGAGCAATCTGTCCGGCGGAGAGAATTATGCTGTCGTTCTCGGCTACAATTCTTCTAAATCTGAACTTACAGGGGAATACAATGTCGTTACCTTTAAGGTAGAGGGCCCTGATCTCCGTACTCCTTATGAGAAGTGGCTCGGAACATGGGCTGTTCAGCGCGGTGGCGAGACTGATACCTGGACTATCACCAAGAATGTCGAGAACTACTCTTACAAGATCGACGGTATTGATAATATTGCAGCACTGATGACTGACGGCTCTTCATTCCCTATCGACGCCCAGTTCGATTCCGCTACCGGAAATCTGGTAATCCATGTCCAGACAGGTATTGCATCAATCACTCTCAACGATGGTACAGAGTGCTCTCTCGACTTATATGGCGTGATCGAATATACCGGCAAATACTATTATGTCACTGGCGATTATGATATCGTTACTTTGAAATATGGTGATAACAATACTGCCACGATGGAGGGTGATGTCCTTAAGCTCGAAGGCCTTGAGGGTGATTTCCCTCTTATTGGAATGCGTCATGTGCTGACTGCTGAAGAAGGCAGCATGTTTGTCAACGATGACTTCACTCCGTTCGACCAGACAATCAGGCAGCTGACTCAGGTTGACGGAACCGGAACCGGTGACGATCCTGGAACCGATCCTGGCACCGACCCGGGCAGCAATAAGGGTTATGCCGGCTGGCTCGGAAACTGGACCTATTCCGACGGTACCAACAACTACAGCATCTCAATCACCCAGAAGGCAGCCAACTCTACATACAACGTCAGCGGTTTTGCCCAGGAGTATGTATATGAAGCAGTCTACGATTCTGCTACAGGCGCTATCGAGATTAACGGTACCCAGCTTCTGGATACGGGAATAGAACTCTCGAACGGGGAAGTTGTGGACCTGTATGTGTTAGCTGTCGACAGCGGAAAATATTACGAGTACGGTAATCCTGACAAGAATTACCGCCTTGTGATCGGAAAGCTTTCTTCAGACGGGAAGTCCGCTACTTTCGAGGGTGATGAATATGATGCCGTATATAGCGGCCAGACATACCATGAGGAAATTGTTTCCTTCGGAGTCGTCGGAATGACAGAAGAAGGTAAGCTCTATAGCCTTACATCATATCCTCACGCAAAACTGCCGGGAAGTCTCAGCAAAGCCTCATCCGGCGTGTTCAGAAAGGTCGGATCCGGAGTATACGCAAAGAATCCTTCAAAGGTTCATGCCGCATCAGTCCGCGGATATGAGAAGTCATTCTCGTTCCCAGGGAAATATGCTGTCGGGACACAGTATTACAGACGAGCAAAATAAAGTAGAT